>NZ_CP150661.1:900000-1132500 GCF_038024105.1 Polaribacter butkevichii
ACGGATGCTATAGACTAGAAAAGTTAAAAATTGAAAAGAAAATGAAAATACTACACACTGCCGATTGGCATTTAGGACATCGACTGCACGAACAATCTCAATTTGAAGAACAATCTTTATTTTTAAATTGGATTGAAACTTACATTATTGAGCAAAAAATTGATGTACTTTTAATTTCTGGCGATGTTTTTGACACCGGTTCTCCATCCAACCAAAGTTTAGAAATGTATTACAGTTTTTTAGTAAAACTTAACGGTACCACATGTAAATCGATAATTATTACCGGCGGAAACCATGATTCTCCGGGAACCTTAAATGCCCCAAAACATATTTTAAATGCACTTTCTATTAAGGTAGTTGGTAAAGCAACGGAACATATAGAAGATGAAGTTTTTGAAATTGAAATCAATAACGAAAAAGTAATTATTGCAGCTGTACCTTATTTACGAGATGGAGATATTAGACGTGCAGTTGCTGGCGAAACTTTTGATGAATTAACCGATAAGTACAAAACAGCATTAATTAACCATTACAATTCCGCAGCAAAACAATGTGAAACCATAAATAAAAGTAATGCCCCTGTAATTGCCATGGGACATTTATTTGCAACAGGTGGTTCTATTAGTGATAGCGAACAAAATATTTATGTTGGAACCTTAGGACATATTGGTGCCCAAGATTTCCCTACGTATTTTGATTATGTGGCTTTAGGTCATTTACACAGGCCTCAAATAATTGGTAATAATGATAAGATACGGTATTCTGGATCACCCAATATTTTAAGTTTTAGTGAGTTAAAATATGATAAAAAAATAATTGTTTTAACAATAGAAAACAATAAAATTAGTTCGATTGAAGATGCTATAATTCCGCATTTTAGAAACTTTTATAAACTAGAAGGAACCATTGATGCATGTATAGCTCAATTTACAACAATAACAGATAACGAATACAATTTAACACCTTGGGTAGAAATTGCACTTAAAGAAGCACATACCGTAAATACAGACGATTTAAAAAATGCTGCAGAACAATATCCTTTTGAAATTTTAAAAATTGCTTTAAAAAAACAACGAAACACCAAAGGTATTGAAGAATTGTTAGCAGAAACAAAATCGATAAAAGAACTCTTGCCAATGGAAGTTTTTGAATTAAAGTGTGAAGAAATGGGATATGATTTAAAAAATAACCCAGAAGTTAAAGATGCTTTTAATGAAATTTTACAATCCGTTAAAAACCAATAAGGCAGCTTCCTATGAAAATTTTAAAGATAGAATTACAAAATATAAATTCATTAAAATCAGACGCTCCCACTGTTATTGATTTTGAAAGTGAACAATTTAAAGATGTTGGTTTGTATGCAATTACAGGCTCTACTGGTGCAGGAAAAACAACTATTTTAGATGCCATAACTATTGCTTTGTATCATAATGTGCCACGTTTTAATGGTACAAAAGGAACTTTATTAGACGTTGTAAGCCATGGTGCCAATGATGCATTTAGTAGAATTACGTTTCAAAATGACCTAACTGTTTACGAAACCTTTTGGGGAATACGAATTGCCGATAAAAAAGGAAAAAAATACAAAAATGCTAAAGAAGAAGTTAGTTTAAAAAACTTAACTACAGATACTATTTTAGCAACTCAAAAAAGAGACTTAATTGCAAACATCATTCAGGTTACACAATTAGATTACAATCAGTTTTTACGGTCTGTAATGTTGGCACAAGGTGAATTTGCTTCTTTTTTAACTGCCAAAGGACCTGAAAAAGGACGTTTATTAGAACAGATTACGGGCGAGCAGATTTATAAAAAAATTGGGCAAGGTATTTTAGATCGAAAATCGAAAGAAGAAAAAAAATTAGTAGAAATTCAATCTAAAATTAATGCAGATGATGTATTAACGGAAGAGGCTAAAGCAGAATTATTACAAAAAGACAAAGATTTAGATGCAGATATTATTAAGATTGATGCCGAAATAAAAACGACTCAAGAAATTGTAGAATGGTATGTTAAATATCAGAAAATCCTTACGGAAACAGCACAACTAGAATTAGAATCTAAAGACATTAACTTATTAATTGAAAAGCATAAAGCAGAATTAAGCTTATTAGATTTAAACGAAAAAGCGGCACCTTTTAAAGAAGTTCTTCAGAATTTAAAGAGAACAACCTTAGAAGCTTCAGAAAAATCGAAACAATTAGAAGCTTTAGAAAATCAATTAAAAACATTAAAACCAGAAATTGAAAAATTAACGCTACTTACTGCTAAAGATACGGAAGCGTTACATACTGCCGACAAAGATTTTGCTAATTGGTTGCCTAAGTTTGATAAAATTACAAACCTAGATAGTAAAATTAAAAATGAAGTTGATAACAAACAAAAGATTGAACTAGATTTAGAAAAACAAACCAAAGAAATTGAGCTTTTAAATACAGAAGAAATTCAGTTAAATAAGGTTTTAGCTACTACAACATCTGCAATTAAAGTTGATGAAACTTATGTTTTAGAAAATAAATTTTTAAAAGAAGTAGATTTAGAAATATCAAATTGGACCAGTGAAATTGCTTCTTTAAAGAATAAAAAAGAAACCTTAAAAGACGCTGCTGCTTTTGTAATTCTTAAAAAGGAAGAAATTGAAAAAACTAAAAATAGATTAAACGAAGGCAATAAAATTCTTGAAGCTAAAAATATTGAATTCAAAAAAACAGAAAAAGAGCTTACAGAGATTACTTTAGAATTAACTAAAAATAATTTATCTAATTTATTAGCCGAAAAAACAAAATTAGCTGCTAAAGAAACTAATTGGAAACAGTTTAAACAATTTTCTGAGCAAATAATTAAATTAAAAAAAGAACAAACCAACTTAGTAGAAAATAAAAAAACATTTTCTATTAAAACAGAAGAAAATAAAAAGCAAATTACTGCTATAAATAAAGAAATTGAAACACAAGAAAAAGCAGTTTCTGATGCCGATAAAATTTTAAATTTAGAAAAAAGTATTTCTAAATATGAAAGTGATCGTAAAAATTTAATTGAGGGAGAACCTTGTGGCTTATGTGGTTCTACAGTACATCCTTTTACAGAACATTTGGTTTCTATTGGTGTTTCTAAATCTGAACTAGAATTGCAACAAAGAAAGGAAAAGCTTCAATTATTTAATCTCTCTAAAACCGAATTAGAAAAAAATGAAGTTGCCTTAAAGACTGAGATAAACACTTTAATTAAGAGAGATGCTATTATAAATGAAGAATTAAAAGTACTCCAATTAAATGCCAATCAATTAGAGCTTAATTGTGATTTAACAAATTCTACAAAAATTGAAACGGAGTTTAAAAACATAACCGAACAAATTTTAGCTTTAGATAAACGCCTAAAAACAGCGCAAGAATTACAGGAAGTTAAAAACAAATTAGAAGAAAATCTAAAAAAACAAAGTCAATATTTAAATCAAATTCAAACGGGTGTTGCCACGCTTACTGAAAAGAATAAAAATGCAACTACAGAAATTGAAGAAAAGAATAAACTAATTGAGCAATTAAAGGCAACTGTTATTCAACTAGAAACTAGTTTAAAAACAAAACTGACAAAGTTTAATTTGGAATTACCTTCTATAGAAAACAGCCATTCATTTATAGAAAACTTAAAAGGTTCTATTCTTAAATTCAATAAAAAAGAGAAAAATTTAGAGCAATTAAGAGCAAATATAAAACTAACCAACTCTAAGTTAGAAAACACTAAAAAACAACAAGAAACACTACTTAAAACTCAAAAAGAGCACTTCACATCAATTAAAAATTCTAACACTAAAATTGATTTACTAAAAAAAGAACGTGTAGCAATTTTACCTATAGCAATTTCTGTAGAAAACAAACGAGCACAATTACAAACCGTTAGAAATGGTTTATCTAAAAAAGTTGAAGCATCAAAAAAACAACAGCAGGAACTTTTAGATTTAAAAAATAAGCAAGAAGCTTTAAAATTAGAAAATAGTAAAGCACAAGAGATTTTAAAAGAAAAATTAAAAACGATAGGAACAACTTTTAATTCTCAGTTAAAAAACAGTGATTTCTCTTTAAAAGAAGATGTTGAAAAAGCATTATTAACAGAAGAACAACAAGCAGAATATATTAAAAACAAAAAATTAATTGAAGATAAACAACTTCGTTTAAAAACATTACAAGAGGCTAATTTAAAAGAAAAATCAGCCTTAATTACATCTAAAAAGTTTGAAACTACCGAAGCAGAAAGTAAATTAACATTAACTGCTTTAAAAACTAAAAACAGTAACGTATTAACTGAAAAAGGTAAAATAGTAGAAGCTTTTAGAAAAGACAAAGAAATTAGAGATAGAAATCAAGAGGTCTATAAAAAGATTGAGGCACAAGCAGAAATTTGTAAAGTTTGGAAAGAACTATTTGTTATTATCGGTAACTCTAAAGATGCGTTTAATGTATATGTACAACGGTTAACTTTAAAACATTTATTAGACCTTGCCAATGTGCATTTGTACAAATTAAACAAGCGATATTCTTTAAAAATGGAAGATAATTACAAACCCAAAGAAGAGCTTAATTTTAATTTAATAGATCATTATCAAACAGATCAAGCAAGATTGGTAGATACTTCTAGTGGTGGAGAAAAGTTTATCATTAGTTTGGCTTTGGCTTTAGGTTTATCTGATTTAGCAAGTAAAAATGTAAAAATAGATTCTCTTTTTATTGATGAAGGTTTTGGTACTTTAGATAGCAATACGCTAGAAACCGTAATTTCTACCCTAGAAACGTTACAATCGCAAGGTAAAATAATAGGAATTATCTCTCACGTAGAAAACTTAAAAGAACGTATACCTACTCAGATTCAAATAACAAAAAAGAATAACGGAGTTAGTGTGGTTGCTATATTGTAGAATATTATTTTAAATTAATTGTATCACAAATAAAAAAACTATGAAAGAAAAATATATTTTCCTCATGATCATCCTTTCCTCTTTTACTTTTATTTCTTGTGAAAAAGAAGATACTACACCTTCTTGTGTTTCTACTAATGTAGTAGATAAAACATTTCCTGCTAAAAAATTAAAAGTAAATGAAGCTAATGAAATAGAATTTGAAATTTTAAATGATTGTAATGCTAATTATACCATTTTTGATTATGAAATTTCTGGAGACATAAAAAATATAGGAATAGAAGGATTAACAAAAAACAAACTTATTACTTCTAAAAAACTAACATTTAAAGTAATTGTTTTCCCAATAACTACTGGTTATAAAACAATCGGTTTTTCTATTAGAACTGATAGAGGCCAAATGGCCGTTTCTGTTGGTATAGATGTAGGTTATTAATTGAATTTTATATCAACGAAAAAAAGCTCAAGTTTAATACTTGAGCTTTTTGTTTATTGAATGAGATTTCTACTTCAGAAAAAAGAAATCAAATTTTTATAACCTGTTTAATAAATCAGCTTTTTTATTTTCAAATTCTTCAACAGAAAGAATTCCTTTGTCTTTTAAACCTGCTAATTTTTCAATTTTTACAAAAATATCTTCTTCAAAAGCACTGTTGTTTGTATTATTAATTTCTTGTATTGGAGCATCAATAACTGGTGCAACCGTATTTTCTACAACATTTTTTTGCGCTTCGTTATTCTGAATTGGTTGTGATTTCTGAATGGTATCTCCACCCGAAACAATTGGTAAGGAACCTAAATTTACATTACCATATTGACTTGTAAAGGTTACAGAATAGTTACCACCTTGTTGTTGACCTACACCACCAATATTATTGTCTAAAGTATCAAATACAGTAACTTTTCCGTTTTCCTTAATTGCCAAACGGTGAATGTCATTAAAAATGGCATAGCTCGTTCCATTTTGACTACCAGTAGAATTAGGAAAACCTAAATCTCCCCACCAATTGCCAGAAAATCCTCCTTGTTGATTTTCTAATTTAGGTAAAGGTTTGTATTGTATAGCACCTTGGTGTATTAGATTAGATAAATCTACACAAAGACCATCTACCAAATATTTAAGATTATTATTAAACATATCACCCACCATGGTCATACCTCCTTGCATCCACTGTCCGCCTCCACCTAACTCAGGTATATTAAACTGTGCCATAGAGCCATTGCTACTCATAAGTCTTTGTGTTAAATCTGTAACAGCATTCGCGCTTATGCCGTATTTATTGGCTACGTTCATTATGTTCTGAAAACTAGCGTCTGTGAATATTGTATTCATAATTCTATGTGGTATTTTCCTTAATTGAGTTAAACTTTTTTGTAAAACAATTTTACTACAAAGGTAGACTATAGTACAATCAATAGAACTATTTTAACTACAATAATTAGCAGATTTACAAGGCTATTTATGTAGTATTAAATAGGTTAGCTATTTCACTTTATTACTTACTTTTTTTATAAAATATATTGAAAAAAGCCATACTTTCTCTATTTAAAGAAAAAAAGCAGATAAAACTACACACAAATTAAAAGAGGAAAATAAATTTCTACCTGTTGTTTTTAAAAATAAGGTGAATTTAAAATGAAACTTTGCAATCTTACGTTAAAAATTTCGCCTACATATTTACTTTTTCTATAAAAAAAAGGAATACATTACAAAATTTCTATCATAATAGTCTAAGTTACGATTGTAGTGGAATTTCTGGTAATTTATTTTTAAAACTCGGAGCATTGTCTCTGTAAGAAACCAGTTTCTTTTTAGATACAAGTACAATTAAATCTTCACTTAAAGTAAACAAGCAACCTGTTCTAAATTTATTTAATAGTAAACTTTCTAATTCTGATTTTAATTCTTCTAAAGAAAATTGTTTAAACGTATTGTCTTCTTCATGACGGTATTTTAATTCAAAAACATCTTTACCATCAACCTTAAATAAACGCACATATACATTTAACAACCCTTCACTTTTTCTAATAGGCTTGCTCAATGTTAGTTTTACAAACTCATCATTGAGAAGGCTTTGTTGTAATCTTTCAAAAAAATTATTAAAATCGTTCATACTGCAAATATAAAAAACGCCACTATAAAGTGGCGTTTTCTGTAGTATATATTTTGGTTTTAGACTTTTTACTTTATTAAAAGAAAAAAGACCTCAACTTAAAATGTTATTATCCTTTAAAAACAATTTTACGCATACGTAAGCTTTCTGGAGTAACTTCTAAATACTCATCAGCTTTAATATATTCCATGTTTTCTTCTAAAGAGAAATCAATTTTCGGAGCAATTTTCATAGCATCATCTGTACCAGATTTACGCATGTTTGTCAATTGCTTTCCTTTAATTAAATTTACTGCCATATCATCTGACTTAGAGTTTTCTCCAATCACCTGACCTACATAAATTTCTTGATTAATATCAATAAAGAAAACACCTCTATCTTGTAAACGGTTTAATGCATATGCTGTTGCTTTACCTGCTGCAGAAGAAACAATTGCTCCTTTTACTTCTTCAGTAAAGTCTCCTTTATAAGGTCCATATTCACTAAATCGGTGGTTAATAATAGCAGTACCACCAGTAGCTGTTAAAATTTTATTTCTTAAACCTATTAAACCTCTAGAAGGAATAGAAAACTCTAAATGTTGTAAATCTCCTTTTGGTTCCATTACTAACATATCACCTTTTCTAAGAGATACTAAGTTAATTGCTTTAGAAGCCATTTCTTCTGGTACATCAATAGACAATGTTTCCATTGGCTCATGTTTCTTACCATCAATTTCTTTAATAATTACTTGTGGTCTTCCCACTTGTAATTCATATCCTTCTCTACGCATTGTTTCAATCAATACAGATAAGTGTAAAACTCCACGTCCAAAAACGTTAAATTTATCTTCACTATCCGTAGTTTCTACTTTTAATGCAAGGTTTTTTTCTAATTCTTTAAATAAACGATCTCTTAAGTGACGAGATGTTACATATTTACCTTCTTTACCAAAGAAAGGAGAATTGTTAATTGTAAACAACATACTCATAGTAGGTTGATCAATTTCTGTTCTTGGTAATGCTTCAGGGTTTTCTAAATCTGCAATTGTATCACCAATTTCAAATCCTTCTAAACCAGTAATAGCACAAATATCTCCACAAGGTACTTTATCTACTTGTAATTTACCCATTCCTTCGAATACGTGTAATTCTTTAATTCTTACTTTTTTAGTAGAACCATCAGCTTTACATAACATGTATTCTTTACCAACTTCTAAATCTCCTCTAAATACACGTCCAATAGCAATTCTTCCTGTAAATTTAGAAAAATCTAAAGAAGTAATTTGCATTTGTGCTGTACCTTCGTTGTATTTTGTTGCAGGAATAGATTCTAAAACAGCATCTAATAAAGGAATGATGTTATCAGTTTCATTTCTCCAATCAGTACTCATCCAGTTGTTCTTTGCAGAACCATACACTGTAGTAAAGTCTAATTGCTCTTCTGTAGCTTCTAAAGCAAACATTAAATCAAAAACCTTTTCATGAACAATATCAGGCGTACAGTTTTCTTTATCTACTTTGTTTACAACTACAATAGGAGTTAACCCTAATTCTAAGGCTTTACCTAATACAAAACGAGTTTGTGGCATTGGCCCTTCAAATGCATCCACTAATAATAAAACACCATCAGCCATTTTTAATACACGCTCTACTTCTCCACCAAAATCGGCGTGACCAGGAGTATCAATTACGTTAATTTTTGTTTCTTTGTAGTGCACAGAAACGTTTTTAGAAAGAATTGTAATTCCTCTTTCACGTTCTAAGTCGTTATTATCTAACAATAAATCTGTACGTTCTTTACGATCGTCTAAGATTTTAGCTTGATCTATAATTTTATCTACTAACGTTGTCTTTCCGTGATCGACATGGGCTATAATAGCGATATTTCTAATTGGTTGCATTTATGTATTCTTAAATTTCGTGCAAAAGTAGTGTTTTTAGTTTAAAGATTTCATTCAATCTAAAAAACTTTAACTATCTCAGCGTTAAAAAGGTATATGATAATTCATTTTTATTCTAATTTATTAAAAGCAACCTCCTTTTAAATTTACGATTTTTGCCTTAAAATGATGATTAGATAAAACCTCAATTGCTTTAGCACTTCTCACACCTGATTGACAATATACCACTAAATCTTTATTTAGAGGCACCTCATCTAAACGTTGTAATAATTCGCCCAAAGGAATATGTTGCCCTCCAATATGATATTTTTCTCTTTCCCAAATTTCTCGCACATCTAATAAATTATATTTTTCTTTATTTTTTTGAAGTTCTTCTAAAGAAATTTCTTCTTTGAATAAAATTCCGCAGAAAAAATCATAATCGGTTTCTAAAGCAGTAACGTTGGTTTTACTTTCTTTTTCATATTTCAGTATCATTTGATTCATTTGTAAAGCATCATAAACCAATAATTTATTTGCTAAAATGGCTCCTATTCCGCATATTATTTTTATAACTTCATTTGCTTGTAAACTTCCTATAATTCCGGGTAACACGCCTAAAACTCCTATTTCTGAACAATTAGGAGATTCGTTTGGTTTTGGTGGTGTTGGATACAAACATCTATACGTGCCACTTCCTTTATAATTAAACACACTTACCTGACCTTCAAATTTAAAAATAGCGCCATACACTAAAGGTTTATTGGTGATAACAGCCGCATCGTTTGCTAAATAACGTGTAGAAAAATTATCACTCCCGTCTACAATAATATCATAATTAGTGAATACTAAAATGGCATTTTCTTTGGTCAATTTCTCTTGATACACCTTAAAATTCACAAACGGATTTAATTTTGATAATCGCTTTGCGGCAGTTTCTGCTTTTGACGCTCCAATATCATCAACTGTATATAAAATCTGACGTTGTAAATTACTTTGATCTACCACATCATCATCAATTATACCAATAGTGCCAACACCTGCAGCAGTTAAATATTGTAAAACAGGGCAACCTAATCCGCCAGCTCCGATGACTAAAACCTTGGCTTTTTTAAGTTTCAATTGTCCTTCCACTCCTATTTCATTTAAAATTAAATGACGATTGTATTGCTTTTTTTCTTCTGATGTTAGCATGATAATTATACGTTAAACGTGAACTTCATAATTTGAAATTCGTAATTCGTAATTCCTAATTGATAATTGATAATTGATTACTTAAAGTGTTCCCAATCTTTCCAAACTACTTCTAAATCTTGGTTTTTTAACATTTGTACAACGTCTTCAGTACTTCTTTCATCAGAAATTTCGAATTGTTCTAAAGATTGTGGTTCTACCGTATAACCTCCAGGATTTGTCTTTGATTCTGCACTGATTGAGGTAATGCCTAAATTAACAATATGATTTCTAAACACTTCACTTTCTCTGGTAGACATCGATAATTCTATGTCTTCATCAAACAAACGAAACGCACAAATTAACTGTACTAAGTCTGAATCTGTCATTTCCACTTTTGGTTCTAATCCGCCAGAATGCGGACGTAATCTTGGAAATGAAATCGAATACTTGGTTTTCCAATACGTTTTTTGTAAATATTTTAAATGCAAAGCTGTAAAAAAACTATCCGCTCGCCAATCTTCTAAGCCGAATAAAGCACCCAAACCAATTTTATGAATTCCTGCTTTCCCTAAACGATCTGGCGTATCTAAACGATAATCGAAATTAGATTTTTTTCCCTTCGGATGGTGTTTTTTATACTCGTCTCTGTGATAGGTTTCTTGATACACCAAAACAGCATACAATCCGTTTTCTACCAACAGCTCATATTCATCTTGGTTTAAAGGCTGAACTTCAATAGAAATATTAGAAAATTGAGAACGAATGATTTGAATGGCATTTTTAATGTACTCAACTCCTACCGTTTTATTTGCTTCTCCTGTAACCAATAAAATATGATCATATCCTTTCGCTTTTAAAAAAGCGACTTCCTTTAAAATTTCTGCATCTGTTAACGTGCGCCTTGGAATTTTGTTGGTCATACTAAAACCGCAATACGTACAAATATTCTGGCATTCGTTACTCAAATACATTGGCACATACATTTGCATAGTATTACCAAAACGCTTCTTAGTTAACAACTGACTTTTATGCGCCATTTCTTCTAAAAATGGTTTTGCAGCAGGAGAAATTAAGGCTTTAAAATCTTCTAAATCTAGTTTATCTTTTAATAAAGCTTGTTTTACCTCAACAGCTGTTTTATCAAAAATACTTTTTAGGCTAAAATCCCAATTATAGGTATCGAAAAGTTCTTTAAAATGACTCATAGTTTAGCTTAAAAAACTCGTTAACGGACTACTGGCAATTGCCATTTCACTTCTCGGAGCCAATTTTGCTTCAAACGCCATTCTTCCTGCTTCAACCGCCATTTTAAAGGCTTTTGCCATCGCTATTGGGTTCTGAGAAACCGCAATTGCCGTATTTACCAAAACAGCATCTGCACCTAATTCCATCGCATACGCAGCGTGAGATGGCGCACCAATACCAGCATCTACAATTACAGGCACGTTAGATTGTTCTATAATAATGTCTAAAAAATCGACTGTTTTTAATCCTTTGTTACTTCCAATTGGCGCTCCCAAAGGCATTACACATTGCACACCAACATCTTCTAATCGTTTACATAAAACAGGATCTGCATGAATGTACGGCATCACTACAAAACCGAGTTTCACCAATTCTTCTGCTGCTTTTAGCGTTTCTATAGGATCTGGCAATAAGTATCTTGGATCTGGATGAATTTCTAATTTTACCCAATTGGTTTCTAAAGCTTCTCTAGACAATTCGGCAGCAAAAACGGCTTCTTTTGCGGTTCTTACTCCAGAGGTATTGGGTAATAAGTTGATATGTTGATGGTTTAAATGTGATAAAATATCATCTTCCTCATCCTGAACATCTACCCTTTTTAAAGCAACTGTTATCAACTCACTTTCGGAAGCCAATAATGCTTCTTTCATTAATTTTGATGAACTAAACTTTCCTGTTCCGGTAAACAAACGAGAAGTAAATTCTTTGTCTGCTATTTTTAATTTTTGACTCATTTTTTTATTGTTTTTAATTGATGTCCGTTCGAGTGCAGTTGAGAACTCTTAATAATTCCGTTAAACTAAGAACCGCTCAAAAACTACGTTTTCTACTTTCAATTAAAATATATTTTAATTTTAGTAATGCTCGAGGAGACATATCAATTTTTAGTTTAAAATTTCTTGAAATTTAGCAATACTAGTTACATCTTTTGTGATTGCCCCAGAAATTGCAATTCCGTAAATACCTGTATTTGTAATTTTTGCAACGTCTTTTAAAACAATTCCGCCAATGGCTATTATTGGAGTTTCAGTTTGTAATTCTTCTAATAGATTTTTATATCCTTCGACACCTAAAACCGGACTTAAATGCTGTTTTGTTTCGGTAAACTGATAAGGGCCTAAACCAATATAATCTACTTTTTTATCTAGTAGATTTCTGCAATCTTCTAATGTATTTGCTGTTCCTCCAATAATATAAGACGTTCCTAAAAAAGCACGAACTTTTGAAGGGCATTCATCTGTTTTTCCTAAATGAACGCCGTCTGCTTTTATTTCTTTGGCAGCCTTGTAATGATCGTTTATAATTAATTTGGCTTTAAAGCGGGTTGTTATTTCTCTTGCTTCTTTTGCCGTTTCTAAAATAGTTTTAGCATCGCTGTTTTTTAAACGTAATTGCACCCAATCTGCACCAGCAACACACGCTTTTTGTATGTTTTCTAAATGTTCTTTGGGCGTTTCTCCTTGCGATATATAGTGTAATTTATGAATCATTTGTTTTGATAATTATGCGTTCCTAATAAAGATTCGTTAGAACTTAAAAACTGTTCTGTGTACAATTTTGTATTTTTACAAGCGTCTTCTAAAGGAATCTCTTTTGATAAATTTGCCGCTAATGCAGCGGATAAAACACAACCACTGCCATGTTTTTCAAAAATGGGTTTTGTTGTTATTGGAGGAATATTGAGTTTTACAATTTTACTGTAATACACCTCATCCCAACCTTTTTTATCGATTCTGTGTCCTCCTTTTAGATAGATATTTGTTTTTTCTGATATAAATTCGATGGTTTCTTCAATGCTTTTATCTGGAAACAATGCTTTTATTTCATCGTAATTTGGTGTGATGAAAGAACAGTTTTGTAATACTTTTTCAAAAGTCTCTAAATCTTGAATCGTATGAAAAGTAAAACCAGCACTTGCTTTTAAAATAGGATCTAAGACTATTTTTATATCCGGATTTAACTTTTTTAGAGTCAGAATTATTGCTAATAAAACTTTCCAAGATTGAATGATTCCTATTTTTACAACAGGAATTGAAAAGCGTTTAAAAAGTTGTTGTATCTGACTTAATATTACTTTTTTTGGTATCCAAACACAGTCTGTAAATTCTACATCATTCTGAACCGTAACAGCAGTACACACCGATACCCCGTATAACTGATGCGCCTCAAATGTTTTGATATCCGACGTGATTCCTGCTCCGCTGGATGGGTCTAAACCTGCAATGGTGAGTATGTAGTTTTTAGTTTTCAAACTTCTTATTTCTTCCTTTTAATTCCGTTTTGTTTTTTTTAAAATAATTCGTGTTTTGCAAATGTTTTTTCCATACATTTTTATTCCGTTACCATTTCATAAAAACACTCGAACTGACAAATGTTCAATTCCAATGAACTGTCATTGCGAGGACGAAGGACGTGGCAATCTATATCTAATACATCTTCCAAATTCTTCAATCTAAATGACTTTTAATTTATTTAGTTCTCGACTGCGCTCGAACTGACAATTGGATTCTTGTTCTCGATACATTTTTATTCCGTTACCACTTCATAAAAACACTCGAACTGACAAACGTTCAATTCCAATGAACTGTCATTGCGAGGACGAAGGACGTGACAATCTATATTTAATACATCTTCCAAATTCTTCAATCTAAATGACTTTTAATTTATTTAGTTCTCAACTGCGCTCGAACTGACAATTGGATTCTTGTTCTCTATACATTTTTATTCCGTTACCACTTCATAAAAACACTCGAACTGACAAACATTCAATTCCAATGAACTGTCATTGCGAGGACGAAGGACGTGGCAATCTATATCTAATACATCTTCCAAATTCTTCAATCTAAATGACTTTTAATTTTTTTAGTTCTCGACTGCGCTCGAACTGACAATTGTATTCTTGTTCTCGATACATTTTTATTTCGCTCTCACTTTATAAAAACACTCGAACTGACAAACATTCAATTCCAATGAACTGTCATTGCGAGGACGAAGGACGTGGCAATCTATATTTAATACATCTTCCTAATTCTTCAATCTAAATGACTTTTAATTTTTTTAGTTCTCGACTGCGCTCGAACTGACAATTGTATTCTTGTTCTCGATACATTTTTATTTCGCTCTCACTTTATAAAAACACTCGAACTGACAAACATTCAATTCCAATGAACTGTCATTGCGAGGACGAAGGACGTGGCAATCTATATTTAATACATCTTCCTAATTCTTCAATCTAAATGACTTTTAATTTATTTAGTTCTCGACTGCGCTCGAACTGACAATTGTATTCTTGTTCTCGATACATTTTTATTCCGTTATCACTGCATAAAAACACTCGAACTGACAGACAATTATTCAAATACACAACAAACAGATTCCTTCTTTCGTTCCTCAATCGGAATGACATTTCATTAAACTAACGAATAATACTTATCTTTTATACTTTTAAAACTCTCTACCGGATTCTCTGCATTCCAAACGCCACCTAAAACACCAATACCCTTAAAACCTAGTTGTAACGTTTCTTGTATTGTTTCAGAATTAATTCCGCCCATGCCAACAATTTTTTTACCAATATCGTTTACATCAAAACCTTTGCCTTCGTATCCTTCTTTAGAAATCGATGAAAAAACCGGACTTAATAAATGGTAATCGAATTCGAAATAACAATCCTTTAAAACTTTTGGCTCATGAAAAGAAGAACTAATTGTTTTACCATACATGTTTAACGTTTTAAAGTACTCACTCGGATTATCGATATAATCTATGCGTTTTTGCTCTTGAAAATGAATGCCTTTTAAATTAAAATCGTTTATTAATTCATGATGATAATGCACTACAATTCTGTTGTGGTATTCTTTATCTATTCGATTTAAATACGCAACGTGTTCTTCGTAGTTTTTCTCGGGTTTTCTAAAATGATAAAAACGCAAACCATGTTCGAATAACTGGTTTAGTATGTCAATTTCATTAGGAATATCTTTTTCTGGTGCAATAAGAACTATCATATTTTTTATAATTGAATTAACAGATTACTTCGTCGTTCCTCCTCGTAATGACAATATTTTTTAACTACTAGTAATGACGTATCCGTTGGTTGAGTTAGGGATTACAGTGGCATCCTTTTGCTGTCAGTTCGAGTGAATTTATACAGTGGAACGGAATAAATTTGTATCGAGAACAAGCAAAAGATATAACGGAAAGCCCGACCACGCTTTTTTTCTAAGCGTGGGAACTTCCTAATTATATTATAAATACACTTCTGATCCTTTTTCTTTAAATTCTTTCGATTTTTCTTCGAAACCTTTTGCAATCACTTCATTGTCTACAATGTCGTTTTCGGCAGCAAAGTCTCTTACTTCTTGAGAAATTTTCATAGAACAGAATTTCGGTCCGCACATAGAACAAAAATGCGCCACTTTTGCGCCGTCTGCAGGCAAGGTTTCATCATGGTATTCTAAAGCACGCTCTGGATCGAGTCCTAAATTGAATTGATCGTGCCAACGGAACTCAAAACGCGCCATACTTAAGGCGTTATCTCTATGCTGAGCCCCCGGATGTCCTTTTGCCAAATCTGCTGCGTGCGCTGCCAATTTATAGGTAACAACCCCCACACGAACGTCTTCTTTATTAGGCAAACCTAAGTGTTCTTTTGGCGTTACGTAACACAACATGGCACAACCAAACCAACCAATCATAGCGGCTCCAATACCTGATGTTATATGATCGTAACCTGGTGCAATGTCTGTTGTTAAAGGGCCTAATGTGTAAAAAGGAGCTTCGTCGCAAACCTCAATTTGCTTTTCCATATTTTCTTTAATCATGTGCATTGGCACGTGACCTGGACCTTCTATAAAACACTGTACTTCGTGCTTACGAGCAATCTGAGTTAATTCGCCTAAAGTCTCTAATTCGGCAAACTGTGCTTCGTCATTTGCATCTGCAACAGACCCCGGACGTAATCCATCACCTAAAGAAAAAGCAACATCGTATTGTTTTAAAATCTCACAAATATCTTCGAAATGTGTGTATAAAAAGCTTTCTTTATGATGCGCCAAACACCATTTTGCCATGATAGAACCACCTCGAGAAACAATACCTGTAACACGTTTTGCGGTCATGGGTACGTAACGCAACAACACACCTGCGTGAATGGTAAAATAATCGACTCCTTGTTCTGCTTGCTCTATTAACGTATCACGGAAAATCTCCCACGTTAAATCTTCTGCAACGCCGTTTACTTTTTCTAAGGCTTGATAAATTGGCACCGTACCAATTGGCACTGGAGAATTACGAACAATCCACTCGCGCGTTTCGTGAATATTTTGTCCTGTAGATAAATCCATGATATTATCTGCGCCCCAACGACATGCCCAAACTGCTTTTTCTACTTCTTCTTCTATGGATGAAGTAGTTGCCGAATTACCAATGTTTGCATTAATCTTAACCAAGAAGTTTCTACCTAAAATCATAGGTTCTGCTTCTGGATGATTGATATTTGAAGGAATTACCGCACGACCTCTTGCTACTTCTGAACGTACAAATTCGGCAGTAATTTTTTCTGGAATAGAAGCGCCAAAGTGCTCGCCTTTGTGCTGCTTTCTAATCTCTGTCATTTCATCTATTCGTTGGTTTTCTCGAATAGCAATGTACTCCATCTCTGGCGTAATAATTCCTTTTTTAGCGTAGTGTAATTGGGTTACGTTTTCTCCTTTTTTAGCACGTAAAGGCTTTTTTAATAAAGAAAAACGCATGTGGTCTAAACTTTTATCGTTTAAACGTTGGTTGCAATATTCCGAAGAAAACTCTTCTAATTGCTCTACGTTGTTTCGGTCTAAAATCCATTGTTCACGAATTCTTTCAATTCCTTTATGAACGTTAATTTCTTTATTAGGGTCTGTGTAAGGCCCAGAAGTATCATACACAGTTACAGGTTCATTTGGCGTTTTCTTTTTTGTCATAGAATCTGTAGTATCGCTTAATGCAATTTCTCGCATAGCCACCTTAATCTGTGGATGAATTTTACCTGATACATACACTTTTGTAGAATTAGGAAACGGATTTCTTGTAATTCCGTTTTGCTTTGGTGCGGTGTCTTTACTTTTCATAATTATAGTTAGATCAATTAAATAGTTTGTTTTTTAAATGTTTAACTATTACCCACCTTGTGTGGATTTAATAATTAAAACTTCATCACTATTTTGAAGTAACCGTAAAGACCAATCGCTTTTTTTAACTACACTGCCATTTATAGCAACAGCAATTCCGTTTGTCTTTATTTCTAAAAAACGAATTAATTCTGCTAACGCTAAAGTTTCTGAAAATTGATGATTTTCTTGGTTTACTTTTATAGTAATCATATTTTTTAAATATTTACTGTAAACCGTAGAGAGGTAGTTTTGTATAACTAAATCTAAGCAACTTTTTCCTACGTTGGTATTAACCAAATCAGGTTCTAAGGATTTTTCTCAAACTAATTTAATAGCTACTCCTAAAGTTTACTTTACAAATGTATTGTATTATTTGAATATAAAAGAAGTTTTAAGCTTTAATTCTAAAAGATTTTTTAAACCTACTATAATTAAGCCTGTTTTTTATCATTTGGCAAATCGTCTTGAAATGCAGAAGGTAAAATATCTGGAATTAATTTTATTAAAAGCGGTAATAACAAAGCCCCACCAGGTAATAAAAACACCGCTAAAGAAGGAACTGCTTTACAAATATCTAATAACTGAACTTTAATTTTCTCTTTTTCTTCTTCAGATAAATTAGAATGTGTTGCTTTCTTTATTAAAAAAACAGCCTCTTTACTTTGCCTTAGTTCTAACGCAAGTCTTTGCTTATTTCTAATAAGCAATAGTTTTATTTCTTCTAAACTTGTCATTATAATTTCCTCCTCTTTCTTTCTGTTTTTAACAGGTTTAACTCTCTACTTGTTTGTCCGGAAACCGATGTATTTTCTTCTGCTCTTCTAATTAAATAAGGCATTACATCTCTTACAGGACCAAAAGGAAGATACTTTGCTACGTTATAGCCTTGATTGGCTAAATTGTAACTAATATGATCGCTCATACCAAATAATTGTCCGAACCAAAGGCGATTATCATTTTCTTTAATTCCATACTTTTTGGCTAAGTCCATTAACAAATAAGAACTTTCTTCATTATGTGTTCCTGCAAATAAGGCCATTTTAGGATGCTCCATCATGTATTTTATACAGGTATCATAATTGATATCTGTAGCTTGTTTGTCTTTACAAATTGGTGATGGATAGCCTTTTTCTTCGGCTCTTTCTCTTTCTTTTTCCATATAAGCACCTCTAACGACTTTCATGCCGATATAAAATCCTTTCTGTTTTGCCTTTTCATGCAATGCTTTAAGATAGTCCATTCTGTCATGCTTATACATTTGTAAGGTATTAAAAACAATGGCTTTTTCTTTGTTGTAGATTTCCATTAATTCTTCTATTAACTCATCAGCAGCTTTTTGCATCCAGCTTTCTTCTGCATCAATTAATAAAGGAACGTCTTTTTTTACAGCCAATTCACATACTTTATGAAAACGTGCTACTACTCTATTCCACTCTTCTTGTTCTTCTGTAGTTAACTCTTTTGCTTCGGATATTTTTTGAAACAACCCAAAACGACCAAAACCAGAGGGTTTAAATACCGCATAAGGAATGGATTGTTTTTCTTCACAGAAATTAAGAATTTTTAAGATCTTTTCTAAAGCTCCATCAAAACTTACTTCTTTGTCTTGCCCTTCTACAGAATAATCTAAAACACTATGTACGTTTCCGTTTGCATACATGTTATCTATAATAGGCATACAATCGTCTTCTGTTACACCTCCACAAAAATGATCGAAAACCGTAGATCGTATAAGACCTTCTACCGGTAAATGAACTTTTAACGCAAAATTAGTTACCGCGCTACCAATTCTTACCATGGGTTCGTTTTGTATCATTTTAAACAAAAAATAAGCGCGTTCTAATTGAGAATCTGATTTTAAAGCAAAAGCTACTTCTGTATTATCAAAAAGTTTCATACTATATCGTTTTAGTAGAAACAAATATAACTATAGAATGGTAATAATTGAATATTTTATTTTTAATTTGCACACTTAATAATTTAGCAATGAAAACTATTCAAGCAGTAACATATCCTGTTCATTTTCAGAACAAAGCATACCAAGAACTTTCTAATTTAATTGAGACTAATAACTACTCTACACTCTTTATTTTGGTTGATGAGAATACTTTAGAGCATTGTTATCCGAAATTTATACCCAATTTAGAGACCGATAAACGTATTGAACTTATAGAAATTGAGTCTGGAGAAATTAATAAAAACTTAGAAACTTGTGTTGGCGTTTGGAATGCAATTACCGAATTAGGTGGGGATAGAAAAAGTTTAATGATTACTTTAGGTGGTGGCGTAATTACAGATTTAGGTGGTTTTGTTGCTTCTTGTTTTAAACGCGGAATTGACTTTATAAACATACCAACTACATTATTATCTATGGTTGATGCTTCTGTTGGAGGAAAAACTGGAGTTGATTTAGGCGTGTTAAAAAATCAGATAGGATTGTTTGCAAATCCGGAAATGGTGATTGTTGATACAGATTATTTAACCACTGTTTCTAAAAGAGAAATTAAATCTGGTACCGCAGAAATACTTAAATACGGAATCACTTACGACCTTAAACTATTTAAAGAGATAAAGAACAGTAAAGAGCTGGATATAAATAAGTTAATACACCGTTCTGTATCCATAAAAAATGAAGTGGTTTTACAAGATCCGAAAGAACAAGGCTTACGAAAAATTTTAAATTTTGGACATACCTTAGGGCACGCTATTGAGTCTTTTTATCTAGAATCTGAAGACAAAGAAAACCTAACACACGGAGAAGCAATTGCCATAGGTATGGTTTGTGAGTGTTTTATGTCTTCTAAATTATTAGGTTTCCCTAGCGAAAAAGTAAGTGAAGTAAAAGAGGTGGTTTTATCAATTTATAATAAAACAAATCTTTTAAAAGAAGATTTTTCTGCCATCATGGAAATGTTAAAACATGATAAGAAAAACGTAAACGGACAAGTAAATTTTGTTTTACTAAACGATTATGAAGATTATAAAATAGACTGTAAAGTACCCGAAGAATTAATTATTGAGAGTATGGAGTTTTATAATTCTTAAAAATAACTTTAGGACTTGAGGACTTAAGACTTAGGACTTAGGACTTAGGACTTAGGACTTAAGACTTAGGACTTAGGACTTAGGACAAATTGCAATATTCAATGATAAAACAAAAAAGGATAATTAATATGAAAAATTAATTATCCTTTTTTGCTCTGTATGTCCAAACAAGGGGTCTTAAGAAATTTTCCAATCGTCAATAAAATCTTTAACCACCTCTATACTACAAACTCTATCAGCTTTTATATCTTCTTCAGCTTCTGCTATGTCTTTGTTTGCATGTATTTGCTGCTTAAACATATTATATAACCCCTGTAAGGAAGTTTCATCTTCATTTTGAATAAGCTCTAACATTTCTTTACGCATTTCTAAGGTGCTCATAACGATTGTTTTATTTAGTAAATATAAGAATTTTCATCAATAATTATTCCTATTGGCAATTAACACAAAAAATCCTTTCAACTTTTTAACAGCTGAAAGGATTAATATGATTTATTTTAATACGAGTCTTTAAAACTCTTTCTTACCAAATTCACTATCAATAAATTTCGATTTATTTTTAGCTGCATTAAACGTATATGATAAATTTAAAGAAACCATATCTACTTCATATCTATAATTTGTAGTGGTATAAAAATTACTTCCCGATGTTGTTATACGTTGCTCATTGGTTTTTAATAAGCCCATATCCATATTTTGCCATTGTAAAGTAGCTGTTAATCTATCGTCCATAAACTTTTTTCTAAACGTTAAGTTTGGAGAGTAAAAACGAGAATCTTCACCCATTGCTGTATTTCTATCAGACAAATAATTAAAGGTAAACTGTAGCATCGCATTTTCCCAGAAATTATAGGTGGAGTTTAAGTTAAAAGAATAAATGGTAGATTTAGAATCAATATCATAACTTCTGTCAATACCATCTCTATGATTAAAGTTTAAAACACCATCAATGGCATAATTATACACATTTACACCTATGGTATTGGTCCAGTTATGAGTTGGTTTAATGGTTGCTCCAATTTCTAAACCAACAGCATTACTTTTACCTACATTAGAATATACTCTATTAATTACACTATCTATAATTGCGCCACTTTTCTCATAAGCCAACGTGTTTACACGGTTAATAACGTTATCTACATGTCTAAAATAAGCCGTTGCATACACAGCGTTCCCTCCTTTTAATTTTTTAGTAATTCCTAATTCTACTAAATCGATAAACTCTGGTAACAACTCATTGTCTCCTTGTTCAAAAACTTCAGAATGCTCACGTTCTGCAAAACTATTCATCTTAAAAGTAGTAGTTCTTTCTACCCTTTTACTATAAGCCGTTTTTATATTCGTTTTATCGTTAATTTTATATTGTAAAGATGCAGAAGGAAATAACTTTACAAAATCGTAATTATATACATTCTCATTTGCTTCACTTCTTAAAGCCTCCTTATACACTCTATCCATAGATTCTAAACGAACTCCCGCAGCATAATCCCATTTACTTTTAGAACCTGTTACTTGTGCATACCCAGAATGAATAGTTCTTTTTAAACTAACATCACTAGAAAATTCAGGAACTATATCACTTTCGGTAAAATTTGAAACTATATTTGAGTTTCTAAAATATTCAAAGGTACCCGTATGGTCTAAATCTCTAAATTGATATCCTGTTTCTAAAGTTCCAAAAGAAAAAGGTTTCCATTGGTAATCTAAGTTAAAACGTGTTCCGTATAAAGGATTATCATTGGTATTATATTCTCTCTGATAAACGATATTATTATCAGGATTCCCTAAATTATCATTTTCTGTTGGACCTCCTAAAAAAGTATATTCATATAAAATTGATGCAGAAAGCTTAGATGCATTATCAAACTTGTGTGCATAATCAAAACTACCCAAAGCAAAATCACCTTTTCTTGTTCTTAAGTTATGGTTGTAATAAGAAAAAGTATACAAACGATTGTCACTTCCAATCGGAGAAATAGCATGATTATCTGTATAAATAATATCTGCCAAACGATCTTTGGTACGTTTCCCTGCAAAAAGACCAATCGAATAACTATCCGATTTATTTGGAGTATAATCTACATTAAAACGTCCGTTATAAGTAACTTCATCAAAACTACGCTCACCATCCGAAGGTAAAAAAGTTGTTTTATTTTCTGGAGCATTTACAATGTACATATCTCCTTCTCTTCTACCCGTTTTATCATTTCTTTGGTAACTAGCACCCACAGAAATATTCCAATTATCTGTTCTTTTATTTACAGTAGCATCAATTCCGTATCTCTTTGCCGCTACCTTTGTATCATACTCTTCTATCGAAGGAAATCCACCACGAACATTTACTTGTGCATATGTTCCGTTGATTGCCCCTTTTTTAGTGATGATGTTTAAGATTCCACCCTTTCCTTCCGGATCATACTTTGCAGAAGGCGCTGTAATTAACTCTACACTTTCTAAAGCATTTGCAGGCAATTGTGCTAAAATAATACTTGCATCACCTTGCGTTGGTTTTCCGTTGATTAAAACCGTAAAACCTTTACTACCTCTTACACTTATATCACCTAAACCATCTACAGTAATAGAAGGTAAGTTTTTAACCACGTCTACCGCATTTCCACCAACAGTGCTTTGGTATTTTTTAGTATCAAAAACTTGTCGGTCTATTTTATGTACCACTGCACTTCTTTCGGATTTTACAACAACTTCATTTAATTGATTTCCAGTTCCTAAAATTAGCGCTATCGTTCCTACATTTTTTCTCTCACCTTTTTTATTGATTACAACCGGCTTAATTGTTTTAATTTGATACCCAATAAAAGAAGCTTCTAAATAATAGTTTCCTGGCTTAACATTTTCTATAGAAAATAAACCCTCTAAATTAGTTACAACACCTGTTACCAGTGTTTTATTACTGGAGTTATACAAAGCTAATGTTGCATATTCTAAAGGAGAATTGTCTTCTGAATCTGTTATTTTACCAGTTAATTGAGCAGTAGCAACCTGACTTGCAATAAGCGCGAGTACTAAAAATACACATTTTTTAAATTTCATTGAAATTGGTTTTTATCTAAGTTATAATTTGGTTTAATTATATTATGAAGTGGTTAGACTAAATAAACAAATAAGGTTTCATGGGTTTCATTTTTATCCACAGTAAAAGCCTGCAAAATAACATCTTTCATACTTTCTAGCAAAAGTACTTTAGTGTATTGTTTTAAAATGGTCTATTTGAAAATTTTATGGTCTAAATAATTTTCTTAGGCTTCTTAAACTGTTTGGGAGTTTCACCTGTGTAGCGTTTAAAATATTTTGTAAAATGAGAAGAATCTTTAAAGCCTAAACTATACGCAACATCGCTAATAGTCTCATTTGTATATAACAAACGTCTTTTAACTTCTTTTATAATATGATCTGCAATTATATCTGATGCAGATTTACCATATTCTTTTCTACAAATTGCATTTAAGTTCTGAGGAGTTGTATTTAAAGCTTCTGCATAAAAATTGACATTATTTTTTAGCGTGCGAGACAAAAGATCTGTAAAAAGCAAAACCACATCTGTACTCTCTACTTTTTTTAAATGTGCATACGCTACTAACTTAGAAAACAATGCTTTTAATGCGCCTTCTACCGCCTCTCTATTTACAATTTCTTGTTGCTTTTCCCATGCCAATGATTTAAAAAGAGCTTTTAAAGAAACATCTTTTTTTGTTGTTTTTATTTTTGATGTATGTTGTAGTTTTAATAGCTGATGATTTATAAACTTATCTAAGGTTTTTTCTAAAAAAACTTCTTTTATAATGATTACAAACCCTTTTGGTTGGGTTGTAATTTCCCAATGATGCACTTCATCTTTTTTAATTACAAAAACCGTTGATGGTTTTATTTTATAACTCTTTAAATCTACATGATGATATCCTGTACCTTTTATAAAGTACACAATTTCTAGGTACTTATTATGCTTATGTGGTTTTGTATACCGTTTTGTAACATCAAATTCTTCAATTTTAATGTCGCTATATTCTGCTATTTTATTGTAGGTATCAATTTTGCTCTTCATCAACATCTTTTAAAGTAAGTTGTAAAACAATGATATAAAAAAAATCCTTCTGAACAGAAGGATTTTTTTTATAGTGTAAAATAAAGTACTAAACTTTTTTAACTTTAACTGCATTCATACCACGCATACCTCTTTCTAATTCGAAAGAAACTTTATCGTTTTCTGCAATTTCATCTATTAAACCACTTACGTGTGTAAAATATTTTTCGTTATTTTCTAAGTCTATAATAAACCCAAAACCTTTAGATGAATCAAAGAAAGAAACTTTTCCTTTTCTAACAGGATCTTCTTCTGGTAAATCTTCTTTTTTGGTTACTGAAATCTGAATATCTTCCAATTCATATTCTACTTTTAAATCTGGATCTGGTGGAGTATCTGTTAAATTTCCATTATGATCTACATAAGCAAATTGGATACCTGTTGATCCATTTTCTTCTTTGTTCGCTTTTCTAGCGTCCATTTTCTTTTGCTTGTCTTGACGTTTTTTTAAACGTTTTTTTTCTTTTTCACTTTTACTAAAGGTTTGCTGCGATTTTGCCATTAAAAATATAAGAGTTTTTTAAATTAATATTTCTGAAAAGATAAAATACCTAACTGGAAATTCGAAATCAAACTAACGCTAACTAGTGTATTTAGAGGAGTGTATTTTTTCTTAGTGGCGCAAAGATACGACAAATTTAAAAGTTTTCAAAATAGTTAGACATTTAAGAAATATTTATTTACAAGAACGATACTGTAATAAATGATAAGTTAAAATAATCTTAACATAGTAAAATAATATAGTAACACTTACATAGTTAATAGTAATACTATTATATTTGCAATTGAATAATTATGCTACTATGAAAAACTTATTATCTGTTTTAAAAATTTCTGTTCCAGATAAAATATTTATCAAAGATCCTGAAACATCTGTTTTAGGAAAAAAAATTATAGAACATAGTATTCTACTAATTAATGAAATTGGTTTTGAAGCCTTTACTTTTAAAAAACTAGGCACTAAAATTGGATCTAACGAAAGCTCTATTTACAGATATTTTGAGAGTAAACACAAATTACTTTTGTACCTTTCCTCTTGGTATTGGGCATGGTTAGAATACCAATTGGTTATAGAAACTTTTAGTATTTCTGAAGACAACGAAAAATTAGAAAAAGCAATACAAGTGGTTACAAGAACAGTAAAAGAAGAGGCTAACTTTTTACATATAAACAAACCTTTTCTACATAAAATTATTATTAATGAAAGCTCTAAATCTTTTTTAAGAAAAGAAGTAGACGCAGATAATAAAGAAGGTTATTTTGAAGTTTACAAGCGGGTAATTACACGAATTAGCACCATGATATTGGCTGTAAATAAAAACTACCCTTATGCTTTAAGTTTAGCAAGTACTATTGTAGAAGGTAGTTTGCACCAACATTATCTTAAAGACCATTTTCCTTTAATAACAGATAGCAAACCTAAAGAAACACCTACTAATTTTTTTATTCATTTAGTTAAAAGTACAATCAAATAAATATGGAAAACAAACAATTAACTCCTTGGCAAAGATTTGTTGGTGTATTAAAATTAGAAAGAAAAGATATCTTTCAAATATTTTACTATGCCATTTTTGGTGGTCTTGTAGCACTTTCTCTTCCCTTAGGTATTCAGGCAATTATTAATTTAATACAGGGAGCACAGGTTTCTACTTCTTGGATCGTTTTAGTTATCCTTGTTACTATTGGTGTTGTTTTTTCTGGTGCATTGCAATTAATGCAGTTAAGAATTATAGAAACTATACAACAAAGAATTTTTACCAGAGCTTCTTTTGAATTAAGTTTTCGTTTTCCTAAAATAAAAATGAATGAGTTACGTAATAACTACCCTCCTGAATTGGCCAATCGTTTTTTTGATACTTTAACCATACAAAAAGGGTTATCAAAAATATTAATTGATGTACCAACCGCTTTGTTACAAATTATTTTTGCGCTGATTTTACTCTCATTTTACCACGCCTTTTTTATTGTTTTTGGTATTCTTTTGTTACTTTTAATTTATATCGTATTCAAATTTACCGCTCAAAAAGGACTAGAAACCAGCTTAATAGAATCTAAAAAGAAATATAAAGTTGCACATTGGATACAGGAAGTGGCAAGAACTGTTGTGAGCTTTAAATTGTCTGGAAATACCAGTTTAGCATTAGAAAAAAATGATGACTTGGTCAATAAATATTTAGAAGCTAGAGAAAATCATTTTAAAATATTGATGCTACAATTTATTCAAATGATTGGCTTTAAAGTAATTGTTACTGCTAGTTTGCTATTAATTGGTGGGGCTTTGGTATTAAATCAAGAAATGAATATTGGGCAATTTGTGGCTGCAGAAATTATTATCCTTTTGGTTATACAATCTGTAGAAAAACTAATTATAGGTTTAGAGTCTTTTTATGATGTACTTACATCTATAGAAAAAATAGGTCAGGTTGTAGATAAAGAACTAGAGTCGCAAGAAGGAGAAAAACCTTTATTTAAAAACGGTTTAACTGTAGAGTTAGATGGTGTTTCTTATGGGGTAGAAAATAGAGAAAAACACATTATTAAAAATGTATCTGTTACTTTAAATCCTAAAAGTAGAATTTTAGTAATGGGAGAAAGTGGTGCAGGAAAATCTACTTTATTACGTTTAATATCTGGAGTTATAGAACCTGTTTCGGGTAACATATATGTTAATAATCTATCTTTAAGTAGCTTAAATTTAAATCACTACCGTTCTCAACTTGGTTTATCATTGTCTGACGAAACCCCTTTTGAAGGTAGCATTAAAAAGAATTTAGTTTTTAATAATAAAAACATTAAGGATGAACTTATTTATGAAGTTTTAGAAATTGTTGGTTTAACTCAATTTTTAAAAGAACAACCCAAAGGTTTAGAAACTGTTTTATATCCAGAAGGAAGACAAATGTCTTACACCATTGCAAAAAAATTAATTTTAGCTAGAGCCATTATTAAGCAACCTAAAATATTGATTCTAGAAGACCCATTAGATCAATTTAATTTAGAAGAAACTGTTCGAATCATTAATTATTTAACAGACGTTAAAAGACCTTGGGCTTTAATTGTAGTAAGTAGTAAAAAAAGTTGGAGAACTCAATGTAACGAAACAATTACTTTAGAAAAAGGAGAAATTAAATCAATAAATTAAGGAGCAATGTTAAACATATCTAACAACCAATTACACAAAACTGTTGATTTAAAAGATTTTAAATCGGGCAAAATTATTTTTACAAAAGAGTACTACAAAGCTTTTAACAAATTTCTTTTGGTTTTTGCTTGTATCGGCCTTATTGCCCTCTTTTTACCTTGGACACAAAATATATCTGGTAAGGGATTGGTAACTACCCTAACACCTAACCAAAGACCACAAACCATACAATCTCAAATTCCTGGAAGAATTGAAGAATGGTTTGTAACCGAAGGTGATTTTGTAAAAAAAGGAGATACTATTTTAAGAATTTCTGAAGTAAAAAGCGATTATTTTGACCAACGTTTAATTGAAAGAACAAGCGATCAAATTAATGCAAAATCGTCTTCTGTAAACGCGTATCAAGGAAAAGTAGCTGCTTTAAAAAGACAAGTAAATGCCTTAAAACAAGAACAACGCTTAAAAATAGAACAAACAAAAAATAAATTACTACAATCTAAATTAAAAGTAAAAAGTGATAGCATTGATTTTGAAGCTGCTAAAACAAATACTTTAATTGCCGAAAAACAGTACAATCGTACGCAAACCTTACAAAGCGAAGGCTTAAAAGCGGTAAAAGATGTAGAAGATAAAAGATTAAAATTACAAGCTACACAAGCAAAACTAATTTCTCAAGAAAATAAACTTTTAGCAAGTAGAAATAATATTTTAAATGCACAATTAGAACTATCTCGAATAAACGCCACGTACACCGATAAAATTTCTAAATCACAAAGTGATATGTACACAGCACAATCTAGTGGTTTTGATGCAGAAGCACAAGTGTCTAAATTAGAAAATAGCAGAAGCAATTATAGTGTTAGAAATAGCCTATTATACATTACAGCTCCACAAAATGGTTTTATAAACAAAGCTATTAAAGGCGGAATTGGAGGCACTTTTAAAGCTGGAGATGATTTGGTTGGTATTATGCCAGAAAAATATGATTTAGCAGTAGAAACTTTTGTACGACCTATAGATTTACCTTTATTACATATTGGCGATAAAATGCGTGTTCAGTTTGATGGTTGGCCTGCAATTGTTTTTAGTGGTTGGCCTAATGCTTCTTACGGTACGTATGGCGCAAAAGTAATTGCTATCGAAAACTTTATAAGTCCCAATGGTAAATACAGAGTTTTAATTGCTCCAGATACTACAGATTATAATTGGCCCGAAGGGATTAGAGTTGGTTCTGGCGCAAAAACTATTGCACTTTTAGAAGATGTACCTATTTATTTTGAAATGTGGAGACAACTTAACAGCTTCCCTCCTAACTACTATCAGCCAGAAGGAACAAAAAGTGATACAAAGAAAAAATAATATCAATTTTATTATTGAAACAGAAATATGAAAAAATATCTTTTAATATTCCTTCTAACTTTTACATCAGGATATTTTGCTCAAGAAAAGGTAGCCTCTGTAATGACATTATCTGAGTACTTAAGCTATGTTAAAAATTACCATCCTATTGTTAAACAAGCAAACCTGATAATTAATGAAAGTGAAGCTAAATTACTAAAAGCGAGAGGTGCTTTTGATCCTAAAATTGAAGTAGATTTTAATAAAAAACAGTTTAAAGAAAAAGAATATTATAACAAACTAAATGCAGCTTTTAAAATTCCCACTTATTACGGAATTGAATTTAAAGCAAATTTCGAAAATAATGATGGCTATTACTTAAACCCAGAAAACACGGTTCCGGAAGATGGTTTGTATAGTGCAGGGGTTTCTGTTTCTTTATTAAACGGATTGCTCATTAACAAAAGAATGGCTTCTTTAAAACAAGCTAAATTCTTTTTAAATCAGGCTAAGGAAGAGCAACAGATTTTAGTGAATGAGATATTATACAACGCTGCCTTGTCTTATTTTAATTGGCTAAAAACATATCATCAAAATAGTGTTTATAAAGAGTTTTTAACCAATGCCAAAACTCGTTTTAAAGCCACTAAAAGAGCTTTTTTAGAGGGAGAAAAACCTGCTATAGATACTACAGAAGCAGCAATTACTTTAAAAACAAGAAAACTAAATCTAGAGAAATCTAGAATTAAATTGATAAAATCTTCTTTAGAATTGTCTAACTTTTTATGGCTGAGTGATAATACGCCAGTAGAGCTACAAGATCATATTATTCCTGATACAAATACCATAGATAATGTAGATACTACTTTTAATATTGCCTTATTTAATAATGCTAATTTTGACATCAATAACCACCCTAAAATAAAATCTTTAGCATATAAAATAAAGAGTTTAACCATTGATAAAAATTTAAAATTGAACAATTTACTACCTAAATTAGATGTTCAGTACAACTTTCTTACAGAAAATGGTCATCAAATAAATTCTTTAAATACTCAAAACTATAAAGCAGGTATTAATTTTAAAGTTCCTTTGTTTTTAAGAAAAGAAAGAGGAGATTTGAAACTCTCTAAAATAAAGTTACAAGACAAAAAACTAGAGAATGAAATTGCCAAAGTTGCCATTAAAAATAAAGTAACAGCCATTGAACAAGAATTAGCTTCTTATGTTTTACAAAATAGTTTAACAACCGATATTGTTAAAGATTACGGTACCTTATTAAAAGCAGAAGATAGAAAGTTTTTTTTAGGAGAAAGCTCTTTATTCTTGGTAAACTACAGAGAAGTTAAATTAATAGAAGCCAAACTAAAGGCTATAGATTTAGAAAATGCTTTCTTTAAAACCAAAGCTAGTTTATTTAAAGCAATTGTTATTTCTATTAATGAATAAAACTTTATAGAAACACTTTACAAGTTTTTTTGTACTTTTAATCAATTGAATCACTATAAAAACAACTATATGTCTAATAACCCAAACAAACCGAGTAAAACTTTTTGGATCATAGCTGTTGTTGGATTTATCTGGAACGCTATGGGAGTAGATGGTTATTTAAACCAAGCATATCAAACAGAGCGTTTTAAATTAATGTATACAGAAGCGCAATTAGATCTTATTTTTAATACACCTTCTTGGGTAATGGCTGCTTTTGCTATTGCTGTTTTTTCATCTGTTTTAGCTTGTATTTTATTGTTTTTCAAGAAAAAATTAGCCAAATACTTATTTTTAATCGGACTCATAGCAGTTGTAATTCAGACTACTTACAATGTATTTATAAATCCGGGTAAAGCATATTATGGATATTTAGAATATACAATGCTAATTTTAATTCCGTTATTTTCTCTCTTCTTATTTTGGTTTTCTAAAAAATGTGCAGATGATGGAATTTTAACCTAGTTGATAAGGTAATTTATACACCTAAAAAACCCTAGAGAGCATTCTTCTATTCATAAAAAACAGCAATAAATTCTGCAGCGCAAGCAGGTTTTTCTTCTCCTTTAATTTCTATAGTACAAGAAAAGGTTACTTTAATTCCGTTGTTTGTCATCTCTTCAATTTCTTTTACAACAGCAATCATTCTTAATTGGCTATTTACTAAAACAGGATTTGGAAAACGGACTTTATTCAATCCGTAATTTAAGCCCATTTTTAAACTTTTAATAGAAAAACAACCTTCTAATAATTTAGATATCATGGCTACAGACATAAAACCATGTGCAATGGTCGTTTTAAAAGGACTCTCTTTGGCTGCTCGTTTTTCATCTACATGAATCCATTGCTTGTCTAATGTAGCATTGGCAAAATCGTTAATCATTTGCTGCGTAATTGTATACCAATTTCCAACAGGTAACTGTTGCCCTTTTATCTTTATAAAATCTTCGAAATTTGCAAACTCTAATGGTTTCATCTCTTAGTTTTTAGTAAATAAATCGTCTTTAATTTTAGGCAATTGCAAATGAAATTTTACAGCAATAACACGAATAGCAATTACAACAACCGCAGAAATTACAAATATGATATTATCTGCAACGTTACATTCGTTTAAAATTAAATATACAATTCCACCCGCTAAACAAGCAGAGGCATAAATTTCTTTTTCGAAAATCAATGGAATTTTATTAGTTAACACATCTCGTAAAACCCCTCCAAAAACGGCAGAAACCATGCCCATTATTAAGGCAATAATAGGATGTAAATTAAAAGACAAACCTTTTTCTAAACCTAATAAAGTAAAAACACTAATACCAATGGTATCAAACAAAAACATGGTTTTGCTTAAATAAAAAATTTTACTTTTAAAGAGAATGGTAAAAATAACGGCAGCAAAAATTGTGTATAGGTAATTTAAATCTCCAATCCAGTTTATAGGGTGTGCATCTATCAATACATCTCGCAACATACCACCACCTACTGCTGTTACAAAGGCAATAATTAACACTCCAAATAAATCGAACTTTTTATCAAAAGCCACTAAAGCTCCACTAATAGCAAAAGCAAAAGTACCTAATATATCTAAAACATAAATAAGCTCCATCTATATCAATTTAATTATAAAATGTAAAAATAAAACCCGAAGTCTTTCTTAAAAAAACTTCGGATTAAGAATTTTGTTATACCGTTACTTCAGAAAATTTTATGTTTAATTCTTTCTGAAGTTCATGAATTTTAACCACTTCTGATGGTAAAATAAAAGCAATTGAAACCCCTGTTTTTCCTGCTCTTGCAGTTCTACCACTTCTGTGTGTGTAGTATTCTAATTGTTCTGGTAATTGATGGTGAATTACAAATTCTAAACCACTAACGTCTATTCCACGTGCAGAAACATCTGTAGACACTAAGTATTGTAAATTTTCTTTCTTAAAAGCACGCATTACTTTATCGCGTTCTTTTTGTTGCATGTCTCCTTCTAAAGCCCCAGCAGAAAAACCTTCTTCAATTAACTGAGCTGCTAAGTTTTGTGCACCGGCTTTTGTTCTACAAAAAATAATTCCTCTTTGATCTTGTCTTTTTTCTAGAAAAGAAACAATATCAGCCGTTTTTTCTTTTAAAGTAGTTTTTGCGTAATGATGACGAATATTAGCGTTTACCAAAGCGCTTCTATTAATTTCTATTCTAGGAGCATTGGCATCCATATACGTTTTAACAATTCTTTTAATCTCTTCTGGCATAGTTGCAGAAAATAACCAAGTTTTTCTGTCTCCTTCTGTAGTAAACTTTAAGATTCTATTTAAATCTTGTTTAAACCCCATACTTAACATTTCATCAGCTTCATCTAAAATTACTGTTTTTACATGGCTAATATCAATGCTTCCTCTTTCAATTAAATCTATTAATCTACCAGGAGTTGCTACTACAATATGCGTAGTTCTTTTAAGATTGTTCATTTGTCTGTCAATCTTTTCTCCACCAAAAACAGCTTCTACAAAAATTTGTTTTTCACTAAACTTAGTAAATTTAAATAATTGTTTTTTTATTTGCTGTACCAACTCTCTTGTTGGCGATAAAATTAACGCTTGTATATGATCTGAACTTGCATCTACATGATGTAAAATAGGCAACCCAAAAGCGGCAGTTTTACCCGTACCCGTTTGTGCTAAACCAATAAAATCTGTTGGCGAATTCAATAAAATTGGTATTGCTTTCTCTTGAATTTCTGAAGGTTCAGAGATTCCTAATTCTTTAATTGCTTGAATATATTCTTTGGTAATTCCTAAGGAAGAAAAAGTTGACATTTTGTATTTAAATTTTATGCAAAGATACTTTTATTTAGGAGGTTGTAATACTTTTAAAACATTTTCTCTAATTCTTGCTGGCTTAAATGTTTTAGAGTCTAACATTGCCCAAACTGTTTTGGCTTTTACCAACAAAAGATCTTCCTTATAAAACTCCATAAAACGAATAGAAGTAATCCCTTTGGTCTCACCTACCCACGTTTTTACAGTGATTTCGTCTCCTAAATTAGCTTGTTTTAAATAATCTATTTCATGCCTCATTACCACCCAAACATATTGCGGTAAGGGATTATCTTTTGTTAAATGAGCCCAATGTGTAGTTGCTATTTTATCCATCCATGTTACATAGACCAAGTTATTTACGTGTTGTAAATTGTCTATATCTTTTGATGAAACGGTAATGGTAAGTGTAAAAACGTTTTTCAAACTTTATCAATTTTAGCAAACATAAAAATTTTAAGATATCTATAACAATTATTGATGATAGATTTACAAATAACTTGCCGTTTATGGCGATATTTGTAAAATATTATGACAGAATTAGCAAACGACCTAGGCACCAAAAAAATAAGTAAATTAATAGTAAAACAAGCACTTCCTGCTACTATAGGAATTCTTGTAATGTCTTTAAATATGATTGTCGACACTATTTTTGTGGGACAATGGATTGGGGTTTTAGCAATTGCTGCCATTACCGTAGTTTTACCAATTGCTTTTTTAATTTCTTCTATAGGAATGGGCATTGGTATTGGAGGTAGTTCTATTATATCGCGAGCTTTAGGTGCAGGTAATTCTGAAAAAGCATTTTTAACATTTGGTAATCAGGTTTCTTTAACCGTAATTTTAGCAATTCTTTTTGTAACTATTGGTAACTTTTTTAGTGTACCTATTCTAAATTTATTTGGCGCAAAAGGAGATATTTTACCAATTGCATCAGAATATTTTAGTGTTATTATATACGGAGTTCCTTTTTTGGCTTTTGCAATGATGGGAAACCCAACAATTAGAGCAGAAGGAAAACCAAAATTTGCCATGTATGCAATGATGGTACCTGCGGTTTTAAATGTGGTTTTAGATATTATTTTTATCAAATATTTTAATTGGGGAATGTGGGGTGCTGGTTTAGCAACTACTATTTCTTTTTTAAGCTCCGGATCGTATATTTTGTACTTCTTTTTATCTTCTAAAAGTGAATTAAAAATTATTCCTAAAAACTTTAAATTAGATTTTAAAATTGTTCGTGAAATTGTAGAGTTAGGTGGTGTTTCTGTGGCTAGACAAGGTACAATAAGCGTATTAATGATTGTTTTAAACTATTCATTGTTTAAATATGGAGGAGAAATATCGATTGCCGTATTCGGAATCATTAATCGTGTAATGATGTTTGCTCTTTCTCCTGTTATGGGAGTTTCTCAAGGTTTTTTACCTGTTGCGGGATATAATATTGGCGCTAATGAAAATGATAGAGTTAAAGAAACCATTAAAAAATCTATTTTATATGGTTCTGTTTTAGGTACCATTATCTTTATAACGATCTTATTTTTTAAAGAAGAAGTTATTTGGATTTTTACCAATGATGCCACCTTGTTAGATAAAACACCCAACGCCATGCTCATTGTCTTTTTAGCAACACCTGTTATTACCATGCAATTAATTGGTTCTGCTTATTTTCAGGCTGCCGGTAAAGCTTTACCTGCTTTATTTTTAACGCTTTTAAAACAAGGGTTCTTCTTAATTCCGTTAGCTTATTTTTTACCTAAATATTATGGTATTAATGGTATTTGGTGGTCTTTTCCTATTGCTGATGTTTTATCTACAATTATTACCGTATTGGTTTTAAAATGTGAAGTGGATAGAAATTTGAAATAGCAAAAAGAATTTCGAAATAACAATTGCACTTTAAACCTGAAACTTGAAACAAATTAAAAACTCCGCGAACCTCTGTGCTTTCTCCATGAATCTCAACGAAACACCCCAACTCTAAACAATACTCTCCCCATTTAAATTAGTGGTTAAAACATCACTAAACAGATTAAAAAACGGACGTAAAGCTTTAAAACTTTCATCTAATTCTTCTAAAAAATTAGGCGATAAAACTTCAGCATCTGTAAAATTTCTGATAGCTATAAATCCTTTTTTACGCAATAAATCGATGTCTTTATGTTCTTTATCAAACCCTCTTGGAGCCGATTTTAATTCGTCTCCTTCGAATTTACCTCCAAAATATTTTTTAAAATCTTTGTCTTCTAAAATCTCTCTAAATTCTACTGCATCTTGTTCAATCTCTTTTCTTAACCTATATAAATCCTCTTTTTCTGGTTGCCAAAACCCACCTCCCAACATAGATTCTCCGGGTTTAATTTGCAAAAAATAGCCACCACGTAATTGTTTTCCTAATCTAGAAAAAGAAACTGCAAATCTTGGGTTGTAAGGCGTTTTATCTTTAGAAAAACGAACATCTCTATAAATTCTATAGATTTTCATTTTATCAATTTCATCATGCTTTTCTAAATCTGTTTGCATTTCTAAAAAGATTTCTTTTACCTGTTTCTGCATAGCAACAAAGGTTGGTTTGTGTTCTGTAAACCAATCTCTATTGTTATTTTTTTGTAAATCTTTTAAAAACTCTAAACTGTCTTTTTGAAACTGCATTTTGCTACTGTTTATTTTTAGATTTTCAATGTACAAATTATTCTATAAATGAAAATTATAAAATTGTAAATTTGAAGAAATAATGACACATCAAAAAACAAAAGATATTCAGAAAAGATACGACGGTTTTCTGCAAACACCTTGCTTGTGGAACGGTAATTCTGTGTATGGCTTAAATCAACTTAAAATCGAATCAAATTCAACAAAGATTGATATTAAAATCGATGAAAAAATCCGTTTGGGTAAATATATAGAACGTTTTGTTTCTTATCAACTAGCACAAGAAAAAGAGATTTCTATTGTTTGTGAAAATATTCAAATTCAAAGAGAAAAAATTACTTTAGGCGAGCTAGATTGCATCTTATTAAAAGAAGACAAACCAATTCACTTAGAAGTAATTTACAAGTTTTATTTGTATGATATTTCTGTTGGAACTTCTGAAATAGAGCATTTTATTGGTCCGAATAGAAAAGACTCTTTAGTAGAAAAACTGAATAAATTAAAGGACAAACAATTACCTCTGCTCTACTCTAACGAATGTGTTTCTTATTTAAAAACCATCAACTTAAACACTACAAATATTGAACAACAAGTTTATTTTAAAGGACAGTTATTTGTTCCTTATTTAGATAAAAACATTCAATTATCCGTATTAAATAAAGATTGCATTGTTGGGTTTTACATCAACAAAAACCAATTAGCACAATTTAAAGGTTGTAAGTTTTTTATTCCCAATAAAAAAGATTGGATTGTAATTCCGCATAAAAACGTAAACTGGTTAACTTTAGACAATTTTAACCAAGCTTCCGAGGTCTATTTTCAAAGAAAAAGTTCGCCACTTTGCTGGATGAAAAAGCAAAATGGCGAACTTGTAAAAATATTTTTAGTTTGGTGGTAATGCTCTAACTTTCCGTTTAATTTTTATCTACAATATCTCCAGAACCTACCGTTTTGGCATCTACATGTTTAGGATTTCCTTTGTAATACACATTACCAGAGCCTACTAATTTTGCTCTAATTTTAGATTTTACAGTTACTTTAATACTTCCAGAACCAGCAACATTTGCATACACCTCTTCAGTTTCTAAACCATAAGCACTAACGCTACCCGAACCCGCAATAGAACAAGTTAAATCATTCGCATTTCCTTCTAAATTAATATTTCCAGAACCACCAATAGAAGCTTTAATAGCGTCTGCAGTTACTTTTAAATCAATGTTTCCAGAACCTCCTAAATTCACTTTAAAATTGTCTGCTTTAATTAACGATGTTGCAGAAACATTTCCAGAACCACCTAAAGCAACACTTTCTATATGCTGATAAGGCACCGTTATAGTTACTTTTTTTGTTGAATTTATATTGGTATTTTTCTTATACTGAATTTTTAAAACACCCTTAGAAATTTCTGTTTCTAAATAAGGAATAATGTTTTCTTCTCCTTTAATGGTAATTTTACCTTCTTTTCCTTTTACTAGAATTACATCAAAAGAACCACCTACAGAAACGCCTTCATAATCTGCAGTTGTTCTTGTTTCTGTAACTACATTTCCGTTTCCTTTTATTTTTGTACTATTTCCAAACCAATTTTGTGCATTTACAGCAAAAGAGATGGTTAAAATTAAACTGGTTAGAATCGTTTTTTTATTCATGATTGTTATTGTTTAGGTTGATTGTTTTTAATCTTATTTAATACTTACGCCTCCATACTGAGAAGTAATCTTCAATTTAGAGTTGGTATTTCCTTTTCCGAATTTACCTTCGTAATATTTTTTTGTCGACTTAGAAATACTTTTAAAAAGTTCTATCTTATCATCATCTCTACTAAAATTAGCATACTCTAAATCGATTGTAAAATCGAAAACGGCATCTGGATCTACATTAATTCTGATACCAGCATATTCTCCGTTGATATCAACGTTTTCGAAACCCTTTACTAAGTTTTTTACTGTTAAAGAACCATAATCTGTATCAATTGTAAGGTTTTTCTTTACTGCTCCAAAACGCATACTAACATAGTCAGAATTTCCATGAATATTATCCGCCTCATCAATAGAAATAGAACCATAATCACAATTAAAATTAACACTTCCTGCCTTTTCTAATTTTGTGTTTGAATAATCTGAATTGATTTTTATTTGTTCAGAAGCTTCTATAGTTAATTTAGAATAATCAATATTTACATTACCACTTTTCATGTAATGAATTGTAGAACTCGGAGAATAATCTAAGTTAATATCATTATCTTTGGCAAACAAATTACCTATAGAAACTTTACCATAATCGCAATTAATAACTGCCCTACCCTCTAAATTATCTAAGTAAATATTACCATAATCATTGTTTAAAGCTACAGAATTAGATCTAGGCATTTTTACTACGTAATTAATTTTATAGTTGATACTTTTACTCTTACCAAACCAAGACCAACTACTTTTTTTATTACTGATAATTGTTTTTACATCTACCAAAGAGGCATTTGCATTAAACGCTATATCAATGGTAGAAAATTTTTCTTCAACATACTCTAAATCATCTCCTTGTACTGTAATTTCTACTTCGATTTCTACCGTGCTTTTATTCCAAGTAGTAATATTTACATTACCATATTTATTGTTTAAAGATACTTTAGCATCTGCATTTACGGTAAAAACCTTTTTAATAACCTTATTTTTTTCATGTCTCTTTGTATCTTCATTAGCTTGCACTAACAAAGGGATAAAAAGAAATAATAAAGTAATTTTATATATAAATTTCATCATTTAAAAGATTAGGGTTTTTAATATGTTCTATTTGTTTTAAAGTATTTTCTAAAACATCTAAACGCTGTTGATAATTTCTAATCATGGCATTTATAATTTTTCTTTGTTGCCCGTTTTTATTTAATTCTATAATAAAAAAAGTATATTCTTCTTCTAATTCTTCTAATTTCTCTAGAGCACTTTCTATAATACGTTCTGTATCTAAGTTCCTATTTTTTTCTACTGTTTTTAATTCTTGTCTTATGGTAGAAACAAAATAACTTTGTACTTCTTCCATTTTAGGTGAAACATCTGCCAAGTCCATTTGTCTTTTTTGATGATTGCTTCCCAACCAAAAGCCAAATATTAAAACTACTGAAGCTGCAACCGACAACCATTTCCAAGAAGTTTTAACAGTTTTCTTTTGTTGATTTAATTTGCGTTCAAAGCGTTCTAAATGCCCTGTATGCGGCTCTTGAAAGTCGAATTCATTTTCAGAAAAAAATTGATTTAATTTATCTTCCATACGCTTGTGCTTTACTATTTTCTGCAAGTAATACTTGCTTTAATTTCTTTTTTGCTCTAGAAACAGTGGTTCTCACATTTTCATTGGTATAGTTTAAAATCTGAGCAATTTCTTCATAATCATATCCTTCTATTAAATGTAAGGTTAACACCAATCTGTAATTTTCTTTTAAACTTTGCAAACAACGCAATACATTTTTTGCTTGTAACCCTGTATAATCAATAGTTTCTTCTTCTACATCATCATCAGGAATCACTTCCATTTTTACTTCTTGATATCGGTTATTCTTTTTTAATTGCGTTAAACTTTTATTGATCACAATTCTTTTTAACCAAGCTCCAAAAGTTACTTCACCTTTATAACTATCCATCTTTGTAAAAACCGTTAAAAACGCTTCTTGCATAATATCTTCCGCTTCAAAATTATCTTTTAAAATACGATATGCAGTATTGTACATTGCTTGGTAATAGGCTTTGTACAAATCTAACTGAGCGTTTTTATCCGACTTTTTGCAGCGTTTTAAAAGGTTGGTTATATGTGGTTGATTAGTTTCCAATAAAACGTTTGTATTCTATAGACAAATATGTTTTTAATTTGTGACAGTTTCTATAAATAAAATTACTCTTTTTTTGAAAAGAACAACTTTACATACTTTGCAATACCGTACGTGCTTCATTTTTAGTTGCTACTTTACACAAACTCCAATGTAAATCGTATTGGATACTTTCTCCAAGAACCAATTTCTTTTCCGGACTTAAACATTCTAGCTCTGTAAACAAATGATTGCCAAAAATAGTAACAGATGTTCCGTTATCTGGATACGTAGCTTTTTCTTCAAAATTAAATTGCTCTACAAATAAAGTGTTTTCTAAATACCCTGCAACCCATTTTTTAGCATCTAAACCTATCTTTTGTGGAAATTCTTCAGACGATTTTAAGGTGATAATATCATTATTTAGTACTACATTTTCTTCTGCGTAATTTTTTGCATCTGGCCATTTAGAAATTGTAAAACCATCTTTAAAAACACTATTTTTATTAATGCCTGCAAAACTAACATTGGGTGTTTTTATTTTTGATAAACTCCAAATAGTCAACGGAATGTTTTCTAATTCTTGATTCTTTGCAGCTACTTTTTTAATCAATTCTTGTTGAATGTTAACTCGTGTTCCTTGTTTAGAAATTGTGATGGTTCTTTTTATCTGAATGCCTAATAAGGTACTAATCGGACTTTCTAAAACAATACCATTCGCTAAAAAAGTAACTGAATAAGCACTTGCATTTATATAAGGATCTGGCACATGCCTAGAACCTGTTATTAAATGAAGATAATCTTCAGAACATGGTAAAACTCTATTTCCACCAACATTTGGCGCCTCAATGTTAGCTCCATTTTTAAAATATGCATCTTTAGTAAATGCAACACCTTCTAGCGCTTTATTCTCATACAGAACATTTTCTCCATCAATAAAACCATAATGCATAATGCGTCCAGTTTCTGGTACCACTAAAACTTTAATTTCAGCATTTGAAATGACTATTGTTTCTTTCCATCCTTTATAAAGGATATTTTTAATTTGTATGGCAGACATCTGTGTTATTTTCTATTGCAAAAATGATGAAAAAAAAAGGGAAGTACTTATATTGATACTAACAATAGATAATTATTTGTTTTAATAGTACTTTTGAATCTGAACAAATCTGCTTTTTAATTTCTATGGATAAAAAAATAAAGAAGCCTTGGCCTACAAAAAAAGCCATGGAACAGGTATATGAACTAAATCTTTGGGGAAGCAATAACACTGAATTTTATTCTGGTTCTGGCTCTCATCAACTAGAAATAATAACACCTTATATTGATGTTGTTCGTGCCTTTTTAAAAACATTTAAAACACCAATTACGGTTTGCGATTTAGGTTGTGGAGATTTTAACATTGGCAAGCAATTGGTTCCTTTTACCAAGAATTATATTGCTGTAGATATTGTTTCAAATTTAATAGATCACAATACAAAAACCTTTAAAGCAGCAAATTTAGAATTCCGTTGTTTAGATATTGCTGTAGATAATTTACCCGCTGCAGATTGTGTTATCTTAAGACAAGTATTGCAACATTTATCTAATAAAGAAGTACAAAGTATTGTAAATAAATTAGACAATTATAAATACATTATCCTCACAGAGCATTTGCCTTCAGGAAACTTTACACCCAATAAAGATATAATATCCGGACAAGGAATTCGAATTAAAAAACAAAGCGGAATAGACTTATTAGCAGCACCTTTTAATTTAAAAGTGAAAGATGAGAAACAATTATTATCTTATGTTTTAAAGGATAATAAAGGGATTATTATAACTACGCTCTACAGTTTGCTTTAAATTAATAATCTTGCACCAAAACCTCTGTAGGAATATGTAATTTTAAATTTAAGTTTCTAATCATTTCTAAAGTCAGTTTTCTTTTTTTGTTTAAAATTTCACTTACACGACTTTTAAACCCAATAACTTCAGCCAAATCTTTTTGCTTTAACCCCATTTGCTCCATTCTAAATTTAATAGCCTCAATAGGATCTGGAAAGCCAATAGGGAACACCTCATTTTCATATTTATCAATTAAAATTGATAGAATCTCTAATTCATCACCAGTTTTTGTGTCTTTTTTAGCATCAAAAATTACCTCTAACCTATCTAAAGATTTTTGATAATCTACTTCATTTTTTATTGGTTTAATATTCATCTTAAATTTCGTTTGCGTTAACTTTATCATATGCTGCGTGTGTACCTAGAAATCGAATCCAACATATTTGGTATTCTAAATTAAACTTCACAATTAACCTATAATTATTTCCTTTTATATTAAACACTACTCGGTTATCCGTTAAAATACTAGCACTTGGATATTCCTTTTTTAATTCATTGAAAGATTCCCAGTTAGCTCTTTCCATTTCTCGGTACCAAGCTGTTAGTTGCTGTTCCGAATCGGAATGTTTTAACCAAAAATCCCTTAAAGTTCGTTTTGCAATAACTCTCACATGTTTTTTCTTTAAGCAAATATACAAAAAGTTCCCGAAACGGGAATATTTAAATATATACAATGAATAAAACTGAATCAAACTAAATTTAAACCTTGGCACAACAATTGTTTTTATATATTAGAGATTCAGAAAATAGATAATTAATTTACTGATTATCAACAAACTAAAAATAACGAATTGACATTGATTTTACAGTTTTTAAAAATCAATGTCAGTATGACAGAGATATAACAGATGAGCAAACCAAAAATAATGCATTTAGACAATTTGTCGCTACATAGCATGTTAAATGAAGATTCAGAATTAATTCCGTTAATGACTCCAGAAGATGAGGAGATTATTAACAAAGAAAGCGTTCCGGAAGTTTTAGCTATTTTACCTTTAAGAAACACCGTATTGTTTCCAGGAGTTGTAATACCTATTACTGCAGGTAGAGACGCTTCTATACAGTTGATAAAAGATGCCAACAAAGGCGATAAAGTAATTGGAGTTGTTGCTCAAAAAAATGAAGAAGTAGAAGAACCTGGTTTAGCAGACATTCATACAACAGGTGTTGTTGCCCAAATTTTACGTGTTTTAAAAATGCCTGATGGCAACACAACCGTTATTATACAAGGTAAAAAACGTTTCGAAATTGATACCATCGTTCAGGACAAACCGTATTTAAAAGCTACTGTAAAAGAAGCTATTGAAGACAGAAGTGTAGATGATGAAAAAGAATTTGAAGCCATTATAGAATCTATTAAAGAACAAGCTTTAGAAGTAATAAAGGAAAACCCAATGTTACCTAGCGAAGCTTCTTTTGCGATTAAAAACATAAAATCAGATTCGTTTTTGGTGAATTTTATTTCATCGAACATGGATTTATCTGTAGCGCAAAAACAAATAATTTTAGAAAAAGACAATCTAAAAGAACGTGCTTTGTTAGCCTTAAAAAACTTAAACAAAGAGCTTCAGAAATTAAAATTACGTAACGATATTCAGTCTAAAACTCGCGAAGATTTAGACCAACAACAACGTGAATATTATTTACATCAGCAATTAAAAACCATACAAGATGAACTTGGTGGCGTTTCTAATGACGAGGAGTTAGAAGAAATGCGCAAGCAAGCAAAAACTAAGAAATGGAATAAAGAAGTTGCTGCTACTTTCGAGAAAGAGATCAATCGATTAAAAAGAATGAATCCGCAAGCGGCTGAATATGGTGTTCAGAGAAGTTACTTAGAATTGTTGCTAGAGTTACCTTGGGGAATTTACTCTGAAGATAAATTCGATTTAAAACTAGCTACAAAGGTTTTAGATAGAGATCACTTTGGTTTAGAAAAAGTAAAAGAAAGAATTATAGAACACTTAGCGGTTTTAAAGTTAAGAGGAGATATGAAATCGCCAATTATCTGTTTATACGGACCTCCAGGAGTTGGTAAAACTTCTTTAGGGAAATCTGTTGCAGAAGCATTAGGACGTAAATACGTACGTATGTCTTTAGGTGGTTTGCGTGATGAAGCAGAAATTAGAGGACATAGAAAAACTTATATTGGTGCCATGCCAGGGCGTTTAATTCAGAATTTAAAAAAGGCAGGAACCTCTAACCCGGTTTTTGTTTTAGATGAAATAGACAAGCTAAGTAATAGCCATCAAGGAGATCCTTCTTCTGCCATGTTAGAAGTTTTAGATCCGGAGCAAAACGAAGCTTTTTACGACAACTACTTAGAAGTTGGGTACGATTTATCTAAAGTACTTTTTATTGCAACCGCCAATAACTTAGGTCAAATTCCTTGGGCATTGCGCGATAGAATGGAAATTATAAATGTTACCGGTTATACGATAGAAGAAAAAATAGAAATTGCCAAAAGACATTTATTACCAAAACAATTAAAAGAACACGGTTTAACCACCAAAGATTTAAAGTTAGGTAAAAAACAATTAGAGCAAATTGTAGAAGGTTATACAAGAGAATCTGGTGTACGTGGTTTAGAAAAGAAAATTGCCAAAGTGGTACGTTTTGCAGCTAAATCTATTGCTTTAGAAGAAGAATATGACGTAGCTCTTTCATCAGAAAAAATAGAAGATATTTTAGGAACACCAAGATTTAGAGATAAATTCGAAAACAATGATGTTGCTGGTGTTGTTACCGGTTTAGCTTGGACCAGCGTTGGTGGAGACATTTTATTTATAGAATCTATTTTATCTAAAGGAAAAGGAACGCTTTCTATTACAGGTAATTTAGGTACGGTAATGAAAGAATCTGCAACCATTGCCCTACAATACATCAAATCAAACGCAGAAGAATTTGGAATTAAACAAGAGGTTTTAGAAAAATACAATGTACACATTCACGTACCAGAAGGCGCAACGCCAAAAGACGGACCAAGTGCAGGTATTACCATGTTAACTTCTTTAGTTTCTTCTTTTACGCAACGTAAAATTAAAAACAAATTAGCCATGACTGGCGAAATTACTTTACGTGGAAAAGTGTTACCTGTTGGCGGAATTAAAGAAAAAATATTAGCGGCTAAAAGAGCAAATATTAAAGAAATTATTCTGTGTAAAGAAAACGAAAAAGACATTTTAGAAATCAAAGAAAGCTACTTAAAAGGCATGACGTTCCATTATGTTACAGAAATGAAAGAAGTTATAGAAATAGCACTTACAAAGCAAAAAGTAAAGAATGCTAAAAAATTAAACTAAACTTAAAAAGCCTCTAATATGCTGATTTTTAATTGGTAATTAGAGGCCTTTTTATGCCCTTTTACCAACGTTTTTACTTTCTGTAGTAAAACATTACATATAAATAGCTAGTTCCGTTTTAGCATAGTAAATTTGCAAAAAAACAATTTTAATGATTATTTAGGCCTCTAAAAAATTACATTCGTAAAATTTACACCTATTTACTACATTATACACAAGTAAAAACACAAAACACTAAACATAACTCACATAAAAGCGCTACAAAGTGCTTTTATGTTTTTTTTTGATACTAAATAGTACATGACTCTTACCTCTAAAAACAATACAAATACCCCACGCATTACAACAGCATTATTATTAGCTGCCGGCACCGGAAGTCGTCTTTTTCCAATCACAAAAGACGCTCCAAAATGCTTAACCTTAGTCAGCGAAAAACCAATGTTGGCACGCCTTGTAACCAATTTAAAAGACCAAGGTTTTACGCGTCTTGTTATTGTAACCGGTTATAAACAAGAATGTATTGTAGACTTTTTAGGCAACCAAACAGAGGGTTTAAGTATCGAGTACATACACAGTCCGCTATACAAAACCACCAACAATATTTACTCACTTTGGATGGCCCGTAACAGCATCAAAGAACCTTTTGTACTACTAGAGAGCGACTTGGTTTTAGACACCGCTCTATTAACCCACATGAGGTATCCCAATAGAATTGCCGTAGCAAAAATGCAACCTTGGTTAAACGGAACTACCGTAACTTTAAATGACCAAAACAAGGTAATGCAGTTTCAACCAGGCACCACAGAGCCGTATACAGAAACGCGTTATAAAACCGTCAATATTTATAGTTTCTCTTTAGAATCTTGGCAAGAAGTTACCAAAAAACTGAATCAATATATTGAAGCCGGAAACGTAAACGCCTATTACGAAACCGTTTTTACAACCTTAGTAGCCGAAAGAAAACTAGCATTCGAAGCTGTTTCTTTTGATGAAAAACCTTGGTACGAAGTAGATACTCTTTTAGATTTAGCCGAAGCGGAAAAATTATTTCCAGTAGCTGCTGAAGAAGAAGTTACCTACGCTCTTTATTAATTTTTTTTAGAAGCTATTTCCTGCTTTTCACTGTATCTTTTTTCTTTCATTTCTTGCGAATGCAAAAAATGAAAGAAAAAAGGATGCCGTTTCAATCAGGGCTACACTTGCTTGTTGAGGTTGATGAGTTAGTAACGTTTTTTTTTATTTCTTGCGAATGGAGTTACAGATGATTTGTTTGTTTATTTAAACAATAAACAAACAAAACACGAACAACGAAATTCCTTTGGTATTTACCAAGTACGATAAAATTAACAATAACGTTTATATGGTGTTGTACGATTATACTTTATTTTAATTGATTTTTCACAATTCTTATCTTATTCTTTATTACAGAAAACATACTTTTTGCTAATAAATAAACTTCAGAAGAACCTTTCAATGGTCTTTCGTTCTCATCTGCTTTGTAATTCCTTTCAGCATTATTAATGGCTTCTTCGATAAAAATTGGATGTCTTCTTGAGTCAAATCCTCCCCTATAGTTTTCATTTACTTTCTGCTTCCAACTTTTACAAATATCGTCAGATTCAAACTCTTCAACTTTTTTATTTTGATGGAAAAATAACCAAACTTCAAAGCAAGGGTTACTTTCTACAAAAAACCAATTATCTTTAATCTTACATTCTGCTTTAATTTTACTTATTTGTTCTTCTCGACTATCAGATTTATCTGGGTCAGTATCCAATACAATCCATACCTCATCATTTTCTTGTATTGTAAACTTTGCTTTATCACCACTAAATGAGTTTATAGCTAAATCATAAAGACCTTTAGGAGAATTGTTGTCATCTTGTTTTAATTTATTAACCTCAACTTTAATACGGGAATCAATTTCTCTGAAATACTCAAAATATTGATATTCTCTCTTAGCTCCTTCACAGAAAATGTATAAACTTTTAGCTTCTCTACTTGGTGCTTGTCTTTCAAAAAGCCTATTTGTTAAAATCATATTCGTGCCATTTTAAATCTTCTAAATTTCCTAAAAAAGGAATTGAGCCATATCTACCGTTAAGATAACCTTTTCTAATATCAATAGTTTTATGCTCTTTGAAGTCACTCAATGAATATAAATCAGTAGAGCCATTTAAATCTTTTTCAGCAAACCAAATTTCATCTTGTCTAAATATTTCTTGATCTAACAAGTTTGATTCGTGTGTTGTGAATATCAGTTGTCCTTTTGTTTTATTATCTAAAGAGAATTTTTTAACGAGTTCTTTTATCAAAAGAGGATGAATGCTTCTTTCGATTTCATCTACTATGTATACTTTTTCAGATGAAATTACATTCTTAAAAGCAGGTACAAAATCTAATAACCTTACTGTTCCATCTGACTCTTCGTCTAAATCAAAAAAAACAGAACTTTTATTTGAAGTATGCTCAACTTTTAAAGTTTTAACCCAAATTGTGTCATTTTCTTTTACTAAAATCAATTCATCACCACGTCTACTCCTTAATCCTAACATTTTTTTAGGTGAATCTTCAACCTCTTTAATCAGTTTATCCAGTTCATTCTCATTATCCTCTCCGAAAAACTCTCGAATATTCTTTTTTTCTGTTCCCAAAGATTTAATTCCAATGTTAAATGAGCGCATTAAATCTTCTGCATAATTTTTAAATTCAATATCAGTATCAATTTTATGAGCTAGTGCTCTTGGTTTTGAATCAGGTGTTATTATTTCAAGAGTTTCAGAAAACCATTCAAAAGCTTTTTTTACATCTTTTAAAAATTTGTTATCCCTGTTTGACAATAATTTTAATACTGGTTCATTTGGTTTTACAAACTCTTCTAAAAGAACATCTTTAAGAACTTGACTTTTTTCATCATTTTCAAAGTCATCTAAAAATTTAATTGTAGTCTTATCTCCTACTGTTTTTCTTTCATAAATTAGTTTGTCTTCTTTTTTGCCCAACCCAGAAATATACAATTCTTCGGTTGATATTTTGTCCTCAGAAAGAACAATTCCATAATATAGAGCTGTGTTTTCTTGAATAAATTCAACCGCTAGAATTTGTTCTTTTTTATTTCCGAATTTATATTGTGTATCCTTTAATCTAAATGGAATCACCTCTCTTGTAATCAATTTCTGAAATTGAAATAAAGACTTAATCAAATTTGATTTTCCTGCACCATTGGCTCCATAAATAGATGAAAGTTTAAGTATTTCAAATCCATCTAAATTATACTTGTGGTCTTGAAGAGTTTTTAATCTCTTGTTCGGTATTGTTGTAAACTCTTTCCTTTCACCAAAAGAGAACATATTTTCTATTACTAACCTTATCAACATAACTTCACGTGATTATTTCACGTAAAGTTATTGATTTGTTTTTAAATAAGCAACACTAAAATGTTAATTAATTTAATTTAGGTGAAAATATCACGATTAATAGATCTAACCTACAAATCAAAACATCTCCCCTTTTTAATAACTTATAACCAACGTTAACAAAGTTAGTTTTTTAACCATAAAAAAATCAATTATTAAAGAACTGTTTATCAACATTTAAATAACACTTTTTTAAAGTAAATTTATAATTTTACAGGAACAAAAACCCCACAAAACGACAACGCAAACAAAAACCTCCAATTTAACTGTAAATATTACAGAAATTGGAGGTTTTTATATCGTTTTTACGAAGAAGTATTTTTTATTTCACCTTTATTCTAAGCCAAATTAAAAGAAATTTTAATCCCTTCAATAATCATACTTGTACCAATAATAGCAATGATTAATCCCATTATTTTACCGATTACAGAAATAACATTATTCCCTATTTTCCGAACAATATAATCGCTTAAACCAAAAGTAATATAGGTTAACAAGCACATAATCCCAAAAATTAGTATCACCAAACTAATGTGAATATAACTAGCATCAGACACAAAATTCATGGCAGTTACAATGGTTCCTGGTCCTGCTAAAATAGGAATCGCTAAAGGCGAAACCGCAATGTTTTCATCAATGTCTATACTTTTTAAATGCTTTATATTCGATTTCTTTGATTGTAACATTTCGAAACCAACAAAAAAGATTAAAATACCACCTGTAATCTTAAAGGCAGGAATCGTTATTCCAAATAACTCGAAAATAAACTTACCTAAAATAACAAAAACAGTAACAATAATAAAAGCAATTATAACTGCTCGTTTATTTATTCTTTGCTTAGTTTCTTTACTTGCTCCGTCTAATAAAGTTAAAAAAATTGGTAAATTAGAAACCGGATTCATAATGGCTAAAAAACCAGTAAATACGGTAATTGAATAGGTTAAAAGATTATCCATTTATTTTTTTTCTGTGTTTTTATAAATCCATTCTGCGATAAAGCAAAACCCTATAATTGAAATAGAAATAAGCACGCCCAATAGGTTTGTTTCGTACTGTTGGTGTATTAAAATAACGGTAGCAACCATGCATAAAATAAAACCCATTAACGGAATTACTTTATTGCTTCCTGTGTTTTTAGACAATTTATAACCAACAAAATTTACAATACCAAAAATAAGTAAAAACCCAACACTACCTGCTGTAGAGATGCTTTCTAAATCGAGAATATTTACAAGAATTAAAGTAGCAATGGCGGTTACCATTAACCCTATAGGTTGGTTCCATAATTTTGCTAAAAAATGATGATCGAGTTCGTCATCTTCTGCAATTTCATAATTTACACGACCAGCACCTAACAAAGAAGCATTGATTGCCGAAAAGGTAGAAATTAAAGCAGCCACTGTAATTATAGAAAAACCAATTTGTCCTAACATTGGTTTTGCGGCTTCTGCCAAAACATAATCTTCTGCCGTAGCAATTTTTGAAAAAGGAAGTGACCCCACCGTAACAATGGCAATAATAATGTACAAAATAATGACAAAAATAACCGAGATGTAATAAGCTCTAGAAATATTTTTTTCTGGATTGATAATATCTGGCGCTGCATTTGCAATTAACTCAAAGCCTTCATACGCTACAAAAATAACCATTCCGCCTGCAAATAATTTAATAGGAGCTTCCCAATTAGTCACTGCCAATTGTGTCAGTTCTGGATTCCCTATTAACCCGTAACCTCCAATAAAAATAAAGGCAATTAAAATGATCAGTTTAATAACAACAGCATAAGCTTCTATTTTACCCACCACAGCAACACTATAATAATTAATTACGGTTGCCAAAAGAATGATGCTACTCGCATAAATATGAAAGTCGATGGTTTTATGATGTGTAATTTCTAATAAATTAGGCGCATAAGAACCAAATGCAGAAGCATAAAGAGAAAGCATTATAATATAACTTACCCATAAAAGATTACTAATTGCACCACTAAACACCGTTTTACCAAATCCTTGGTTGATAAACTTTACCGTTCCTCCCCTATTTGGGTACGCTATTGAGAGTTTTACGTAACTATAAGAAGTTATTAAAGCCAAAATTCCTGCCAATAAAAAAGCAATAGGTGTTCCTCCTTTTGCGAGTGATACCGCAAGACCAAGAACTGCAAAAATTCCACCACCTACCATTCCGCCTACGCCAATGGATATTGCTTCTTTTAATCCTATTTTTTTGTTCATTTATGGTGATTTAAAGTATAAAGGTAAATTTTATAAAAGGATTCAGTATCAAATTTCCTTATAAAAATAAAAGCTCAAAAACAAGGTAATTGTGTTTTGAGCCTTTACAATGTATTTGTATAGAATAGCACTTATACGTACTCTTCTTTAACATCTAGAGTGTTGTTTATTTTGACAAAAGGCTATCAATTCGAGTGAATTTTACAATTGCAATGCGTAAAATTTGTATCGAGAATACCTATTTAAGTTATGAAATTGTTCTCGATATAATTTTTCGTACCTCAAAATCACTCGAACTGACATTTTAAATTTACAAAAAGTCCAAATGCGCCATTGGTTTTGTTATTGAATTTCTTCAATTTCGAAACCTGCACTTTTTACAGCTTCTACTACGCTGTTTTTATCTTCATCGTCTAAGGTTACTTCTAAAATTTTATCATCGTGCTCTAAATCTACTTTCCATAAATCTATATTGTCTAAATTGTTTAGCACAGGCGTTACAGATTTAATGCAACTTCCACAATGGATATTTGTTTTGTATTTTACGATTGTCATCTTTTTTTATTTTTAATTAATATTTTTATTTTTTAATCTTAAACTGTTAGAGAGTACAGATATAGAACTCATAGACATTGCTGCCCCAGCAATCATTGGGTTTAATAAAAATCCGTTGATGGGAAACAATACTCCTGCCGCAATAGGAATGACAATAAGGTTGTAAATAAATGCCCAGAATAAATTCTGTTTAATGGTTTTCATCGTTGCTTTAGACAATTGAATGGCTTTAGAAATCTGTTTTAAATCGGAATGCATTAACGTGATTCCTGCACTTTCCATCGCAATATCTGTTCCGCTTCCCATAGCAATACCAACATCTGCTTGTGCCAAAGCATGCGAGTCATTGATGCCGTCTCCTGCCATCGCAACCACTTTTCCTTGTGCTTGTAGTTCTTTCACAAAAGCACCTTTGTCTGCAGGCATTACATTTGCTTGGTAGTTTTTTATCCCAACTTTGTTGGCTATTGCTTTTGCAGTTTGCTCATTATCGCCAGTTAACATATGTATTTCTATGCCCATTTGTTGTAGTTTCTCAATGGCAGCAAGCGTTGTTTCTTTTACTTTATCGGCCACTGCAATAAGACCAACTACCCTATTTTTATGCGCTACATACACCACTGTTTTTGCTTCTGATTTTAAGCTATTTGCTTTGACACTCAATTCGGTAGGAATTGTAATTTCCTTTTGAATCATTAAACTTTCATTCCCTATTCTATACAATTCGTTTTTAAAGGTTCCTTCTGCTCCTAAACCAGTAATACTTGTAAAAGAATCGATGGGAACATTTTCTGTATCTATCATTTTTAAATGTGCTACAATTGCTTCTGCAATAGGATGCTCTGATTCTGATTCTATAGCAAACACCACTTTCTCTAACTCGGTAGAAACTGTATTTTTATCCCAAATTAAATCGGTTACTTTTGGTTTTCCTTCGGTGATGGTTCCTGTTTTGTCTAATATTAAAGTATCAATCTTATAAGCAGTTTCTAATGCTTGCGCGTCTTTTATTAAAATTCCTTGTTGTGCTCCTTTACCAATCCCCACCATTAAAGCGGTTGGAGTTGCCAAACCTAACGCACACGGACAAGCAATAATTAAAACAGTAATTGGCGTTAATAAAGCATAAGTTATAGAAGGATCTGGCCCTAATAAATACCATAAAACAGAAGTTACAACGGCTAAACCAATTACAATAGGCACAAATATACCTGCAATTTTATCTGCCAATTTCTGAATAGCAGGCTTGCTAGATTGTGCTTCTTCTACCAATTTAATAATTTGAGATAGTAAGGTTTCATCGCCAATTTTAGTAGCAATAATTCTTAAAGATCCTTTCTGATTGATAGTACCTGCAAAAACGTTACTTCCCTTCATTTTTTCTACCGGAATCGGTTCTCCAGAAATCATACTTTCATCTATAAAAGAAGTTCCTTTTTTTACTTTTCCGTCTACAGGTATTTTATCTCCTGGTTTTAAAATGATCAATTCACCTTTTAGAATTTCATCATAAGAGATTACTTTTTCTTCACCATTTCTAATTGCCGTTACTTTTTTAGGTTTTAAACCCATTAATTTCTTAATAGCAGAAGAGGTTTTACTTTTTGCTTTTTCTTCAAAAAAACGTCCTAATAAAATTAACGTAATAATAATTACTGCCGATTCGAAATACACATGAGGCACCAAACCTTTGCTTAAAAAATACTGCGGATTTACCGTATTAAATACACTAAACAAAAAGGCAATTCCGGTACTTAGTGCCACCAATGTATCCATATTTGTAGAAAAACTCTTTAGCCTTTTCCACGCAATGGTGTAAAACTCTGCACCACTATAAAATAAAACAGGTAGTGCAAGCGCCATCATAATCCAATTTTCATACGGTATTTTACCCATTAAAAACATAGACATGATAAAAATAGGCACCGAAAAGATTGCAGCGAAAATCAACTTCTTTTTAAGGGTTGCTAATCTTTTTTCTTCTAAAGCTTCAAACTCTTTTTTAGTATCTTCTTTTGTGCCTAAAATCAATTTAAAACCTATTTCTTTAACTTTATTCCCAATAGTTTCCAACGGAATAATATTCTCGTCATATGAGATGGTCACCGATTGATTTGGGTAATTAACAGCAACCTCAAGAATTCCTTTTTGCGGCTTTAAATACGTCTCTATGCTAATGGCACACGAGGCACAAGTCATACCTGCTACTTTATATTCTTCTTTCATGATATTACTTTTATTGTACTACAAAAGTACAGCTACTGTACACCAAATTTGTTATAGAATTATGAGTACCATTTGTATAATTCTGATTTTATAAATTTTATTTAAAGTGCATCTAACGATTGATGCTTAGGATCTTTCATTTTTTTAAACTGAGAAGGAGACATGCCCGTTTCTTTTTTAAACTGTGCAGAAAGATGAGCTACACTGCTATAATTCATCTGAATAGCAATTTCTGAAAGCGAATATTCTTTGTAAAAAAGCAATTCTTTTACATGCTCTATTTTCTGTTTTAAAATAAAACGTTCTATAGTAATCCCTTCTACAGAAGAAAAAAGCCTACTAAGAGAAGCATAATCATGCTGTAATTCATCAGAAATATAATCTGAAAAATTGATATGTAAAGGTTCTTTTGAGTGATGTACTTGTGCAATTATTAAGGCTTTAATCTGCGTTATTATTTTTTGATTTTTATCCTCTAGCAACTCAAAACCTCTTTCTTTTAAACGGCTCCCCAATTTCAATTTTAAAGCATCATTTATTGCTGTAGTACTTTCTAACTTCCCCAACTGAAGGTTGTGAATACCAATCTGTAAATCTGCACAAATTTCTTTTACCACATCTATACAACGCGGACAAACCATATTTTTTATATAGATAATAGTGGTGTTCATTTTTTTAAATTTAAAAAATAATTACTATTTATTTAAGGGTGAATTAATGGTTGGTAAAGTTTCTTAAATCTCTATTAGCCCCATAAATTACTAAAATATCATTTTCGTTTAAAACAGTATCTGGCGATATCACACCTTGTACTTCTTCTTCGTTTCTAGACCTACCAACAATAGATTTTACTTTTCTTTTTTTAATGGTAGTTAACGCTAAGATATTGTATTTTCTACGAAGCTGAATTTCTTTAATTGTACTGCCAATATATCTTTCGGGAATATTTACCTCAATAATGCTAAAATCTGCACTCAACTCAAAAGAATCTACCACATTTGTTAAACATAATTTTTTAGCCCAACGCTCTGCAGATTCTTCTTCTGGATGTACAATTTCTTCGATACCAATGGCATTTAAAACTTTTTCGTGCAACGGATTAATAGCTCTACTAATTAATCGTTTTACTTGAAAATTTTTAAACAATGCCGTTGTCATAACATTAGCTCCTTGGTCTTGCCCAAAGGCGATAATAACCACATCGGTATCACTTAATGGCAATCCGGAAACGGTAGATTCATCCGTAGCATCCATACAAATAGTATGAGAAATTCTTTCTTTATACAATTCCACTTTTGCCATATTGCTATCTATCCCAATCACTTCATTTCCTTGTGTAGTTAGTTTTTCTGCCAATGGAGCTCCAAAATTTCCGAGTCCTACAATAATATATTTCATAATATTAGTTTATGGTTATTTCTTCGCTTGGGTAGCGATAATTTTTATGCTTAATTTTTCTAAAAACGGCTACCATTATAGAAAGCATACTTACCCTCCCTATAAACATAATAGCAATTACCACTAATTTACTAGCCGTACCAAGACTTGCGGTTATACCTAAACTTAACCCAACAGTACTATAGGCAGAAAAACTTTCGAAAGCAATGTTTAAAAGCCCTAATTCTGGGTTAAAAATAGTAATTAGCATAATACCAGAACCTATTACAATTAATGAAAGTGCTATGGTAGCAAATGCTCTTTTTACAGAAATATCTGCAATTTCTCTTCGGTATACTTCTATTCTGTTTTTACCTTTTGCTAAACTGAGTATATTTAAAATAGCAATGGCAAAAGTACTGGTTTTTATACCACCTCCGGTGGATGCAGGCGAAGCTCCAATCCACATTAATAAAAAGGTAATCATTATTGTTGGTGATGCCAAAGCAGTCATGTCTACCGAATTAAAACCGGCTGTTCTAGGTGTTGTTGCAATAAATAAAGCATTGACCATTTTACCAAAAAGCGAATACTCTTCTAAAGTATTATGATATTCTATTATAAAAAAAAGTATAAAAGCAACACCTGTAAGTGATAAAGTAGTAATTAAATTAATACGACTGTTAATTTTTAAAACCCAAGGTTTATATGCTTTTCTGTACGCTTGAAATCGGAAAAAATTAAGAATTACATGCTTTAAATATTTAACAAGATTTACAACAATAGGAAACCCTAAACTTCCTAAAAAGAAGGTAGCAATAATAACCAATTGCAAAGAGTAATTAAAACGAAAACCAACCTCGTAAATACTATTGCTTAATGTAGAAAAACCGGCATTACAAAAAGCAGAAATAGCATGAAAAACAGAAAAAAAGGCTTTATCAACAAAGCTAGTAACTAAGGCATCATCTAAAGAAATATAAATAAGTATGGCTGCACTTAACTCTACCGTTGCGGTAATTACAATAATATTTTTTAAGGTATTAAAAACACTTCCTATTCTTTGTGCATTAGTCATTTCACTTAGCGTTAATTGGTTTTCATACGTGCTACCACCTTTAAAAAAATAACTAAAATAACTCGCAAAAGTTAAAATTCCCAAACCACCAATTTGAATTAGAATTAAAAGGATAGATTGCCCAAAAACAGTAAAATAAGAACCTGTATCTACTACCGCTAACCCTGTAACACAAACCGCACTTGCGGATGTAAATAATGCATCAATAAAAGACAAACCATTATACGTTGCTTTTGGCATCATCAATAATAATGAGCCTAAAAAAATAATGGTTAAAAAACTTAAAATAAATAACTGAGCAGGATTAAAATAAATTCTATTTAGGTTTAATTTCAGTTCAGAAAACTCTCTAATAAAAGATAAAATAACAGCAAAAACAAGCCATAACGGGTTGTCTAAAACCAAATCTGTCTGAAAAGCTTCTCCAACAAAGAGGTACATATAAAAAATACCTAATAGATACATTACAGAAAGTACATCAAAGACAATTACATTTCTTTTTAAAAGATGTGGCCTTTCAAAATACCTCATAAAAGTAGAGATTAACCCCAAAGCAATTACAATAAAGTAAAACCCATCTATAAGTTCTTGTACCAAAATAGATTGCTCAAAACCAAAATGGAATATAAAAGCAAACAACCCTAAAACACTTGCCCAAAATGCAGTATTATATATTTTTTTAAAAGCAACATTCATTAGGCAAAAGTAGTCTTCATAATTAGTATTCTATTCAATTTTAAATTGTTTTATTTTGTTTTTTTATCTCTTTTTAAAAAAAAACGTGTATTATTTTTTCAAATATGCTCGTTTCTATAGGTTGATATAAAATTGTTTTATTATATGATTAAACGAACACCACCCAACTCTTCTATTTTATAAGGAAAACGATCTCCAGGAGAACCTATAAACATAAAATTAATAGGGATATTCCATCTTTCTGATAAATTTTTAATTAATTTTGGAGTAAATTGACCTTCTTCAATAATAAAATCAATAGCAATTTCTGGATATTCTCTATCCAAAAAATCAACTTCTTTCTTAAGAGTTTTTGGTAATTTATTATCTGCATTAGACACAAACACCAATTTTAATTTTTTGGTATGCTCATTTTTAGAAATATACATCATTACCTGATTTAGGTTTGCAAGATTATCTCCTTTCGTAAAGAACACAAACTCTTGAGAATTGATTTTATCTATAATTGAAAGTAACTTTTTATCTGTATTTAGCACTGCTTTTCTAAAAGGATCGAATACAGAATGTATTATTTTTAGTAGCACTTTTAGCAACAAAGTTCTATTTAACATTATGCTGATAAAAATAATAGAAGGTATAAAATACTCTAGAAAAACAGATACATTACTAGGCAAACCTTCTTTGGGTTCCATACTTACATTACCTATAAGAGCAAAAACAACAGCACTAATAGCTACTAGTATGGCAAACCAACTTGCTTTTTCTGGACGCGGTAAACTTGCTCTTTTTACTTTTAATAAAATATTACCAATTCCAAAAAGTGCCATTACAGAAAGAAAAGAAATGGTGTACACACCTGCTAACAATTTTACGTTTCCGTTGGTAATTAATAATACCGATATTGTTAAAAGTAAAAAAACAATCGTAATACGATAAGAGCTTCCTTTTTTATTTTTCTTTAAAAAATATTGTGGTAAAATTCTATCTAATGCCATACGTTCTAGCAAACCAGATACCCCCACAAAACTTGTTAATACAGCTCCACTTAATACTAAAAATGCATCAATAGCTATTAAAATAGCCAACCAGTTGCCACCAACATGAGAAGCCATTTCAATTAATAATGTATTTTGATAAGCATCACTTTGTAACAAAGGCATTGCAAATAACGCCAAAGCAAAAAGGGCTGCTAAAGGATTGATTACACTAACTACAATCCACATATTTTTTAAGGTCTTCGGAAAAACACCTTTTTGTTGATCTTCTACAAAATTGGCTGAACTTTCAAAACCAGAAACACCCAACATAGAGGCTGCAAATCCTAAAAAAATAGCATTTATAATACTTCCACCCGTAGTTGGTAAATGCCAATTTTCTATAAATATACCTATCCCACTATGCAACAGAAAGTAAATAATAAAAATACTTAATAACGCAAAAGAAGCCAAATGAAAAAGAAAAATTCCGATAGCTACTTTAGCAGATTCAGAAACACCACCTATGGTTAAAACACCAAAAAAAGTTAGTAATAAAATAGTAGCTATAATTACTGGAATACCAGGAATTAAATGGTGCAAATAATGTATGGCTTCATTGGCAGAAATAACTGCTGTAGCCATATAAGACAACAAGGTTAATGTTGCGGCAAAAGAAGCCATAGACTTACTTGTTGTATTTAATAAGGCATTGTAGGCACCACCATTTAAAGGCAAGGCTCCAACCACTTCTCCATAAATTTTCCTAAAAAGAAAAAGAACCAGAGATACAATTAATAATGTTACCCAAGCATATTGCCCCGCAAAAGCGATGGCCAAAGCAGATACATATAAAACAGATGAGCTTATATCATTACCACAAATGGCAGTAGAAGCTAAAACAGATAATTTTTCATGTTTTTTCATTAGTAACCTTCTTAATCTTTTACAATTGTAACTGTATTAGAGATTAAATTTAGTTCATTCTTTTTGAAACTCGTATCAAAATTAAACCTTAATTAAAATCGTTTTAATGATAAATCTCAGTAAAAAAATAAATAAAGCCAAAAGAAAGTACAAAGTTATCTTTTTAAAAGACAGAAAAAAACTAGATGTTCATCATAAATAAAGATTTATCAGTCTAACAATTATAAAATAGAACTTTCACTATTTATCAAAAAAATGTACCAATTTTTATGTAATTTTGATTCTTAAAGTCATTGTTACTTAAGTATAAAAAGAAATATTGAAGTCTTACATTAAAATGTATAGACTTCTTTTAATTAAAAAACGACAAACACCTAAAAATAAGTTATTTGCTACATTTTATAGACGTCATATTGCCCATTCCTATCCAGAAAACATTTACGTATTCTATTACTGAAGACGAGGCTATTTTTTTACAAAAAGGAATGCGTGTTGCTGTTTCTTTTGGAAAATCGAAGATGTATTCTGCATTGGTTTTAAACATTCATCAGACCAAACCAACGTTATATGAAGCTAAAGAAATTCATCAGATTTTAGATGAAGTTCCGTTGGTTAATGAATTGCAATTACAACATTGGCAATGGATTGCAAACTATTATATGTGTTCTTTAGGTGATGTATATAGGGCTGCGCTACCTTCTGCTTTTTTATTAGAAAGCGAAACTATTATCAATAAAAATGAAGCTTTTACAGAAGAGGATATTTTAGCAGATGATGAATTTTTAATTTTTGAGGCTTTGCAACATCAATCTCAATTAACCATTCATCAGGTTGCAGCCATTTTAGGTAAGAAAAAAGTAATGCCTATTGTTAATTCGTTGATAAAAAAAACAGCGATTACCATTAAAGAAGAAATTTACGAACAGTACAAACCTAAGTTGGTAAAATATGTTCGTTTACATTCTAATTATTCCTCGGATGATTCATTAGGAAACCTATTAGAAGAATTATCTAGAGCAAAAAAACAACGAGAAGCTGTTTTAGGCTTTTTTCAATTATCAGCTTCTAAAAAACCTATAAAAGCAAAAGAATTAGAAGAAAAAGCAAACGTATCATCTAGTATTATAAAATCTTTAGTTGATAAAAATATCTTTGAGTTTTACCATATTCAAACAGATAGAATTCAGTTTAAAGGAGATACAAACGATTTAAAAAAGCTAAATGAATTTCAAGAAAAAGCACTTTCTGAAATTAAAGAAACCTTTACAGAAAAAGACGTAACGCTTTTACACGGAATTACAAGTTCTGGTAAAACAGAGGTTTATACAAAGTTAATTCAAGAAGTTTTAGACCAAGGAAAACAAGTTTTATTCTTGTTGCCAGAAATTGCATTAACCACGCAAATAATTACGCGTTTACAGTTTTATTTTGGAGAACAAATTTCTGTTTTTCATTCTAAGTATTCTATGAATGAACGTGTAGAAGTTTGGAACAATGTTTTAGAGAACAAACCTAAAGCACGCATTATTTTAGGTGCACGTTCATCTATCTTTTTACCTTTTTCTAACCTAGGTTTAATTGTTGTTGATGAAGAGCACGAAACGTCTTACAAACAGTTTGAACCATCACCAAGATACAATGCTAGAGATGCTGCTATTGTTTTAGCTAAAATTCACGCAGCTAAAATATTATTGGGTTCTGCTACTCCATCTTTAGAAAGCTACTTTAATGCGCAACAAAAAAAATACGGATTTGTTGCCTTAAATAGACGACACGGAAATGTGCAATTACCAAAGATTGAATTGATTAACGTTAAAGAGAAGCAACGAAAAAAAGAAATAAAAGGTCATTTTTCTGATCGTTTGCTAAAATTGATTCAAGAGGCTTTAGATTTAAAAGAGCAAGTAATTTTGTTTCAAAACAGACGTGGATTTTCGCCTGTTGTAGAGTGTAAAACTTGTGGTGTTTCTCCTCAGTGCCCAAATTGTGATGTGAGTTTAACCTATCATAAATTTAGAAACGAATTACGTTGTCATTATTGTAATTATCAACGCTCAATGCCTAATAGTTGTGGAGCTTGCGGAAGTAATACTTTAGATAATAAAGGTTTTGGTACAGAACAAATTGAATTAGAATTAACCCAACTTTTTCCTGATCATAAAATAGGAAGAATGGATTTAGATACCACTCGTGGTAAATATGGGTATCAAAAAATAATTGGTGCTTTTGAAGCCCGAGAAATAGATGTTTTAGTGGGTACGCAAATGCTTTCTAAAGGGTTAGATTTTGACAATGTTACTTTAGTGGGGATTTTAAATGCAGATTCTATGCTAAACTTTCCAGATTTTAGAGCGCATGAACGTGCCTACGATATGATGGTACAAGTTTCTGGTAGAGCTGGTAGAAGTAAAAAACAAGGAAATGTAGCCATACAAACCTACAATCCGTTTCATCAAATATTGCAACAAGTTTCTACAACCAATTATGCAGAAATGTATAAAGAACAATTACAAGAACGTTGGCAATATAAATATCCTCCTTATTACAGGTTGATAAAAATTACGTTAAAACATAAAGATTATAATAAAGTTGATACTGGTGTAAATTGGTTGTTTAAAGCCTTATATAGTTCTTTTGGAGAACATGTTTTAGGCCCAACTGCTCCGGCTGTTTCTAGAATTAGAAATCAATATATTAAAAATATTGTTATTAAAATTCCGCCAAAACAGAGTTTAGCAAGTACAAAAAAACAGCTAAAAAAGATAAAAGATACTTTTGAAGCTGTTAAAGATTTTAGACCCATCCGTTTTATAACAGATGTGGATGCGTATTAAATAGTTGGCAGTATTTAGTGGGCAGTGTTCAGTGGGCAGTGTTCAGTATCAGTTTACAGTAACGGTACTCAGTTCCCCCGTGCAATTATAAACTATTAATAGATACTATAATGTTTAGTCTCTTTACTAGCTATCGCGAGCGTCCCGCTCGTGAAGACAAACATACTACCATACTGTTTTCATTTTAAAACTCATTACTCGTAATCGCACTTATGAGTTACTATCACAGCTCAATTGGTAGCAGTTTTTTAATAAAAAACTAACTACCTACTGCAACTGTAAACTGAAAACTATAATTTTTTAATAATTTCTATATTGTTTGGTTTCTTCAAAAACGTGTTCTAGTATCTTTTGATCCATTTCATCAAAAACAATATCTCTACGTTTCATAACAACCTCAGCAACTTCAAAAACTTTGTTGGTTTTGTATTCTGTAAATCCAGATGCGCCTCCCCAACTAAAAGAAGGTACAAAGTTTCTTGGAAAACCGCTTCCAAAAATATTAGCACTAACGCCAACTACGGTTCCTGTATTAAACATGGTGTTTATTCCGCATTTAGAATGATCTCCCATCATTAAACCACAAAACTGTAAACCCGTTTTAGCAAAACGACCAGTTTGATAGTCCCATAATTTTACTTCTGCGTAATTATTTTTTAAATTAGAATTGTTGGTATCTGCACCTAAATTACACCATTCTCCTAAAACAGAATTACCTAAATATCCATCATGTCCTTTGCTAGAATAGCCAAATAAAACAGAATTACCTACTTCTCCTCCTACTTTACAATAAGGACCTAAAGTGGTTCCTCCATATATTTTTGCTCCCATTTTTAGTACTGCATGTTCTCCCATTGCAAAAGGACCTTTTACAGCACTGTTTTCTAAAATTACTGCATCTTTACCAATGTAAATAGGTCCTTCAGAAGCATTTAAGGTTGCAAAAGTAATTTCTGCGCCTTCTTCTATAAAAATATTTTCGGCATTAATACATCTTGTTCCTTCTGGTATTGGTTCCGATTCTCTTCCTTCTGTAATTAAATCGAAATCTTGTTGAATCGCTTCTGCGTTTAAAGAAAAAATATCCCAAGTGTTTTTTACCTGTAAAACTTCCTCTTCAAATTCTATTTGTGTGTATTCATCAAAATTTACTTCTTCTTGAGAATCTGTAGTGTAAAAAGCAATAACATCTTCTCCTTTAAAAATAGCTTCGTTTTTTGATAATTCTTTGATTTTATCAACCAAACTCTCCGTCGGACAAAAAGAAGCGTTTATCAAAATATTTTCTTCCATTTCTACCATCGGATATTTTTCTTCTAAATATTCTTCTGTAACAGTGGTTGTGGTTAAGCCTAAGTGTTTTTCCCATTTTTCTCTAATGGTTAAAATTCCTATTCTAATATCTGCAACGGGTCTTGTGTATGTAAATGGTAATAGCGCGTTTCTAACATCGCCATCAAATAGAATATAATTCATTTTTTCTTTTTTTAAAGTACTACAAATTTACTTTAAAATAGGCATACAAAAAACCAATTCTAATAATTTGCCTCAGGTTTTATCAATTTAAAAATAATTAATAATACTTCATTTATATTTTACTTGATAGTCATAATTTTAAGCTAAAAAAAATAAATTATACCTAATAAAAAACAATTTTTAATATCAAATCTTTAATAATAAGCAAAAAGTACTGTTTTTTATTTAATAGCGTAAATAAAATTATAATTTCGCGTCTAAATTAATAGTATTATTTTACCAATTAAATTAAGTATATGACTAAAAAGTTTAAATTTATAGAAGAATCACAAGTAAAAATAATGGAGTTAATGAAACCCTCTAACTCTAATTTTAGTGGTAAAATTCATGGAGGTTATATTTTAAATTTAATGGATCAAATTGCATTTGCCTGTGCTTCTAAACATTCTGGAAATTACTGTGTAACTGCTTCTGTTAATAAAGTAGATTTTTTAAACCCTATAGAAGTTGGAGAGTTGGTAACCATGAAAGCTTCTATTAATTTTACAGGTAGAACTTCTATGGTTGTTGGGTTGCGTGTAGATTCTGAAAACATTAGAACCGGAAAAACAAAACATTGTAACTCTTCTTATTTTACAATGGTTGCAAAAGATGACGAGGGTAAAAGTACTCCTGTACCCGGAATTGTATTAACAACCAAAGACGAAGTTAGACGTTTTGCTAGAAGTATTACTAGACAAAATGAAGGAAGACACAGAACATCTCGCTTTAGCAGCAACGTTTTTGAAATAAATGATTATATCCATTTATTAGAAGAAAGCAATTCTAAAATTGACTTAAAATAGCAATTATCAAAATTTATAAAATTAAAAAAACCGAGTAAAATTAATTTACTCGGTTTTTTTATTAAAATATATTTTAAGTTTTATAATGCAATTACAACAGTATAAAAATTGATAATCTTACTCTACACCAATCTGATTAATTATAGTTGTTGATGGATTTCCTTGTTCTTTAATATCATAATAAATAAATACCGTTGCAACAGTTGTTACGGTGTACAAAATAAATTTTATGAAGTATGAAAAAACCATTAACGCAATATAAATAGGATCTTTAAAAATATTTAATACCTCTACAGCATCTTCATTTTTAAGACCAAACCCCGTATTTATCAATTGATAAAAAGTGGCTGGCAAGTCTGCTAAAAAACCAATAAGCCCAATTATTAATTGAACAACAATTAATACTCCAAAAGTTTCCCACCAATGTCCTTTTATAAAGTTAAAAGAGTCGGTTATAGATTCTGTAACGCTTTTATTCTGAAAAATAAGAAAACAGATAGATACCGATAAAACAACCCCTAAATATATTGCTGGAAAAAAACAAAATAAAGCCCCAACAAATAAAATGATTCCATTTAAAAAAAATAAACCTACGTAGGCTCCAAATTTATCTTTAGCTAAAATGTTTACTTGCTCTAAATTTACAACTCCTTTATTGTCTATATAAGATTTTATATAAGACAAAGCATTTACCGTAACCAAGGCATAAGCAACCAAATAAGTACCTATAAAAATAAATATCGGAATGATTAGTTCTGCAAAATTTAAATCAAATGCACTATCAAAATCGGTTGTTTTTGCCATCTCTCCAAAGACAGCTGTAGAAGACATTACATAATAAATTACTGCCCCTACAGCTATCAATATCGGAATAATTGCTGCTTTAAGAATGGTTCCAAAAAAAGATTTCCATTCTGTACTCAAAAATTTAAAAGTATCTGAGATGATAGATCCTAAGTCCCTTTTTTTCTTAAATTCAATAAAATTTTGATTTTGCATTCCTATCAGATGTTTAAATAGATTATAATACTAATTACCTTCTACTATAGTTAGGTGATTCTTTAGTAATTACAACATCATGAGGATGACTTTCGTTAATTCCGCTTGCGGTAATTCTTACAAATCGTCCTGTTTCTTTTAAGGTTTCTACATCTTTAGCACCACAATATCCCATACCTGCACGTAAACCTCCAATAAATTGGTGAATACTTTCTGCTAATTCTCCTTTATAAGGAACACGACCTACAATACCTTCTGGAACTAATTTTTTAATATCATCTTCTATATCTTGAAAGTATCTATCTTTAGAACCCTGTTTCATAGCTTCTACAGATCCCATACCTCTATAAGATTTAAATTTTCTTCCTTCGTAAATAATTGTTTCCCCTGGAGATTCTTTTGTTCCGGCCAATAAAGAACCTAACATTACAGAATCTGCACCAGCAGCAATTGCTTTAGGAATATCTCCTGTATAACGAATTCCACCGTCTGCAATAACAGGCACTCCACTACCTTTAATAGCTGCGGCAACTTCTAAAACTGCAGAAAATTGAGGAAAACCAACTCCGGCAACAATTCTTGTTGTACAAATAGAACCTGGACCAATACCAACTTTTACAGCATCTGCACCTGCTTCTACTAAATATTTAGCAGCTTCACCAGTTGCTATATTACCAACAACTACATCTAAATTAGGAAACTTTGCTTTTACTGCTTTTAAAACCATAACCACACCTTTAGTATGACCATGGGCAGTATCTATAATTACAGCATCTACACCTGCATTTACTAAAGCTTCTGCTCTATCTACTGCATCACCAGTAACACCTAAGGCAGCTGCAACTCTTAATCTACCAAAAGAATCTTTGTTAGCAATTGGCTTTTGAGTTACTTTGGTAATATCTCTAAACGTTATTAATCCTTTTAATTTGTAATCTTCATCAACAATTAAAAGTTTTTCTATTTTATAATTCTGAAGAATTTTTTCTGCATCTTCTAAAGAAGTTCCTACAGAAGCAGTTACTAGATTCTCGCTAGTCATTACCTCTACAATTGGTCTTTGTCCATTATGCTCAAAACGTAAATCTCTATTGGTAACAATACCTTTTAAAATACCATCGTTATCTATAATAGGAATTCCGCCAATACCATGTTCTTTCATATTTGCTTTCGCTTCAGAAACAACAGCCGTTAAAGGCAAAGTTACCGGATCTAAAATCATTCCGCTTTCTGCACGTTTTACTTTTCTAACTTCTTTCGCTTGTTGCTCAATAGTCATATTTTTATGTAAAACACCAATACCACCTTCTCTTGCAATAGCAATTGCTAAAGCAGATTCTGTAACGGTATCCATAGCAGCAGATGCAATTGGAACGTTGATTGTAATGTTTCTAGTAAATTTTGTTTGAATACTTACTTCTCTTGGAAGTACTTCTGAAAAGGCTGGGACTAAAAGAACGTCGTCGTATGTTAATCCTTCTCCTAAAATTTTGTTGTCGTGTGCTGTCATGTTGCAATTAAGATATAATTGCGTGCAAATTTACAATTAATATATGAATTTTATACTATAGAGAACCTAGTATCTATAATGATAACAATTAGTTTACATTTATTTTTTTTTATATCCTCTAAATAAAATATAATTTCACAAAAAAAATCAATATTTTAATTATTAGTGCATTCACTTTTTCTAATTTAATATCAAGAAAAAAATACCTGCTTAAGTTTTAAAACTTAATTAGTTTTCTTTAAAGCTTGTTTTAAAATAATAAAGATTGAAGCTGTATAAGTTGCTGTCATAAAGAAACCAGATACCATAATTACATACTTCATAAAGTGTAAATCTTTCCACAATAAGTATATACCACCAAATGTAAGAACGAGAGAAAAGAAAGGTTCTATCATTAAAAATAGTTTCAATTTTTGAGGAATATCTGTTGTAGCTAAAAGTAATGAAACCATAAAGAAGATTACAGACAGTGATAAAATATGACTATGAACTGTTGTCATAATTTCACCTTCCGATTTCTTAAATAACATTTTAGTAGCATTCTCATCCTCTTCATTTCCTAAATAACGTTGCTCAATACCAGTAGGATTGGCATTTGTAGTAGACTTTACAAACGAAATTCCGCTATAAAAGCCAATACTTAAAGTGCAAATAAAAGCAACTATAAGTAACTTTATTTCTTTTGGAAATTGATAAATAAGTCCTTTTAAAACCATTATAATATTTTATTGTCATGTAAAATATCCAAATCTAATAAAAATGAATTTACTGCTTTGGTCATAGAAAGTGCAGAAATTGTGGCACCAGAAATTGGAATAATATCTTTTTCGTATTGTAATTTATCTGAAAAAGTTTTCCCTATAAATTGTTTTAACCAACGTTTACTTCCTATTTCTCCTCCATAATCTTCTCTATACACCAACACTTTGGTTTTGGCAATAATCAGGTTTTTGTCTAATAAAATAAGATAATCAAATTGGTCTGTTTTACTTGCTGCAGTATCTACAAACGCATAACCCACTAACTGCGAGTCACTTTCTATCTTAAAAAGATGATCACCTCCTATTTTTTTTGGTAATAGCGCATTAATCGAATCATCAATTTTTATCAACTTCAATTCAAAATTAGTTATTTCAAAAACGCTCTTTACTTCCTTATTCACTTTTTTTAAAAGGTTGTTAGGTAAAGTAAAAGAAACCAATAGAAAGCTTACACTAATTATTGATATCGAAAAAAATCTTTTTAAAATCATGCTGCAAAAATAATTAGAATTAATCTAAATAAAAAGAAAAGCCAATTCAAATTAAAAATTTAAACTGACTTAACTACATTTAATAAAAAATATTTATTAGAACCAAACCCCTATTCCAAAGTTTAATTGGTTTACAGAAGCACTACCAGCTACTGCATTATTTTTAAATTGATAGTCTCCTTTAACAACTGCACCAGGAGCAATTTTATAGCTTAAACCTAGCGTCCATTCTTGTCTATCATAACTTAGGTCTTTTACCAAATTACCTGCTACCGAGGCATGGGTATTAAAATCTTCATACCTAACAAAACCAAATAATTGTTGTCTTTTATTTTGTGGTAATAAATTATAAGCCGCTTCTAAATAATATCCTTGTAAGGCACTTCCTAAATTTGCACCTGTAGCAGTATTATATGCTTCTGTATCAGATAAACTTCCATGAATAAACTGACCTCTTGCAGTAAAACGTTGGTATGCATAACGTGCATCTAAACCAATCATAGCAAGACCTACATCTGCTCCATCAATATCTTCTACATCTGCAGGAGATTGAGTTCTACCAAAATAACCAGACAATCCTAAACGTAAACCAGGTAAGCCATAATAGTCTAATTTTCCAGAGAAATTAACATTGTTCATGGTAGATTTTGCACCTTTTTGTCTTCCTCCTCTTAAACCATTGCTTCCACCAATTTTTCCGCCAGTAATGTTTCCATTTCCATCAGAAGTTGTAGAAGAAAAGCCATTAAAAATATAGGCTTGGTAACGCAATGAAGCTTCGTTATATCTACCAGAAACTCCTAAACCTAATTCTCTCCAAGTGGTTGGTATAATAGCTCCATCTATACTTGGTCTTTCTACACCATTAAAAGTTGTTGGTTCATGATATTCATTAATAATTCCCATTGGCACTAACATTAAACCTGCTCTTAGGTTTACATTATCACTAACTGAGTATTGTAAAAAGGCTTGCTCTACATACACTTCATTAACGTGTTCGAACTCTACCTCTGTAATAAATTGTGTTCTATCATCAAATTTATAACCAAATAATAAAACCAAACGTTGTACGTCTAATTCTGCATTATTATTCTCTTTTCTATTGTAAGTCAATTCTCCATAACCTCCTACAGTAACACCTTTTGTGTTAATATTACCATTTAAAATACGTTGTGCTGTATTTACCTGATTATTAGGATTATTAATTGAATCTTTTTGTGTGTTTTGTGCCGAAAAACTAAAAGTGGTAGCTACAGCAATAGCAAAAGTTAAAAATACTTTCATTTTATTTAGATTAATTACAAATAATTTTCCGCAAATATAAAATTGATTTTCACATTAACAAACATTATTTAGATTTAATTAAAATAAAATAACAATTAACTCATCAAGAAGAAACTAGATGGTTTTTAAATAAGAAATAACAGCTTTTCTAATATCAAAATTTAGTTCTTCTGATTTAGGTGAATAAATAGATAACACTTCTTTGTTTTCTTTGGATAAAAAAGGAATATCAAATCCTTTTAATAAATAATCAGAAAAGGCAACCGTATAGGTTTTATTAATGTCTAACTCTTGGTTTTTAATCATCCACTTATCACCTACTTTTTCGGCATTAAAGCGTTGTAAATAAGCACCTGTTCCTACAGCTAGACTTCCATAATCTAACACTCTTTTTAATAAACGCCCTTTAATTTTCACTTTTAAAATTGCACCTCCGTACGGCAACACTCTAAAAATATCTACTGCGGTAATATGACCGCTTAGTTGATCATCTATTCTTATAGAACCGCCATTAACCAACGCACAATCTACCTCATCATTAAAACCAAAAGACATTGCCTTGGTAATAAGTTGCCCTAAATTTGTTTGGGTACTTCTAATTGGTGTATCTCTACCGTCTAAAGGTGTTTTGGCTTCAAAAATAACTTCTTCTGGGTTTTTTATAATTTCTGTTATTTTTGAAGTTAAGATGGTTTGCCATTTGCTAACGATCTTAGCTACTTTTTCATCTGATTTTATCGTTGCATTAATTTCTTTTAATTCAGATTTTACAATCGTTTTCTTTGTTTTCTTATCATAAGTAATTCTATGTACATATACGGTTTTTGCATTGGCATCTGCTTTTGCAATAACTACATCTCCTACCATATCATAAGAATTGGTATGCTCGTGACCGCCCATAATTAAAGGTAGATTTGGCAACAATTTTGCAATTCTTTTATCATTTGCTATTTTAACGTGTGTTAATCCAAAAACAACATCTACAGAATCTTTAATAGCTGCATAAGAACTTCTTGCTTTTACAAACATATTACCATATTCTACAAACTCTTTTGGGTTAGACGGAATACAAACACTTATAAAACCTACTTTTATTTTTGTTCCATCAGCATCAGAAAATTCTTTGATAAATGTTTCTCCTACATGTTCTTTATGACCATTTACTTCTTTGTAAAAAGGAATTGCTGCTTCTTTTGTTTTTTGTTTTACGTTGGCAGAAATCCAAGGAAAATTACTTTCATTTAATCTTTTCTGAAGGTCTTGTTGAGAAACATCAAACTCATGATTACCAAACGCTACCAAATCGAAATTCATAGCATTCATTACTTCTACCATTTGTCTTCCTCGTACTCTTTCTCCTGCTACTTTTATGGTTCCTAATAAAGACGGATTTAAAAAATCTCCTGCCATAAAAAGCATCGTATTTGGGTTTTCTTGCAGTAATTCTTTGTGTACGGTTTCTACTCTTGCCATTCCTCCATATTCTCCTCCTTGTATCGGCGCAATCTCATACACATCATTTAACTGTAAAAATGTAAAGTCTATTTTCTGATCATCTTTAGAACAAGATGCTAAAAATAAGATTGATAAAAAGTATAGAATTGATTTTGTGAATTTCATTTTAATTCAATTATAATTTAGTAAAAATAACCTTTCAACTGCGCTCAAGGTAACATTTTACAATTTGACAAAACATTGAGACTTTATTTTAACTTTGTTATTTTAAGATAAAATCTAGTACTTCTAAATAAATGTCTCTAAGGCCTTATTGTAAGCACTTTCAAAACTCATTGGTTTTATATTGGTATCTGCTTTTTGAGCAGTAAAATAACTTAGTAGTTTTTCTGTTGGCATATTACCCGTTAATTCGTCTTTTGCCATTGGGCAACCTCCGTAACCTTTAATTGCCCCATCAAAACGCAAACAACCAGCTTTGTATGCTGCATCTACTTTTTCATGCCATTTATCTGGATTGGTATGTAAATGAGCTCCAAATTCTATAGTTGGGTATGCTGAAATTAAATTTTTAAATAAATAATCTATAACTTCTGGGGTAGAACTACCTACAGTATCTGAAAGCGACAATGTTTTTACGCCCATTTTAGAAAGTTTCTCTGTCCACTCACCTACTATTTCCACATTCCAAGGATCTCCATATGGGTTTCCAAACCCCATCGATAAATACGCAACTACTTCTTTATTGGTTATATCGGCAATATTTAAAATTGCATCTAAGGTTTCTATAGATTCTTGTATCGTTTTGTGTGTATTACGCATTTGAAAGTTTTCTGATATTGAAAAAGGATATCCTAAATAATCAATTTCTTCAAACTGAGAAGCGTCATTTGCACCTCTAATATTGGCAATAATGGCTAACAATTTACTTTGCGTTCTAGACAAATCTAATTTTGATAAAACAGCTGCAGTATCTCGCATTTGCGGAATTGCTTTTGGAGAGACAAAACTGCCAAAATCAATAGTATCAAAACCCACTTTTAATAAGGAGTTTATATACAATGCTTTTTTCTCTGTAGAAATAAAATGAGATTTTATTCCTTGCATTGCGTCACGAGGACATTCTATGATTTTTACTTTTTTCATCAGAATCAAAGATAGAGATTCTAATGAACTGGCAAAATATTTTTTATTGATTATTGTCTCCTTTTTGGTACTTTCGTTTTCTTCTATGAGCAAATCAAAATACATACTTCCAATAATCATTATTTCTCAGTTTTGTTGCACCTCTTTATGGTTTGCAAGCAACGGAGTAATGACTGATATAGTTACAAGTTTTAATTTAAGTGATATTGCATTAGGCTATTTAACTTCTGCAGTACAATTTGGCTTTATTATGGGGACTTTGGTATTTGCCTTATTTACCGTCGCAGACCGTTTTTCGCCATCTAAAGTGTTTTTTTTCTGTGCTATTTTGGGGGCTTTTTTCAATTTGAGACTTATTTTTGAAAATCAAACTTTTCTTACTTTAATAGGTATGCGTTTTTTAACAGGTTTTTTCTTGGCAGGAATTTACCCTGTTGGGATGAAAATTGCCACAGATTATTATCAAAAAGGATTGGGTAAATCTTTAGGGTTTTTAGTGGGTGCCTTGGTTTTAGGTACTGCTTTACCGCATTTATTAAAAGATTTAATGCACGACTATTCTTGGAAAACAATTATAATTTCTATCTCTACTTTAGCCGCTTTTGGCGGATTACTAATGTTGCTTTTTGTACCTAATGGTCCCTATAGAACTGCTGGAAAAAAACTAGATATTACCATTTGTTTTTCAATATTTAAAAATATAAATTTTAGAAAAGCTGCTTTTGGTTATTTCGGTCACATGTGGGAGTTATATACCTTTTGGACCTTTGTACCTATTCTCTTAAAAGTCTATGCCAATTTACATGCTGATACGCATTTTAATATTCCTTTATTATCGTTTTTTATTATTGCAATAGGCAGTTTATCTTGTGTAATAGCAGGTTATTTATCTGAAAAATATGGACCTAAAAACATTGCTTACTTGGCTTTGTTTTTCTCTTGTGCTTGTTGTCTTGTTGCTCCGTTGATGTTTCAGCTAACAAATGAAAATCTATTTGTAGGATTTTTACTTTTTTGGGGAATGGTTGTTATTGCAGATTCGCCATTATTCTCTACGCTAGTGGCTCAAAATGTAGAGGCAAAAAACAAAGGAACAGCACTAACCATAGTAAACTGTATTGGTTTTTCAATTACTATTGTTAGTATTCAATTGATAAGCAGCTATACAGAAACTTCGGATTCTAACCTTATTTATCTGCTATTAGCAATTGGGCCTATTTTAGGTTTACTTACTTTTTCTAGAAAAAAAGTTGTTTCGTAATATTTACATGAGGTTTGTCTTTTCTACCAAAGGGAGAAATCACATAAGGTTGATCAACTTGGTGTTATCACTGTTATGAGATTTCTCCTAACGTCGAAATGACAAGTAATACTTTAGGCTTTTATCAATACTCAAAGTGGTACAACTTCTAATGAGGGTAATCGTAAAAATGTCTTGCTCAAAAGGATTAAAAATAAAAAACCAACATGTAGTTTTATCTTTTCAATCAAAAAGAAAAATCACACAAAGCTGACACATTTAATGTGATCATCCTTATGTGATTTCTCCTAAAGTCTAAATAACAAATAATATTCTAAACCTTAGTCAGGACCCAAAGTTGTGCTTCTTCTAAAGCAGTTACTTTTTTATTTCTTTTAGATTTATCAACCGGAGGTTTAATCGTTTTCTTTAAACACTTTTCTAGTTTAAAACGAATTCCTTTTGCCAATTCTTTTTCTATCGGATTCTCTTTTGTAAGATTTTTAATTTCTGCAGCATTAGAAAATAAAACAACTAACTTTCCTCCTTCAGCCAATTTATTACTTGCATCAGCAAAAAATTTAGGAAACAAGTTTTTGTTATAATAAACAGCTTCGTCTATATTTTCTTCATTAGAAATTGCTGGCAACCATGGCGGATTAAAAACAATTAATTCGGTTTCTTTTTCTATGGTTGCAAAAAGGTTTCCGTAATTTAATTCAATTTTACGAGACAACTTAGTATCACCCATAAATTCTTTTAAACCTAAAATAGCATTCGGGTTTGTATCTGTACCAAAAACTTTCTGAAAACCATGTTGTACCATCTGAAAAGACAATACTCCACTACCAATACCAACATCTATGGCAGATTTCTTAGGTCCTTCGTAACGTTTTAACCAATTATCAAACAAGGTTAAATAATCGAAACGAGTAGGAAAATACACACCATAATAAGGATGTACTTTGTTTCTTAAAACAGGCACTTTAACCCCCTTATGAAACTTTTGCCATGCACTATTTAGTCTTTGTACTTCTGGAAACGTTAATAAAAAATCATTTTTACCGGTATACAATGTATGCAACCAACCAATTTTAGGAGCCTTATCTACCGCTACTTCTTGATTGGTGATTTTTAATAAAATTAAATTAGATAGTCTATGATACTCTGCTCTAAAAGCATGTTGTTCTTTTAAGGTTTTATTAGGCAAACGAATTTTTAAATGTTTCTGTAACTCTTTTAAAAGTAACATTCCGTTGCTATAAAATTCAGTAATTAAAACCGATTTACCATCTCTCATCGCATACAAGGTTTCTCTTACATCTGTATGGCTATCAAATTTTAATAGCTCTTCACCTGGGCGAATTGGTGTTGGTTTGTTTATTTTTAATTTGGCACTCATCCGTATTATCATGTATTAAATAGAATTGCAGACAAATGGTATTTGCAAAACCGTGTTTTAAAAATAGAATTAAAAAAATTTAGTAACCATCTATATTTAATTAGCTACAAACTTATATTTGACAAAGATACTTTTTAAAACCTAGTATACATGCCAATTACAGAAATAGCACAGATTAATACTTATACTTTTTAAATCTCTCAAATTATCAGTATTTCAAATCATTTTTTATGGAATCAATAAAAATAATAAAAGAAGTTTTTTCAGATAGAAATAATGAGTTTTTTATTCAGATATTTGTGTACAGAATACTTATTTACACAACAAAATGATTCAAAACGCTGTTTTAGAACAACTTCATAATTCACTTTCTGGTGATGTCCTTTTCGATAATTTACACAAAACTTTATACGCTACAGACGCTTCTGTATATCGTAAAATTCCTTTAGCGGTTGCTTACCCTAAAGATGAAAAAGATATTAAAACCTTAATTGATTTTGCTACAAAAAATAAAATTACACTAATACCTAGAACTGCTGGTACATCCTTAGCAGGACAATGTGTGGGTGATGGACTTGTAGTGGATGTTTCTAAACATTTTACCAACATTCTTTCTTTTGATGAAAAAGCAAAAACAATTACGTTACAACCAGGTGTTGTAAGAGATTCTTTAAACGTGTATTTAAAACCTTTTGGTTTGTTTTTTGGGCCAAACACCTCTACATCTAACCGATGTATGATGGGCGGAATGGTTGGTAACAACTCTTCTGGAAGTACCTCTATAAAATACGGTGCAACTCGTGATAAAGTAGTAGAAGTAAATGCTATTTTAAGTGATGGAAGCACTGCTGTTTTTAAAGAGATTACCTCTGCAGATTTTATCAAAAAAACAAAAGAAAACACCCAAGAAGGGCAAATCTATAAACATCTTTTTGATGAACTTTCTAACACAGAAAATCAACAAGAAATAAAAAATGAGTTTCCTAAAAAAACCATTCATAGAAGATGTACCGGTTACGCGGTTGATGAGTTATTAGTTTCAGATTTATTTGGCGGAACATCACCAACAGTAAATGTTGCAAAATTATTAACGGGTAGTGAGGGGACATTGGCTTTTTCAACATCAATTACGTTGCAATTAGACAAACTTCCTCCTACAGAAAGTATTATGGTTTGTACGCATTTTAAATCTATAAACGAGAGTTTAAATGCTACCATTATTGCTATGAATCACAATTTATATAATTGTGAGTTGATGGATAAAACCATTTTAGATTGTTCTAAAAACAATAGAGAATTAGCTAAAAATCGTTTCTTTTTACAAGGAGATCCAGAAGCTGTTTTAATGTTAGAAGTTTCTGCAAATACTATTGAAGAAGCAGAAATTTTAGCAGATAAATTAATTGCAGACTTAGAAAAAAATAACTTTGGCTATCATCACCCAAAAGTGTACGGAGCAGATATTGCTAAGGTGCATTATTTACGTAAAGCTGGTTTAGGTGCTTTGGCTAATATTGTTGGCGATAAAAAAGCGGTTGCTTGTATAGAAGATACCGCAGTTGCTTTAGAAGATTTGCCAAATTATATTAAAGAGTTTACCCAAATTATGACAAAATACCAACAAAATGCGGTGTATTATGCGCATGCTGGTGCTGGTGAATTGCATTTACGTCCGATTTTAAATTTAAAGAAAAAGGAAGATGTAGTTTTATTTAGAAAAATTACCACAGAAACGGCAGAGCTAGTAAAAAAATACAAAGGTTCTTTTTCTGGTGAACATGGAGACGGAATTGTGCGTGCAGAGTTTATTCCTTTAATGATTGGTGATAAAAATTATCAATTATTAAGACGATTAAAAAAAGCATTTGATCCTAACAACGTTTTTAACCAAGGTAAAATTACAGATGCTTTTGCGATGGATGAAAGCCTACGTTATGAAATTGGTAGAGATGAACCTACAATAAAAACCATTCAAGATTATTCTGATAGTGAAGGAATTTTAAAATTAGCAGAAAAATGTAATGGTTCTGGAGATTGTAGAAAACCTGTAGAAGCTGGCGGTACCATGTGCCCAAGTTACAGAGCTACAAAAGACGAAAAAGATACTACAAGAGCAAGAGCAAATACCTTGCGTGAGTTTTTAACCAACTCAGACCAAGCAAATAAATTTAATCACAAAGAGTTAAAACAAGTTTTTGACCTTTGTTTAAGCTGTAAAGCATGTGCGTCAGAATGCCCAAGTAATGTTGATATTGCTACGATGAAAGCAGAATTTTTATATCAATATCAAGAAGCAAACGGATATTCTTTTAGAAATAAATTATTTGCAAACAATGCTAAATACAATAAATTAGGAAGTGCTTTTCCTGCTATTACTAACTTTTTTACCAATTCTACACTTGCTAAAAAAGTTTTAGGTGTAGCAGTAGAGCGTTCAGTGCCTAAATTAGCCAATCAAACGTTGGCTAGTTGGTTAAAGAAGCATCATCCTAAAACATCTAAAAAAGCGGTTTATTTATTTAATGATGAATTCACGAATTTTTACGATGCAGAAATTGGACAAGATGCCGTTATTTTATTAGAAAAATTAGGCTACGAAGTAAAAACCGTTGCACATGATGAAAGCGGAAGAAGTCATATTTCTAAAGGATTTTTAAAAGAAGCGAAACAAATTTGTAATAACAATGTGGCTATTTTTAAAGATATTATAACAGACGAAACTCCGTTATTAGGTGTAGAACCTTCTGCAATTTTAGGATTTAGAGACGAATATATTCGTTTAGCTGATGATAAAGCATCCGCAGAAAAAATTGCGAAAAATAGTTTTACGTTCGAAGAGTTTTTAGCCAAAGAGTTAGAAAAAGGGAATATTGATACATCTCTATTTACAAATGACGCTAAGACTTTAAAAATACACGGACATTGTCATCAAAAAGCATTGTCTGGCACGCATGCTAGTTTTCAAATTTTAAATATCCCTAAAAACTATTCGGTAACAATTATCAATTCCGGTTGTTGCGGAATGGCAGGTTCTTTTGGGTATGAAAAAGAACATTATAAAGTTTCTATGCAAGTTGGTGAAGATACTTTGTTTCCAAAAATTAGAAACACCCCACAAGAAACGCAAATTGTTGCGGCAGGTACAAGTTGTAGACATCAAATTTTTGATGGTACAAAACGTGTTGCAAAACACCCAATAACTATTTTAAAAGAAGCATTAGCATAATGGCAAAATACAAAGCAGATTCAGAAAGATATAATAAAATGACCTACAGAAGAACAGGGAATAGCGGTTTGCTTTTACCTGAACTTTCTTTAGGTTTATGGCATAATTTTGGTAAAAATGATGATTTTGAGAATGCTCGAAATTTATTAAAATGTGCCTTCGATAACGGAATTACACATTTTGATTTGGCAAACAACTATGGACCTCCTTATGGTGCTGCAGAAAAAACGTTTGGTAAAATCTTAAAAAAAGATTTTAAAAAATACAGAGATGAATTGATTATTTCATCAAAAGCAGGTTTTGATATGTGGGAAGGTCCTTATGGAAATTTTGGCTCTAAGAAATATTTAATTTCTAGTTTAGACCAAAGTTTACAAAGAATGGACTTAGATTATGTTGATATTTTTTATCATCATAGACCCGATAAAGACACCCCTTTAGAAGAAACAATGGGTGCCTTAGATTTAATAGTAAGACAAGGAAAGGCTTTGTATGTTGGTATTTCTAACTATCAACCTAAAGAAGCAGAAAAAGCTTTTAAAATATTAAAAGATTTAGGAACGCCTTGTTTAATTCATCAACCTAGATATAGTTTATTTGATCGTTGGATAGAAGACGGATTGGTAGATTTATTAGGAAACTCTGGTGTTGGCGCTATTTGTTTTTCGCCTTTGGCACAAGGAATGTTAACCGACAAATATATTGATGGATTACCAAAAGACTCTAGAGCCGTAAAAGATGGTCGTTATTTAAAAACGGATAAAGTATTAGAAATGCTACCTAAAATTAAAGCATTAAACGAAGTTGCTAAAAGCAGAAATCAGAATTTAGCTCAAATGGCTATTTCTTGGATTTTAAAAGATGATAGAATTACGTCTGTATTAATTGGTGCAAGTAAAACTTCTCAAATTTTAGATAGTATAAAAGCAACTGAGAACACTATTTTTTCTGAGGAAGAATTAAAATTAATAAACGCTATTTTATAGCATAAAAAAAGCTCCTTTAAAAGGAGCTTTTTTTATGCTATATTTATTTAAAACCACTTATTAATCAGCAAGCTGATCATCTGCAATTAAAGCAAAGAATTTATCTAAATTTGGTAGAATTACAATTCTTGTTCTTCTATTTTTAGCTCTATTAGCGCTTGTTGTATTTTCTACTAAAGGCACAGTAGATCCTCTACCGGCAGCAATTAATCTGCTTCCTTCTATTTTATATTTACTTTCTAAAAGACGTACAATAGACGTTGCTCTTTTTACACTTAAATCCCAATTGTCTTGCACAGTAGCATTGTTAATTGTTCTAGAATCTGTATGACCTTCAATCATAACATCCATACTAGGTTCTGACTTAATAACGTTTGCTAATTTTTCAATTAAACTATAAGCACCTCTTTTAACTTTATAACTAGCCGTATTAAATAACAATTTATCAGAAACAGAAATCATAACCACTGTTTGATCAATATCTATATTAATATCATTAGAATTATTTAAATCTGAAGTATTCATCTTATTTTTTAAATTATAAGATATTGCCAAGTTTAAAGAATCTTTTAAAGTTTCTGCCTTAGAAAGCAACGCAGGATCTACTTTAGATAAAGTAGCTCTCATTCTCTCTCTAGTATTATTAGAAATAACGGCCGTTTTACCAACCATATCTAACTTTACATCATTGGCGTCTTGTAAGCTAGAGTTATCACTTTTTAAAGAATTAATTTTTTCGTTATAACGAGCAACTCTACTTTCAATTTTTGCAAATTTACCTTCTAAAGCTTCTTTTTCTAAAGTTGTTTTTTGAAGCGCTCCTTTAGTATTTGCATACTGATTTTCTAAAGCAACATACTTTTTTTTAGAAACACATGAGGTTGCCAATAAAGAGATGGCAACAACTGGAATAATTAATTTTCTCATTCTTTTACGTTTTATTTAATAGTTATACTCTAAACCCTAAAAAAGGTTAATTATTATAAATTGATATTAGTTTTAGTTCTTTTTAACTAAAAATGTTAAAAAACCCATAATAGCATTCAATTATGGGGTTTTCTTTCAATATATTATACAATAAATATGGGTTCTATTTATTTTAGTGAACTTAAACTACTTTTTATTGTTTCTATTTTTGCAATTGTATCAGACTCTTTTTTACGTTCTAATTCTAATACTTTTTCTGGAGCATTAGATACAAAACGCTCATTAGATAACTTCTTTGTAATTCCAAATAAGAAACCTTCTGCTCTTTTTAATTCTGCTTCTAGTTTTTTAATTTCAGCCTCAACATCTATATTTTCTATAGAAATAGGTACAAAGTATTCATTAGATTTAACTCTAAAGGATGCACCTTCTACTTTTTCTGAAACGTAGTTTATAACAGCAGTATTTGTTAATTTCTTAATAACAGCATCAAATTTTTTAGTGCTTTTATCATTATCAATTACAAACAATTCTACCGTATCTTTAAAAGAAATGTTTTTATCTTTTCTGATGGTTCTAATTCCTGATACAACTCCGGTTGCAAATTCGAAATCTTCAATAATCTTTGCATCAAAATCTTTAATTACTGGATATTTAGCAATAATTAAGGCTTCTTCTGGTTTTCTATCTGCAATGTATTGCCAAATATCTTCTGATAAAAATGGCATAAATGGATGCAATACTTTTAAGTTATTTTCTAAAACTTCTATAATAGCATCAAATGTCTTTTTATCTATTGGTTGTTGGTATGCTGGCTTAACAATCTCTAATAACCATGAAGAAAAATCATCATTAATTAATTTATAAATTGCCATTAAAGCATCACTTAAACGATATTTAGAAAAATGATCTTCTATTTCTGCTAACGTTTTTTGAAACTTTGCCTCATACCATTCTAAACCAATTTTAGACGTTTCTGGTTGCGATAAACTTGCATCTACTTCCCAACCTTTTATCAAACGGAAAGCATTCCAAATTTTATTGGCAAATCCTTTTCCTTGCTGACATAAATCTTCATCAAACATTAAATCGTTTCCGGCTGCAGAACTTAATAAAAGCCCTACTCTTACTCCGTCTGCTCCATAATCACTAATTAACTTTAAAGCATCTGGCGAGTTCCCTAAAGATTTAGACATTTTACGTCTTTGTTTATCTCTAACCAAACCAGTTAAATACACATTGTTAAAAGGCTTTTCGTCTTTATATTCATAACCTGCAACAATCATTCTTGCTACCCAAAAGAATAAAATATCTGGTCCGGTAACTAAATCGTTTGTTGGGTAATAATATTTAATTTCTTCGTTCTCTGGATTTCTAATTCCGTCGAAAACAGACATTGGCCATAACCAAGAAGAAAACCACGTATCTAGTGCATCTTCATCTTGTTTTAAGTCGTTAGTTGTTAGTGTTGAGTTTTTAGTTTTCTCTTTCGCAAGCTCAAGAGCAGCTTCAATATTCTCTGCAACTACAAAATCTTCTTTTCCGTCTCCGTAGAAAAAAGCAGGAATTTGTTGTCCCCACCAAAGTTGGCGAGAAATATTCCAATCGCGCACATTTTCCATCCAATGACGGTATGTGTTTTCAAATTTCTTTGGATATAAATTGATTTCTGCATCTTCTCCCAAAACTGCATCAATTGCAGGTTGCGCAAGATCTTTCATCTTTAAAAACCATTGATCAGACAATCTAGGTTCTATAACGGCTTTTGTTCTTTCTGAAGTACCCACTTTATGAACGTGAACTTCTGTTTTTACTAAAATTCCTTTTTCTTCTAACTCTTTAGCAACCTCTTTACGAACAACAAAACGATCTTTTCCTTGATAATGTAATCCGAAAGAATTTAAAGTAGCATCGTCATTAAAAATATCGATAACCTCTAAATTGTGTTTATCACCTAAATTTTTATCATTTTCATCGTGTGCAGGTGTTACTTTTAAACAACCTGTACCAAACTCTAAATCTACATATTCATCTTCTATAATAGGCACTACTCTATTAGATAAAGGTACAATTGCTTTTTTCCCTTTTAAATGCGTAAAACGCTCATCATTTGGGTTAATACAAATTGCAGTATCACCAAAAATAGTTTCTGGTCTTGTAGTTGCAATGGTTAAAGTAGCATCAGATCCTTCAATTTTATATTCTAAATAATACAAGTTTCCTTGTCTTTCTTCGTGAATTACTTCTTCATCAGAAAGTGTCGTTTTTGCTTCCGGATCCCAGTTTACCATTCTGTAACCTCTGTAAATTAAACCTTTGTTGTATAAATCAACAAAAACTTTAATTACAGATTCAGACATTTCCGGATCCATAGTAAAAGCAGTTCTTTCCCAATCGCAAGAAGCTCCTAGTTTTTTTAATTGTTCTAAGATAATTCCTCCGTATTCATCTTTCCAATCAAAGGCATGTTGTAAAAACTCTTCACGCGTTAAATCGCTTTTGCTTATACCTTGTTCTTTTAATTTGGCAACCACTTTTGCTTCTGTAGCAATAGATGCATGATCTGTACCGGGAACCCAACATGCATTTTTACCTAACAAACGTGCACGTCTTATCAATACATCTTGTATGGTATTGTTTAACATGTGTCCCATATGTAAAACCCCTGTTACGTTTGGCGGCGGAATTACAATTGTGTAAGGCTCTCTTTCATCTGGCGTAGAATGAAAATAGTTGTTTTTCATCCAGTAGTCGTACCATTTATCTTCTACTTGGCTTGCATCATATTTAGATGGAATTGTCATACTTTGGTATTGTTTTTGTAATATAGTTAGCAAAAGTACAATTATCTATTTTCTAGAGAAAATTAGTAGTTGATTTTTTAAAACAAATTATTAGTCTTAATTTTACAGTATAAAATATTTATTATGAAAACCTTTGGTACATTATTAGTAATCTTCTTTATTTCTTTTTCTATAAACGCGCAAGAATTTAAATTTGAAGAAGAAACAATTAACTATGGTAAAATTGATAAAAATTCTAATGGAGAAAGGGTATTTGTTTTTACAAATATTGGAGACCAACCATTAATTATAAAAAACATTCAGTCTTCTTGTGGTTGTACGGTTCCTAAAAAACCAGAACACCCAATTATGCCAGGAGAAAAAGGAGAAATTAAAGTTTCTTATGATACCAATAGAGTTGGTGGTTTTTCTAAAACAATTACTGTTTTTTCTAATGCAAAAAACCCTAGAAAGCCAATTAAAATTAAAGGTTTTGTGAATAAACAAATTTCTTTAGAAAAAGATAAAAGTGTGGTTACAGAGCATTAAACTTTTTTTTCTAAACGAAATTCAAATTTCATTTTTGTTCCATTTCGCATAACTGTAATTCTAATTTTCTTTTTATCTTTTTCTCGAAATTTGTGAATAATGTGTTCAATATCTAATTGATGGGCATGTTTTCCGTTGATATTTAGTATAATATCATCCTTTAATAAACCTGCTTTTTCTGCGGCTGAGTTTTTTACAACATGCCTAATAATAAAAACAGGTTTAAATTTAAAAGAATATTTAGTACCAAAAGACACCGTATTTTTATCTGACAATTCGTTATTAAAAATATCTGTAAACTTTTCTACGGTTTCTTCTTTTACTAATTGTTTGCCATTATAACCAATATCTAGCCCACTCATATTATAATTAAAATCTGAAGAAAAGGAACCATTCTTTTTTAAAGTAATTTTTTTATTCGGATAATCAATCCAAACTTTAAACCTACTTAAAATACCGCCTCCCATACTGCCGTTTCTTGCTTTAAATTTTCTAGCGTTGTGAGTAGATACTGAATCTAAAAAAGAAACCGTTGGATTTTTAATTACAAACCTACCTAATTTAAATTTAGAGGCTCTACTTCTATTTCCAAAAATAGATCCACTTAATCCTTCGCCTAAAATATCTTTAAAAAATAATTTAGGTGTTCTAATCATTTTTTTAGAATTTTCGAAAAGCCATACCGCATCACTTCCTCCAGAATCTACCAATAATTTTACATCTGTATATGTATTACCAATAGTATCTAAGCTAACTTTAGCATTAATATAAGGTTTCTTTCTATAAAACTGAAACGGAATTGTTTCACATTTTTTACACTTTTTGTAACTAAATGTTTTAGGATTGTAAAAATGAATTTTTTTAGTTTTATAATTAATCTTTACAATTACGTTTCTTAATAAATTATATCCAATAATACCATGTATGGTTGCTCCCATTTTGCTTGATAAATCAAAAAAATCTTTTAAAACAACATAAATAGTCTCGCTATTACTTTCTAAACCTTTTATTTTAAACGTATTTTCTTTAGAAATTAAAGCATCTACGGCATCTCCACTACCTAAACCACGTAACTGAACACTTGAAGTATTTAACAAACCAATACTATCTTTATCGGTTAAACTAAATAGAATCGTTTTATTAACACCTGTATCTAAAATAAAAGACAATTCCTTACCATTAATCTCTATAGGAATTACAATTAAATTATTAATCAGTCTAAAACGAATTTGCTCTGTATGTTTTACTCCATTAAAATAAAACCCCGTTTGAGAAATCGCCTCAAATGAAAAAAATAATGATACAATAATAAGAAAGCAAGTTTTTATCAAATTTATTTATTTTACAAATACAATATAAGATTTTAAACGATACCATTTCTAAAACATCTCATGTTAAAGTTTCTTTAATATACTCTTTTAAATAAAATATATTTCGGAAATTCGCATAAACAAATATTTAAAACATAACTATGCCTGCAATATCTAAGAAAGGATTAAAAATGCCAGAATCACCAATTAGAAAATTGGTACCATATGCCGAAGATGCTAAAAAAAGAGGTGTTAAAGTATTTCATTTAAATATAGGTCAACCAGATATAAAAACACCACAAGTAGCCTTAGATGCTGTAAAAAATAATACAATTACAACATTAGCGTATGCGCGTTCTGAAGGTTCTGAAGAATATAGAAACAAACTTGTTTCTTACTATAAAAAACACAATGTAAATGTTACTGCAGACAATATTGTAATTACAACAGGAGGATCTGAAGCCTTAATTTTTTCTATTGGTAGTATTACAGACCCAGGTGATGAAATTATTATCCCTGAGCCTTTTTATGCAAATTACAACGGATTTTCTACCGCTTCTGGCGTTACAGTTGTTCCCGTAATTTCTAAAATTGAAAACAATTTTGCCTTACCAAAAATTGAAGAATTTGAAAAATTAATCACAAAGAAAACAAAAGCAATTTTAATTTGTAACCCTGGTAATCCTACCGGATATTTATACTCTAAAGAAGAAATTCAGAAATTAAAAGAAATTGTTTTAAAACACGATTTATATTTAATTGCTGATGAAGTGTATAGAGAATTTACTTATGATGGTTTAACACATACCTCTGTTTTGTCTTTAGAAGGTTTAGATCAAAATGCTATTATTATAGATTCTGTTTCTAAACGTTACAGCATGTGTGGTGCAAGAATTGGTTGTATTGTTTCTAAAAATAAAGACTTTATAAAAACGGCTATTAAATTTGCACAAACACGTTTAAGTCCACCAACGTATGCATTAATTGCCAGTGAAGCTGCTTTAGAAACACCTCAACAATATTTTGATGATGTAAAAGAAGAGTATGTAGAAAGAAGAAATACACTAATTGCTGAGTTAAGTAAAATTGATGGTGTAAAAGTGGCAAATCCAAAAGGCGCTTTTTACTGTGTTGCCCAATTGCCTGTAAATGATGCTGATCATTTTGCAAAGTGGTTATTAGAAGATTTTAATTTAAATAACGAAACCGTTATGGTAGCCCCTGCTAGTGGATTTTATTCTACGGAAGGTGAAGGTAAAAACCAAATTAGAATGGCCTATGTTTTAAACAAAAGCGATTTAATTAGATCTGTAGAAATTTTAGGTGAAGCTTTAAAAGTTTATAAAGATTAGTTTAACTGGTACTATAAAAATAGTAGCGAATTAAAAAACTAATTTATAAGATTTTAAGTAAAAAATGATAAAAGCTGACATCAATATTAAAATAGTAAAAGCTAGTATTGAACATGCTGAGTTAATTGCCGAAATTGGTAAAAAAGCATTTTTAGAATCTCACGGACATAGTGCTTCCGTAGAAGACATGAATAGTTTTATTTCTAAGACTTACAATAAAACAAGTATATCTAAGGAGTTTAAAAACATAAAAACCCAGTATCATATTATCTATGTTGATGATAAAGTTGCTGGGTTTTCTAAAATTGAATTGAACTCTGCAAACAAAGATATTGATGATTTAAATGTAACTAAACTAGATAGAATATATCTTTTAAAGAAGTTTTACGGACAAAAATTAGGTACTAAACTATTAGATTTTAATATTCAATTATCAAAAAAACATCATCAGAAAGGTATTTGGTTGGCAGTTTGGGTAGAGAACCTAAGAGCCCTAAATTTTTATACAAAAAGAGGTTTTATGATTGTAGGTAAATATAATTTCAAAATATCTGAAACTAAATCAAATCCTAATCATATCATGTTTCTTAAATACGAGTAGTAATAATTAAATTTATAAAAAAAATGAAAAACATAGTATTCGCAATTATGATGTTAACAACAATCATATCGTGTAAAAAACATAATGGAAATGAAAATAACCTAACTGTAGTTGATAAAAATATGTCTCAAGAAACAGTGATCTCTGTAACCGGAAAAACATTTGAATATAATTACGGAGACTCTGTGTATGAAGTGCATTTCAAATCAGAAAACATTCTACATTGGAAATGTATAAAAGGAGAAGAAAAAGATAGAGAAGAAGATGAAAACTACTCTAAACAAAGACTTAATAATTATACCTTATTTCTTTCTTGGATTGAAAAAGATGGCTTAGGTGTTAGTCAAGTGGTTAATTTAAAGAAAAACTCTGTCAATACTTTTTTAACAATTCAAAAAGAAATTATACCAATATCAGGAACAATTCGTGAGTTAAAAAAATAAAACTGGTTAAATTTAGAGCAGTATAATTTTAAACTTGGTAATAACGCACAACCCGACTTTTTGATAAAGTTTAAACTAAATAAAAGTCAATTAAAAAAACTAATGATATGTCTGGAGAAACAAATTTAGCCGAATTAATAAAAAGGATGACTCCGAAGTTAAATGACGGAGAATATGTGTTTTCTACCGTAAAAGAGATCGATATTATAGATCGAAAAGACACCATTTGTGAATTTAAAGAAAAAGAAGGGACAACAATTGTTATAGAAAGGAAAAAAGCAGATAAACTAAACCTTAAGTACCATTATGTTGCTTCTTGGATTACACTTACCATTCACTCGTCTCTTGATGCAGTTGGTTTAACAGCAATATTTTCAACAGAATTAGCTAAAAATAATATTAGCTGTAATGTAATTGCAGGTTATTTTCATGATCATATTTTTGTAGATAAAAAAGACGCAGAAAAAGCAATTAAAGTTTTGATTGCATTATCTGAAAAGCAGCTATAAAAACAAGTAACAACACGTTAAAAATTGGAAATGAAAAAAATATTTTTAGTAGTTATAGTAAGCATAACTTGTTTAAATTATAGTTTTAGCCAAGAATTACAAGACGGAGAAAAAAGATGGAGTACTGATAAAAAATTAGCTTTAAACGATTTTAAAATAAAAACTAGTGACAACAATAATCAAAATGTTTACAGTCAATTTGTAATTTCATATTCTGCAAAAGGATTTGATTTTTTGAAAAAAAATCTAAATAAAAACGTTGAAAATTTATTTTCAGGAAACGCTTCTTGGATAGATACCTCTAATGTAAAGAATATTGATAAACAAATAGAATTTCAGCAAATGCAATTTGATCTTGCCGAAATTCACGCTCGGAAATTTAGACAGCAATTATTTTTAAAGAAATGGAAAATAACCAGAGGTTTTGACATTCTAAAAAAGCTTAGTAATAAAATAATGGCCGAATTTTCCGAACAAAGAATGATCCTAATTAAAGAAACAGAAGGTGGTATAAATAAAGAAAAATTATTGGAGTGGAAAGAAAAAATTTCTAAAGACCTAAAAGAGCTATATGAATTTAGGTTTGAAAATAAGAAGAAAATAAAACGAAAAAAGTAAAACTTATAAGCAGTATATTAGATAAAAAATTGCGAATCCAATATACATCAAAAACACTTACTTTAAAGTGATGTAAAAGAATAAATAACGTTATAAATTTACAGAAAAAAAATGAATATACTAAAAAACATATCACTAAAAAACTACAACACATTTGGTATTTCTGTAAATGCCAAACGTTTTATTTCTGTAGATTCTGTATATCAATTACAGCAACTTTTAAAGGTTGAAAAAGACCTCTTTTTAATTTCTGGAGGAAGTAATATGTTGCTTACAAAAGATATTGAAAAGTTAGTTGTTCATATTGATATTAAAGGTATTTCTATTGATAATGAAGATGACAATGCAGCATACATTACAGTAAATGCTGGTGAAAATTGGCACGATTTTGTGCTTTGGTGTGTTTCTGAAAACTATGGTGGTATAGAAAATTTATCACTAATACCTGGTAACGTAGGTACCTGTCCTATTCAGAATATTGGTGCTTATGGCGTAGAGGTAAAAGATACCATTACAAAAGTAGAAGCATTAGAAATTGAAACAGGTAAACTAGTTCAGTTTTCTAATGAAGTCTGTAATTTTGGTTATAGAAACTCTATTTTTAAAAATGAAGAAAAAGGGAAATATATCATTACTTCTGTTAGTTTTAAGTTGACAAAAAACAACCATAACCTAAACTCTTCATACGGAGCTATAGAAACAGAATTAATATCTAAAAACATAAAAAAACCAACTTTAAAAGATATTTCTGATGCTGTAATTGCTATTAGAAAATCGAAACTTCCAGACCCTAAAGAAATAGGAAATAGTGGTAGTTTTTTTAAAAACCCAGTAATAGCAACTTCTCAATTTTTAGAACTTCAAAAAGAATATACCAACATACCAAGTTATAAAATATCGGATACTGAAGTGAAAGTTCCTGCAGGTTGGTTAATAGAACAAGCAGGTTTTAAAGGAAAACGTTTTGGTAACTATGGCGTTCATGAAAAACAAGCCTTAGTATTGGTAAATTACGGAAATGCTACTGGGAACGAAATTTATCAGCTTGCTGAAAAAATAAAAGAAACCATCTTTAAAAAATTTGGAATTCCTTTAGAAATTGAAGTGAATATTATTGCATAAAAAACCTCATCAAATTAACGATGAGGTTAGAGTTAGAAATATAATATTCCCCCGAAAACTATATTTCTAATTTTAATGTTTTAATATCTGCAATTAATTGTTTTACAGAGTTCTTGCTTAAACCATTGTAAATGCCTCTAATATGTTTATTTTTATCAATAAGTACAAAGTTTTCTGTGTGTAAAAAATCATCAATGCTTTTTGGTTTCCCTAAATCTTCTTCTACAAAATAAGATTTTCTGCCTAAGTCGTAAATTTCTTTTTTATCACCTGTAACCAAATGCCAGTTCTTACCAATTTCTTTATCTAAAGCATATTTTTTTAACTGCGCTACAGAATCTATGCTAGGCGTTACAGAATGTGAAAGCAATAAAACATTGTCATCATCTTTAAAAGCATCTTGTACTAAAGACATATTACTTGTCATTTTCGGGCAAATACCAGGACACGTGGTAAAGAAAAAATCGGCTACATAAATTTTATTTTCAAATGTTTTTTGAGTAATATTTACTCCGTTCTGATCTGTCAAACTAAAATCTGGAATGGTATGAAAAGTTTTTAATTGATCACTTTTAGCAGCTATCCATTTAGGTGTAAATGAAGCTTCATTATAATAAGGTAAAACGTCCGTTTTACTTGAAATTTCTTTATGATCTGTTTTTTTACAACTTAAAAAAAGAAGTAAACTCACTATAAAAAAACTATATATCTTTCTTTTCTTCAACTTTTTCATTTTTTAATTGATAACATAAATTTGCACGCTTCATACCAAAGGTTCTACCATTTTTAGCTTCATAGTTTACATAAATCTTACCATTTTGTAACCAAGCTCTTTGCAAACCATTTTCACTTCCCTTTAATAAATGTCTTTCTTTAGACATTGTTCCATCTGAGTACCATTGGCGCTCTACTCCTTCTAACTTACCCATTTTATAGTTTGCATCAAAAGCTAAAGTTCCGTTTTGCCACCAAGCTTTATAACTCCCTACAAGTACGTTTTGTTGATAATGCGAAGCCATTTTTAAAACACCACTTTTAAACCAAACTTTGTAAACACCTTCTTTTTTACCATTGTAAAAACCGGTTTTTTCTTTTAAAGTATCATTGGCGTGATATTTTACTGCAAATCCGTTAAAAAGGGTATTCTTATAATACCAATTCCCTTCATTACCATTTAAAACTAAGCTGTCTTTATGAACAACAATCTCACTGTTGATTTCTACTTTTTTTACAACAGCATCCTTTTTTGCACTATTGGTTGAAGAATTACAACCAATAACACAAATTAAAAAAAGGGGAAATAATAATGTTAAAAACCTCATTTTAGTAACCTTGGTAAGGACCTTCAAAAGCAATATAAGAACCTGTAGTAGCATATAATTCGTTAATAATATGGTAATGATACTCCTCTATTCCATCTGAATGTTGTGTTACAGAAGTATGACCTCCAGAAGTATCTAAATCTGTAGGATACGTACCGGTAGCGTTACATTTTCTACCATATAAGAAAACTCCATCTAATAAAATACCAACTAAGTTCTTATCATCATTAGAAAATGCTTTTGGTTCTAAATGGTAATGATATACTCCAGGTCCAATGTGTGCTCCTGTCCAATCTAAACTTGCTGCCGCTTGATCTAAAGCTCCGTTTCCTTCTTGATCGTTAAATATAGAAGCTCCACTAACTGCAATACCTATTGTGTTTAATTGCGTACTAACTGTACTACCTGTTAAATTTGGAGTAGCATCTACCGTAATGGTGGTTGCATTATTATTACTAGAAATAATAGAAGGCGTTGTAGCTACACCGGATTCTTCTCTATATAATTCATTTCCTTCTCCCCAATAAACAGTTTCATGATTTGGCAAACCTGTGGTTTCTATGGTAACAGTGGTACCTCCGTTAGATAAATAAATATCTGTAGCATCTGTATTAAACTCGGCATACGCTGCATGTAATTCTGTAATTACGGTATCAGTATCGCTAACATCTACATCTGTCGCATTCTCTTCTGTATCTGAAGTACAAGAAACAAAGGCAGAAAAAAGTAATACAATAAGTGATGTGGTTTTGATAAATTGGTTTTTCATTTTTTTAGTGGTTTTGGGTTATTTAATATTTAGATGCAAGTTCTATAATAAACTTGCGTTTTATTTTCTATTTGGTTTTGCACCTTTCTCTAATTCTTCTTTAGAAATGTATCCGTCTTTGTTACTATCAACCTTAGCAAAATGTTCTTTTAATGGCCCCTTAACTTCTTTTTCTGATAACTTTCCATCTTTATTAGTATCCATCATTTTTAATAGTTCATCAAAACCTTTACGTCCACCTTCTTTTCTTCCTTCATTTCCCTCTCTAGGCGGACCTCTTCTTTCAGTTTCTTTAATCTCTCCCATTAAACATCTGCTTACATACGGAAACTCATTTGTAACCAAATACATATATTTTCCATCTATTGTAATTCCGTTACATTCATCTAAATCACCCGAATTTGCTACATATTCAAAATCTGAACCGTACGTTCCATCATGATCGTCGTTTAAAGCTATTTTTATGGTTTCTTTCGGATTTTCATAAACACAATCTTCTCCCTCTCTCGTACCTTCTAATAATTTATAACTCGGTTTGTAAGCATTACTTTTAGAATAATAAATAGGAAAACCATCGTGAGCAAAACCAACGTGTACCAAATCTTTTCCGGTATCAAATTCTTCTATTACAGAAGTTGGAGTTCCGTGATAATGATACTCTCCTGTTGGCTGTACGTGCGCATGATTAAAATCGAGCCCGAGATCTATGACATCCTGAAAAGCTTCTACTCTATAGTTTTCTCCTGTTTCACAAACAACAACTTCTGCGGTTCCTGGTTCAAACTTTACTCCGTTTAACGCAACTCCTGGTTCTCTAACCCAAGTTGACTTCCCTGTATACTTGGGGTTTACAGGAAAGGTGTATGTTTTATTCTGTGCAGAAATTGTATTCGGATTTCCTTTTCTTGGAAAAGCTCCTGTTTTATGATCTGGCAATGCATTTGTAACCATTTTTCGCTCATTGTCTGATACAGTAACAATAGTCTTTGTTCCAAAAATTTTACTGATCAAACTATAAGAGTCAAAGTAGCCTGCACCTATGTGTGTGTGACTTTCTGTTTCTCCATTATGCGTATGCTTGGTTGCTTGACTTTTACAGCCTATAAATAGAATACTGGCTAATATGGGTATGAAATACTTTTTCATTTTTTTAATTGTTTTATAAATCTTTAGATGTCTTCTAATAAAATAACTTGTGTTCTTTAACTTATTTTAACAAAAAAAGCTTCACAATTTCTTATAAAGCTTTTAATAACTAACCAAATTCAAATACTATTTTCTTTAATTTAAATAAGCTGATACTGCAGCTTTTCTAGAAGTTGCATGTGATTTTAACTGGCTAACTGCCGATTGAAAATCTGAACTACTATTTAAAAAAGTATACCCGCTAACTTCTGATGTTGCATATTCTTCTACCAAAGCAGCATAACTTGTATATAAAGCCTGAATTGTACTTTCATTAAACGCACCATTTATAACCTCTTCTACATACGCATCATACTTTTCTTTATAAACCTCATCTTGATACATGTAACCAATTAAAGGCCATTGAGACGCTGTTAAGCCTGAGAAATTTAAAGGTAAAGAACCTCCCATTTTACCAGTTTGTAAAGCTTCATTATTATCCCAAGGAATCCAAGTTAATTTACTCGTAGCCGGATCATTGTATAAGAAATAGTTATGTGTCATTCTACCATACGTATCCCAGTTTTGAACCACTGTGTTTACTGCTAAATATTTTAAAAAGATGTCTGTATCAAAAACAGCATCTAAACTGGTTCTCCAAGCTTCAGGATCTGAAGTTCTTGTACCATCATTTATAATTGTTAAAAGACTTTGTACATCAGAAAAATCTGCCTCATCTTCATTATTCTTTTTCACATATTCATCTTCATCAAAAGTTCCGCTTGCAAAACTTGCTGCATCTCCATCTGGTTTGTATAAGTTTCCGTCATCATCAGAAAATTGTGTATCTAAAACACTTCCATCTACTTCTTCAACTAAAGTATACAATCCAAAATACTGTGGTCCATCTCCATGATCTACATATAAGGTGTAAAATGCGGTGTGAGATGCTGCTAAACCAGCATTTCTAAACACATCTGTGGCTACCTTTTCTCTTAACATAGAGCTATCATCATAATTATTTTTAAGGCTTAATTTCTTAATTCCGTAAAAACGTTGATTCTTTATTTGAGGATAATCATCTTCAAACTCATCAAAATCTAATTTAAATGATAATTTTAAAATCCCTGCTTCCCAACTGCTTTTTAAGCTAGAATTTCCTTTAAAACGCAAACCAACACGATACCATTCTTTCCCTTCATAAAACACTTCTCCTGGTACAAAAATAGGGTCTTCATCTATATCAGTTGTAACAATACCAGGTCCCCCTGCTCCACCAGGACCACCAGCTCCTCCAGGTCCACCAGCAGAACTTCCTCCAAATGTGCCGTAAAGGTTTTCCATATCATCTAACATGGTTTGCCAACGCTCTTCAGTAATTACAAAGTCTAACCTTTTTACTGTGTTGTCTTCAAAAACTTCGCTAATATTTGGGTCTACATCTTTACTATGTGTAGCTTCGGTCCAATCTATTGCTTCAAAATCTGTATCATCTATTACTACAGCAACTTCATTACTATCATCTGTGTCATCTACTGTAACATCAGAAACATCATCACTTGTACACGAAAAAATAAAAAGTGTAATCACAAATGAGAATAATTGAATTTTATAATTTTTCATAATTAATTGTTTGATTGATTTTTTTGATTCCTTTTTGTTATTCTTAATTTCTTGGTCTTTCTCTTCTTTCTGGTTTTGGGGCATCTTTCAGTTCTTTTTCTGAGATAAAACCATCTTCATTGGTATCTATTTTTTTAAAATCTTTTGCCAAAGGCCCTTTTACTTCTTTTTGAGAAATTTTACCATCTTCATTAGCATCAAACTCTTTTAAAAGTTGTTTAAATGTTGGTGGTCCTTTTGGTTTTTCATCAGAATTGCCTGCTTGTGCAAAAGTTGATACTGATAAACCAAAAGAAACTATTAATACTGCTAAAATTTTATTTGTTGATTTTTTCATTTTAAATATATTTATTAAGTTTATATACCTTTAGATGCAAGCACTTTTAAAAACTTGTGCACGTTAACTTTACTTTAACATATCTAATTAAAAAATAGTAGCCCTATAAACTAAAGCATTAATTTTATTATAAAACACTTTAAAAATTAACTTCATTATTGTCAAAAAAAAAAATCCAAAGCAGTTAAGATTTGGATTTTTTTTTAAAATTAAAATACGGATAAATATATTATCTCGGTGGTGGCATTCTATCGTTATCATGAGGAGGAGGCATCCTACCATCATTTGGCGGCATTCTATCTCCGCCTCTTATTGCTTCTTTAATTATTTCATCAAACTTTTGCACTTGATCTGCTGTACAAATATCTCTTACCTGTTTAAAAAATGAAAAAACTTCTGCATCTTTTTTGGCTTGTATAAGTCCAATTTTTGTGGTTAAAGAATCAATTGTAAAGTTTTCTTTATTAAAGCCATCAAATAAAAAATCTTTTTGATCTTTAAGCTGATCTTCTAGACCTCTCATTACCTGTCTATGCGCTGTATCTAAAGTTCTAAATGCCGCTTTTTGAGTTTCGGTAAACCTCAATTGCTCTGTTAAAAAATTTCTTGTCGGATTATTTCTTTGATTTTCATGGGGCTTTTTTACCACCATAAAAATTAATACACCATTTAATAGTAATAATAAAATAAGAAGAATTGGAAGTAATTTTGATTTCATAACTTTTAATTTAAAATAGAACTGCTATCTGATTGTAAAGAGTATTCTTGCGCAAACGTTTTAATGTCTGAATTAGAACTAGTACTTTGTGACGAATTGTTAAAAGCATAAAAAATAGTTCCGAAATTTAATAACAATATAACACTCAAAGTTGCCAATTGCAATTGCGGTGTAAACCAAGAAAAAACAGGTTGTTTCACTTCCTTTTCAGCTTGTATTTTTTGCAAAACCTTATGCTTAAAAAAGTGATTTACCTCTACCTTTTCTATAGCTTCTAATGATTTAAAAGTATCATCTACTTGCTGGTTTATGTCTTTTTTAGTTTTCATTTTTTTGTGTTCTTAAAACAATACTATTTATTTAGATGCTAGAAATTATAAAAACTTGCACTAATTTTCTGATTTATAAAAATTTTCTAATTTTTCTTGTAATCCTTTCTTTGCTCGAAACATTAAAGACTCTACTGACGACAAGCTTTTACCTGTAATTCCTACAATTTCTTGATAGCTTTTATCATCAATCTTTGCCAAGGTAAAAACAACTCTTTGTGCTTCTGGCAAGGTATTTATAGCCTTAAAGATGATGGCAGATTTTTCTTGATTCTCTAATAAAATTCCTGGATGATTAACTTCTGTAAAATAACTGGTTTTATCTAAAGGTATTTCATTACCTAAAATTGTTTGCATAAACGCAAACCTTTTTTTAGTATTCTTTTTTCTGATAAATTCTAAACACTTATTGGTTGCTATTTTATAAATCCAAGTAGATAATTTAGAATCTCCTTTAAATTTATTTATCGACTTAAACACTTCTAAAAAAACTTCTTGCGCAACATCTTCTGCATCTTCTTTATTAGGAATAAAGGAAATACAGGTACCAAAAACTTTCTGCTGATAATCATCTAAAAGTTGACCAAATGCGGCTTGTTTTCCGGCTTGTAATTCTACGATAAAAGATTTTTCGTTCAAAAGGGGTAATTTATCAAAAAGTAAACATACAAAAAAAGACTGCTTCTTAAAACAGTCTTTTCTAAATATTATGTCTATAAAATTTATTTTGTCATGGTAACCACACGTTGTGGTAAAGGTGCTTCGTAATTTGCATTACCAAGAGCTTGTACAATTTCTTGTCTTGTATCCCAATAAACATCCCAATAATTCTCACAATTTGCATAAGGTAATGCTAACAATTCTACACTATTAACGCCTAAATTATTTACAGCAACTCTTGGTGCATTTGCCCCTTCTTGTAAAACATTTTTATCTTTTTTAAGTACATCTAAAACAATTTGTTTAGCTTTTTCAATATCCGAACCATATCTAATAGCAAACGGCATGTCTATACGTAAATTACCTATTTTAGTTAAATTGGTAATTTTATTTGATGTAATTGCAGAGTTTGGAATAATTTCTGTTTCATTTTGAAACGTTTCTATAACTGTAACAAAAACAGAAATTTCTTTTACAAAACCAAATGCTCCATTTGTTTTAATTAAATCTCCCACCTTAAATGGTTTAAAAATAAGCAACATAATACCAGAAGCAATATGCCCTAAAGAACCATTAAAAGCCGCACCAATTGCTAAACCAACACCTGCTAATAAAGCTGCAAAAGAAGCCATCGGTAAACCTACAATTCCTGCAATAGAAATAATTAATAATAATTTTAAAATAAACCCAATAGTTGTTAATAGAAAAGGTTGTAAAGTTTCGTCTAATTTTGTTTTTTCAAACGCTTTAGAGATTCCTTTCATAATCATCCTAATAATCCATAACCCTATAATTAAGGCTGCGATAGCACCAATTAATTGAAGTCCCCAATCTGCTAAACCTGAAGAAATTGAATTGTAAAAATTTTTTAAAGCTTCTGTTGTTGTTTCCATTTTATTTTTTTTGATTTTTTTGAAATTTGTTTCAAAATTATGACCCTATTTTCTTTAAAAAGTCACTCTACAAAATATTTAGAGTAGATTTTTAAAAAAGAAAAATAAGAATATGTATCTTTGTAATACAATTATTTATTATGAAATTAATATTTATTACTATAGGTTTATTAGCAGTTGGTGTTGCTGGGATTGCTATTAAAATTTGGGCAAAAAAAGATGGTAAATTTGCAGGTACTTGTGCAAGTCAAAACCCAGTGTTAAACAAAACCGGAGAACCTTGTGGCTTTTGCGGAAAAGCTCCTGATCAGTTTGATTCTTGTGCCGAACCACAACATAATTAATTCCTTTTTTTCTGAATGATTTTATCTGTACTTTTCTACTTATTTGTAGTATTTACAGGAATTCAGCTTGTCTATTATTTTATTTTTTCTTCATTTTTATTTGACACAAAAAAAGATAAAAAAAAAGACGTTGATATTCCTATTTCCGTTATTGTTTGCGCAAAAAATGAAGCTGAAAATCTAAAAAAATTTTTACCTTCAATTTTAAACCAAGCATATACCAATTTCGAAGTTATTTTAATTGATGACGCTTCTTCTGATGAAACTGCTGAAGTAATGGCATCTTTTAAAGAGAAACACGATAATATTAAAATTATTAGTGTTGAAAACATTGAAGCTTTTTGGGGAAATAAAAAATACGCACTTACTCTAGGTATTAAAGGTGCAAAAAATGATCATTTACTATTTACAGATGCAGATTGCAAACCAGTATCTAAATACTGGATTTCTGAAATGGTTAGAAATTTCACTAAAGAAAAAACCATTATTTTAGGATATGGTAAATATAAAAAGGAAAAATCATTGGTAAACCTTTTTGTAAGATTCGAAACCCTATTAACTGCCATTCAGTATTTTAGTTATGCAAAATTAGGTGCTCCTTATATGGGGGTTGGTAGAAATTTAGCCTATCATAGGTCTGAGTTTTTTAATGTAAAAGGTTTTATAAATCACATACATATTAAATCTGGAGATGATGATTTATTTATTCAAGATGCTGCCACTAAAGAAAACACCACGTTTTCTATCTCTAAAAAAAGTTTTACAGAATCACTAGCCCCAAAAAGCTTTGCAGAATGGTTTCAACAAAAAAGAAGACACATTTCTACATCTAAACATTATAAAACAAAACACAAATTCTTTTTAGGTTTCTTTTTTGTAACAAAGGTTTTCTTTTATCTTTTAGCAATCATTCTATTTTTCTTGTATTCTTGGAAAATTATATTACCCATCTTTTTAACCTATTATCTGGTTCAATTTATTGTGATAGGATTTTCTTCAAAAAAATTGAACGAACCAACCATTACTTATTTTTTACCTTTTTTAGAAATAGGCTTACTAATTTTCCAATTTTCGATATTTATCACTAATTTGTCGTCAAAACCAAATCATTGGAAATAAACGATTCTAAACTAGAAATAAACATATCTAAAGCCAAAAGTGGAAATCAATCTGCTTTTAGGTATTTATTAGATACTTTTTGGTCTGCAGTTTATAATTATCAATTAAAACGTACGCAAAGCGAAAACGAAGCAGAAGATATTACTATTCAAACCTTTTCTAAAGCTTTTGATAAAATTAATACGTTTGACGAAAAATATGTTTTTAAAACTTGGCTTATTGCCATTTCTAAAAATGTTCATATCGATTTATTACGGAAAAAAAATATTTCTATCGCTGCAGATACTTCTAAAGAGCAAGAAGAAAAAGCTTATTTAGTGGTTGATGAAAGCCCTACCCCAGAAGACAAAATTATTACCGAACAAAATTTAGCAAAATTGTTAAGAGACATCAAACAATTAAAACCTAAATATCAAGAAGTAATTCAGTTACGTTATTTTCAAGAATTATCTTACAAAGAAATTTCAGAACAAATTAACGAACCTATGAATAACGTAAAAGTAAAATTATTAAGAGCAAAAAAATTATTAGCGGAGATCATTAAAAAATCTTAAGCTATGAAAAAATCCTTCTTACACTCTTTAGGACCAGGGTTATTATTTGCAGGCGCTGCTATAGGTGTTTCTCATTTAGTACAGTCTACCAGAGCTGGGGCAGAATTTGGCTTTGGTTTACTATGGGCATTGTTGCTAGTGCATATCTTTAAATATCCTTTTTTTCAATTTGGTCCACGTTATGCGGCTGCAACAGGAGAAACCCTACTAGAAGGCTACAAAAAATTAGGAAAAGGTGTTTTAATAACATACTACATTCTTAATTTTGCAACTATGTTTACCATACAAGCAGCGGTAACAATTGTTACTGCTGGTTTAGCATCGCAACTTTTTGGCATTACCAATGATTTAGTTTTGTGGTCTACCTTAATTATGTTTATCAGTTTGATATTCTTAGTAGTTGGTAAATATAGATTGTTAGATAATTTAATGAAGTTTATCATCATTATTTTAACTCTTAGCACCATTTTGGCAGTAAGTATTGCTTTGTTTAATACTAAAGATACTTTTGATGTTACTCAGATTATTCCATCTGGAGCCGTAGAACTTACTTTTTTAATTGCTTTTTTAGGATGGATGCCTGCACCCTTAGATGTTTCTATTTGGCATTCTATTTGGTCTGTAGAAAAAGACAAAACAAACGTTATAAAAACCAAAAGAACAGCAGCTGTTTTTGATTTTAATGTTGGTTATATAGCCACTTTATTTTTAGGTATTTGCTTTGTGCTTTTAGGTGCTTTGGTAATGTATAAATCCGGAGAAACATTTTCTAATAAAGGAGGTGTCTTTGCTTCTCAATTGATTTATCTATACACAAAAAATTTAGGTAATTTTTCTTATCTACTTATTGCTATTGCTGCTTTTACAACCATGTTTAGCACTACAATTACAACCATGGATGCTTCTCCTAGGGCAATGAATAGAACTACAAAACTATTATTTAATAAGACGTTTAAATTTGGATATTGGTTTTGGATCATCACCTTGTTTTTAGGCACTTTTTTAATCTTAAAATATTTTATGGATGATATGGGGCTACTTATAAAAATAGCCACTATTTTATCTTTTTTAACAGCGCCTTTTTACGCCATTTTAAACTACAAATTAATTACAGGTAAACACACTCCTAAAGAACATCAACCAGGTATTTATTTAAGAATCTTAAGTATTGCCGGCATTGTCTTCTTAATCGGATTTAGTATTTGGTTTTTAAGCAGTATTTCAAACTTTTCTTCGTAAATTTGTTTTTCAATTTAGAAATAAAATGGCAATAGAATCTGTAATACTTCCAGAAAAACAAAAAAAACCCAAATGGCTACGTGTAAAATTACCTGTGGGTAAAAAATACACCGAATTAAGGTCTTTGGTAGATAAATATAAACTGAATACCATTTGTACTAGTGGAAGCTGCCCAAACATGGGAGAATGTTGGGGAGAAGGAACTGCTACATTTATGATTTTAGGTAATATCTGTACACGTTCTTGTGGTTTTTGCGGTGTAAAAACCGGAAGACCAGAAACCGTAGAATGGGATGAACCAGAAAAAGTAGCTCGTTCTATAAAATTAATGAGCATTAAACATGCTGTTATAACTTCTGTTGATAGAGACGATTTAAAAGATGGTGGATCTATTATATGGGCAGAAACCGTAGATGCTATTCGTAGAGCAAACCCTAAGACAACTTTAGAAACTTTAATTCCAGATTTTCAAGGAAACACTAAACAAATAGATAGAGTTATAGAAGTGCATCCAGAAGTAGTTTCTCATAATATGGAAACTGTAAGAAGGTTAACGAGAGAAGTTAGAATTCAGGCGAAGTACGATAGAAGTTTAGGTGTTTTAAAATACTTAAAAGAAAAAGGCATGCGTACTAAAACAGGTTTAATGCTTGGTTTAGGAGAAAAAGAAGAAGAAGTAATACAAACCATGAAAGATTTACGTGCAGTAAACTGCGATATTCTTACTATTGGTCAATATTTACAACCTACTAAAAATCATTTACCTGTTCTAGAATTTATTACTCCAGAGCAATTTAAAAAATACGAAACTTTAGGCTTAGAAATGGGCTTTATGTACGTAGAAAGTGGAGCATTAGTTCGTTCTTCTTATAAAGCACATAAACACGCGGTATAACACTTATAACTTAATAACACTTTTGCTAAAAGTTTAATATATTAGCATTATAACCCAGTAAATTTAACGATTCTCAATAGATAGTCGTTTTTTTTATAAAATAACCGTAAAAAGACTTTTAAATTATCATATCAGCATTTAATGTTTTATTTTTGTAGGGTACTTTAAAAGGTACCCTAAAAACAACTTGATATACTGTTTTTATGCATAAATTTGAATTAATTAATAAAAAAACCATCTCAAAATGAGATGGTTTTTTTATTACACTATATTTAAAGAATACCTTATAATTATCTTAAAACAGCATCTAAATTCTTTTCGAAAGATTGCTGTAGTTTTTGCATTATTTTATCAATTTGTTTGTCTGCTAACGTTTTTGTTTCATCTTGTAGTAAGAAACTCACTGCATACGATTTTTTGCCTTCAGGTAATTTATCACCTTCATAAACATCAAATAAATCTACCTCTTTTAATAGCTTTCTTTCAGATTGAAAAGCCAAATTATAAACCTCATTAAACGCTACTTTAGTGTCTAATAATAAAGCTAAATCACGTTTTACAGCAGGAAACTTAGGGTTTTCAATTACTTTAATTTTCTTATTTCCTACTAAAGTTAAAATAGCATCCCAATTAAAATCAGCAAATAAAACCTCTTGTTTAATTCCAAATTCTTTTAAAACAGCGCCTTTAACCACTCCAAATTCTACTAATTTTATTTTTCCTAATCCTAAAGAAATTCCTTCAGAAAAAATATCTTGTTTGGTTGGTGAAGACTTTAATTTATCAATACCTAATCTACTTAATACAGATGTTATAATTCCTTTTACATAAAAGAAATCAGAAGTTTTGTTAGCAACACTCCAACTTTCTTTTGTTCTGTTTCCGGTAACAAAAAGCGTTAAGTGCTTGTTCTCTTCATATTTTTCTCCGTATTTATGATATGTTTTACCAAATTCATAAAACTGTAAAGAATTATTTTTTCTATTGATATTATAAGCTACCGATTCTAAACCACTAAATAATAAAGACTGACGTAATACTTTTAAATCGTTACTTAACGGATTTAACATCGCTACATTAGCTTCTTCATTAATATTCTCTGACAACTCCACATATTCTGGTTTTGTTAAAGAATTGGCCATGGTTTCATTAAAACCTAATGCACTCAATTGATTTGCAATAACATTTTCTATCTTCGTTTCTTTATTAGAATCAAAAGAAATTGATGTATTTAATTTGTGAGAAAACTCAATATTATTGTATCCATAAACTCTTAAGATCTCTTCAATAATATCTGCTTCACGTTGCACGTCTGTTCTATACGAAGGAATTGTTAATCCTAAACCTCCATTAGTTTCACTGTTTATTTTAATTTCTAAAGAAGCTAAAATATTTTTTATGGTTTCTTTAGGAATCTCCTGCCCTATTAATCTATATACATGTTCATAAGACAAAAACACCTGAAAATCTTGAATTTTTAAAGGATAAAAATCAGAAATATCCGACGCTAATTTACCACCTGCATATTCTTCGATTAACAAAGCGGCTCTTTTTAAAGCATACTCTGTAGTATTAATATCGATACCACGTTCAAAACGGAAAGATGCATCTGTATTTAAACCATGTCTTTTAGCCGTTTTACGAACGCTGACAGGATTAAAGTAAGCACTTTCTAAAAATATTGAGGTAGTATTATTTGTAACACCAGATTTTAAACCACCAAAAACACCTGCTATACAAAGTGGGTTAGAGTCTGCATCACAAATCATAATATCTTCTGATGACAATTCTCTTTCTACCTCATCTAAAGTGGTAAACTTTGTACCTTGCTCTAAGGTTTTTACCAAAATTTTATTTCCTTTTATTTTCTGAGCATCAAATGCATGTAAAGGTTGCCCAAGTTCGTGCAATACATAATTTGTAATATCTACAATATTATTTTTAGGCGTAATACCAATAGCTTTTAATCTATTTTGTATCCATTCTGGCGAATCTTTAACCTCTACATCTGTAATGGTAATACCGCAATAGCGAGGAACTAATTCTTTATTTTCTACTTCTACATCTAAACGCAAAGTTCTTTCGTCTACATGAAAATTACTTACAGAAGGCGATATCAATTCTAATTTAATATCTTTTTGAATTAATCCTGCACGTAAATCTCTTGCTACACCAAAATGGCTCATAGCATCAGATCTATTAGGTGTTAACCCAATTTCGAAAATATAATCTGTTTCTATTTTAAAAACTTCTGCAGCCGGAGTTCCAACTTTTAATTTTTTATCTAAAACTAAAATTCCATCATGGCCTTTACCTAAACCTAATTCGTCTTCGGCACAAATCATTCCATGACTTTCTTCTCCTCTAATTTTACCTTTTTTAATTTTAAAACCATCACCTTTATCGTCATATAAAGTAGTTCCAATTGTGGCTACAGGTACTTTTTGTCCTGCTGCTACATTTGGGGCACCACAAACAATTTGTACTGGCCCTCCAGATCCTAAATCTACTGTAGTTACTTTTAGTCTATCTGCATTGGGGTGTTGTATACAAGTTAATACTTTACCTACAACAATTCCTTTTAAACTTCCTTTAATCGATTCTTTGGTTTCAATTCCTTCCACCTCTAATCCTAAATCGGTTAACAATTCTCCTGTTTTAATAGGTTCCCAATCTACCTGTAAAAATTGTTGCAACCAATTGTATGATATTTTCATGTTCTTCTCTAGGTTTGTTAGCTGCAAATTTACTTAAAATCTAGTTTTTATTATCCTTTTTCATTTTAAAAACGAAAAAATATTTTTAACAATTTTAAAATAAATACCTTTGTAGTCTTAATCATTAATAATGCTACAGAAAATACCTAATTATATCAAATACATTTTTACAAATGTTTTATTTTTATTTCTATATATCCTTATTTTTAGAATCCTTTTTTATCAGTTTTTCGCTCAATTAGACGAAGTTTCTTCTTCTGAAATTCAAAAAGCTTTTTGGCTTGGTATTCGTTTCGATTTAAAGTTGGCTGTAATTACTTTTTTCCCTTTAGCTGCTTTAATATTGATTGTTAATTATCAATTTTTTAAAAAGAAAATTTATAAAAAAATTGCCAACCTATATTTAATTTTATGTTATTTAATATTAACACTATTTTTCCTTTTTGATTTTGGCTATTATGATTATTTAAGCATCCGTTTAGATGCTTCTTCTTTACGTTTTCTTAGTAATTTAAAAATATCTAGCCAGGTTTTAGTTGAGAGTTACCCTATTTATAAAGGCCTTCTAGGATTGTTATTGCTTTGTTTTATTATTTATAAATTATCTAAATTTATTTATAACGCTTATACAAATCAAACAAACACACTTTCTAAAAAAATTAAAACATTCTATTTTATTGGTACTGTTTTACTTTTATCTTACGGAATCTACAACAGCTTAACTCACTACCCTTTACGATGGAGTCAGGCTTTTTTTTCTAAAAAGAACGAGGTAAATCAATTTGCCCTAAATCCTGTTTTATACTTTTTTGATAGTTTTGCTTATCGTAATGAAGGAATAGATCTAAAAAGTTTTAAAAATTATTATCCTGTAATGGCTAATTATTTAAACCTACCTAAAGATAAAGTTTCTTTTGAAAGAAAGGTTGTTTTTGATTCTACTTATACTAAAAAACCAAATGTAGTTATTGTAATGATGGAATCTGTTGGCGTTAAACCAATGAGTTATTTTGGAAATCCAATTCATAGTACTCCAAAAATGGATTCTATTATTAAAAAAAGTTTGGTTTTTTCTAACTTCTATGTTCATAAATCAGGAACAGCACCTAGTGTTTTTGCAAGTGTTACTGGCTTACCAGATATAGATGGTGTTAGAACCGCTTCTAGAAACCCATTAATTCAGGATCAGCGTATAATTTTTGATCAATTTAAAGGTTATGAAAAATTATATTTTTTAGGCGGAAGTGCCAATTGGGCAAATATTAGAAGTGTTTTTCAATCGAATATAAAAGGCTTAAAAATATTTGAAGAAGGCAGCTACAAAACAGAAAAAAGAGCTGATGTTTGGGGAATAGATGATTATGAATTATTTAAAGAATCTAATAAAGAATTAGAAAAATTATCTAAAGAAAACAAACCTTTTATAGCATATATACAAACGGCCTCTAACCACATGCCTTTTACGGTACCAGATGAACAAGAAAGCTATAAGCCTTTAAATGAAAATGAGGTTAGCGATGCTTTGTTAGAAAAGTCTGGTTTTAAATCTGTAGCACAGTTAAATGCATTAAGATATTTAGATTTTAATATTGGTAAATTTTTAGAAAGAGCTAAAAATTCTGGCTATTATGATAATACTATTTTCGCTTTTTTTGGCGATCATAACACGGCTATGAAACGAACCGAAAATTTTACCAAAGAATATGATTTAAATATTCAATTACAACATGTACCTTTCTTTATAAATGCACCTAACTTTGTTAAAACAGGTACAATGACTAAGAATGGAAAATTAATAGATTTGTTTCCAACCATTGCTAGTTTGGCTAAAGTAAATCATACAAATTATACACTTGGTAATAATTTACTAGATTCTCTTCCTAAAAATACGGCTTCTTTTGTTTATCTTAAAAGTAAAGGAGAACCTACTGTTGGTTTAATTCAAGATAGCTTATATTACTCTAAAACCAATATTAGTAAAACAACTGGTTTGTATAATTTAAATACTAAAGAGGTAAAAGATATTCAGAATGAACATCCATTAATTTCAAAGAAGATGGATAGTTTATTATCTGCCTATTATCACTCTACAAAATATTTATACTTAAATAATAAAAAGAAGAAACAATAATATTGTTTTCTGTTGATTAAAAAACCAACTTTAAATAAAGCTGAATTATTAATACTAAAGGTAATTTGGCTTTATTTAATTAGTTTGAGAATTAAGAACAAACCTTAATTTTAATTTAAGAAAGTTAACTTTTTAATCTACTGGATAAATAGTTTCTTGTCTACCTTCTTAAAAAAGAAGTAATAGATATTTGCAAAAGTAACTCCTACAATAATTCCTACAGAAATATCAATAGGAAAATGTACGCCTAAATACAATCTACTATAAGCAAAAATTAAGGGCCAAAATAAAACAAAATAAATGTATTTGTATTTATCTCTTAAAAGCAATACTACAAATACAGAAAAGAATGTAGATGTTGTTGCGTGACCAGACATAAAACTATAACTCTGAGGGTTAATGAGCGTTCTTAATAAGTGTTTTATTTCTGGATCGTTATTAGGACGTAAACGTTGTACCGAATTTTTTATAAGGTTTGTAAATTGATCTGAAAATGCCACCAATAAAATCATGGAAAGTATCATAACACCACCACGTTTCCAACCAAAAGCTTTAATTGTTAAATAAAAAATAAAAAGGAACAATGGGCTCCAATAAAGTTGATTGGTAATTACCAACCAAAATGGGTCCCATTGTTCACTTCCTAAATTGTTTAGAAAAACTAATAAATTCTTATCAAAATGTATAATGCTTTCTAACAAATTATTTTCCAATTTTTAATACTTCAATTTCAAAAACTAAATCTGATTTTGCAGGAAAAGGACCGTATTTTTCTTCTCCATACCCTAAATAGTATGGAATAAATAAACGTACCTTTTCTCCTTCATTCATGGTTAAAACACCTTCTTTAAAACCAGCAATCATAGGTCTTTGAGCATCATCTAACTGACACACAAAAGGAGCTGCATTAGTATCTGAAGTAGATTGAATTTTTTTACCGTCTGCCGTATACAACGTGTAATGAATAGACAATGGTTTATTATCAACTATTTTTTTACCTGAAGTTTTCTTTAACTTTAATATTCGAAGTCCAGAAGATGTTTTTACAGCTTTGGCCTCATCCATTTTAGCTAAAAAGGCAGCTTTTTCAACCAAATAATTCGCATATCTAGCTTTTTCAACTTCCTCTTCTGCTTTTTTATGATCTTTTTCTGAATTTTCAAATTTTACCAATTCAGCGTCAAAAACATTTGCAGCGTTAAAGTTATTGGCTTTAGCTCCTAGTTTAATAATCTTTACAGTTAAAATAGTATCTTTTTGTACAATACTATTTACAACAGCCATTCTTGTAGAGTCTATTGCTTTTTTTAACTGTAAAGAATCTTTAATTTTACTTTTTAATTCTTTTAACTGAACAGAATTTATAACAGTTTTACCAAATACGGTATGTTTACCATCTAAATGAGGTATTGCTTTGTGTGTTATAAAAAACTGAGTGTTATTAGTAGTTGGTCCTGCATTTGCCATAGAAAGAATACCTTTATCATTATGTCTATACATTAAATTTCCATCTTCACTCTTTGGAAATTCATCACCAAAAACATAACCTGCATCTTTTCTACCATTTGCTGTAAAGCCACCACCTTGAATTACAAAATTATCTACAACTCTATGAAAAATAACACCTTCATAAAAGTCTTTCCCTTTTAAAGAATCTACCAACTTACTATTTGTTCCTTCTACAAGAGAAACAAAATTTGCAACTGTCATTGGTACGTTTTCTGCATATAATTCTACTAAAACTTCTCCTTTATTGGTTAAAATTTCAGCATAAACACCATCTTTAAGTTCTTTGTACTTTTCTGGTGTAGTTTTACATGCTGTTAATAAAACAACAAATGCAATTAAGTATTTTAAATTCTTCATCAATGGTATTCTTATTTAATTTCTAATAATTCTACTTCAAAAATTAATGTAGAAAATGGCTTAATATCAGCTCCTTTTTCTTGTGCTCCATAAGCTAATTCTTGAGGAATAAAGAATTTGTATTTAGAACCTACCTTCATTAATTGTACACCTTCTGTCCAACCTTTAATTACTTGATTTAAACCAAATTCAGCTGGAGTTCCTCTATCAACAGAGCTATCAAAAACTTTACCATCTATAGTAGTACCATGGTAATGAACTTTAACTTTAGCAGTTGGTCCTGCTGGTTTATCTCCTTTACCTTCTTTTAAGATAATATATTGTAAACCACTATCTGTAGTAACAACACCTTCTTTAGTTTTGTTTTCTTCTAAAAAAGCTATTCCTGCTTTTTTGTTTTCTCCAAACTTAGCCTCTGCTTCTTTAGCCATTTTTTCTTGCTGCTCTTTCATTTGTTCAGCTTGTTTCTTTTGAAAATATGGGCTTATTACTTTCTGAATATCTTTAATATCAATTAATAAGTTAGTTGAATCTAATCCGTTTCTAATAGCTTGTGTTAAAACATCTTCATTAACTTCTTTAAAACCTTGTTTTAATTGACTAGACATTGTTAAACCAATAGCATAACTAACAGAATCTATTTCTGTTTCTAACGATTTTACTTCTTTTACTTGGTTACCACAAGAAACCATAGATGCTACAACTGCAATTGCTAAAACACTTTTTATTACTTTCATTTTTAATTATTTATATTGATTAATGTTACTGTACTTTTTATTGATTGATTAATTCCTATTTTATTACCATCGCCAGAAAGCCCAAAAGCATTGTATGACGGAATGACAAATGTAATGGTTTCTCCTATTTTCATCAACTTTATTCCTGTTTGAAGTGCAGAAATAAAATCTTCTTTATCTACTTTGTACTGTTTTAAACCCAATTCTTTTTTACTGTAAATTACAGTATCCTGTAAGTCTGTTATATTATATGATAAAGTTACAGTGTTTCCTGCTTTAGGAGTTGGAAGATTTTCTTCTATTTTATTGATATAGGTATACCAAAAACCATTGGGAGAAACTTTATACGTGTTTGTAGAATCTTTTCTAATTACCGATAAAATTTTTTCTTCCTCAATTTTATTTAACCTAATAGACTGATTAATGGTTTCCTTTAAAACAGTGGTAGAAGGTTTTACCATAATAGGTCTTCTTGGTTCTGCTTTTTTAGAACAAGCTAAACACAAAAGACTGGTAAAAATTAAAATTTTAATTTTCATATGAAACTTCTAATTCTTTTTGATATTGTGGTAATAAAGTAACAAATTTTGTTACTGTTTCTTCTAATGAAACGTCAGACCTTCCTCCGGCAGCATTATCATGTCCTCCTCCAGAAAAATGATTTCTAGAAAATTGATTTACAGAAAAGTTACCTTTAGATCTAAAAGAAATTTTTATAATTCCTTGTTCTGTATCTTCAATAAAAATTGCGGCAAAAATAATTCCTTTTAAAGAAAGTGCATAGTTTACAACACCTTCGGTATCTCCTTTTTGAAAATCGAAACGCTTTTTTTCTTCGGACGTTAATGTAATATAAGCTGTTTTGTAAGTTGGTAGAATTTGTAAATTACTTAACGCTTGTCCTAATAGCAATAATCTATTATAAGAATTCGCATCATACACATTATTGTGTATTTTATCATTTTGGGCACCTTTATCAATTAAAGAAGCTATAATTCTATGGGTTGTGCTTGTGGTAGATCTAAAACGAAAAGAGCCTGTATCTGTCATTATACCTGTATACAAACAAGTAGCAATATCTGCATCAATTAAATCTAAATCGTTATTTAATTCTATAAATTGATACACCATTTGGCATGTAGAACAAATAGTCACATCAGAATACATGTATTTTACATCATCTGGTTGTTGATGATGGTCTATCATTGCAAAATCGTTTGGGTATTTTTCTAACGTTTTCTGCATGTCAGAACCTACTCTATGCAAAGCATTAAAGTCTAATAAAAAAATAATGTCTGAAGCATTTATTGCTTTTTGAGACTGACTATTTTGCCAATCGAAACGATATGTTGTTTCTGAACCTGGTAACCAATGTAAAAACTCTGGATACTCATTAGGTACCACAACCGTTGCTTGATGTCCTTTTTTATCTAAATAATGTTTTAATGCCAAGGTACTCCCCATAGCATCTCCATCTGGGTTTCTATGCCCAACAATTACAATATTTCTTGATTGATCAAGAAAACTTTTTAAGTCTTCAAATCCTTTTAAAATCATAAGTGGCGAATATACAATTTAATAACATTGTTCAAAATAAATTTTGTCTTACATTTCTGTTAAACTTAAACATTTAAGCTTTAAATACGGCTATAAAATCAAGCTTTTTTACACCAATTATTAAGTACTTTTTTTTATCAGAAAACAAAAAACACAGAAAATAGTTTCTGATAAAATATTAAAAATAAAGTGTTCTTTTTAATATTTTTATCAGAATACATGTTTTAAGTTATTTAATTGTTCTCGATACAATTTTTAATACCTAAAAATCACTCGAACAGACATTTTAGAGTTTAAAAGGTCTAAATGCACAACAGGTATATTTATTTCTAAAATAATAAATAAATTAAAAAAGGGTTATGAAATCATAGAAGTACTAAATTAAGAACAAGAAATGTTACTAATTTAAGCATAACTTGTAGTTTACATTAAAAAATGTACTTTTGCCAAAATTTTAAAAAATAAAATGGCAACAAACAGAACATTTACAATGCTTAAACCAGATGCTGTAGAAAACGGACATACTGGCGCTATATTAGAAAAAATTAATGCTGCAGGATTTAGAATCGTAGCTCTTAAAAAAACTCAAATGACAAAAGCTGATGCTGAGACTTTTTATGCAGTGCATAATGAGCGTCCGTTTTTTGGAGAACTAGTTGAGTTTATGACACGTGGACCAATTGTAGCTGCAATCTTAGAAAAAGAAAATGCTGTAGAAGATTTTAGAACTTTAATTGGTGCTACAAATCCTGCGGATGCTGCTGAAGGAACTATTAGAAAAATGTATGCTACTTCTATGGGAGAAAATGCTGTACATGGTTCTGATTCTGATGAAAATGCAGAAATCGAAGGAAACTTTCACTTTTCTGGAAGAGAGCAATTTTAAGGGTTTATCAAAAATCTTAGAAAAATTATATTTTAAAAAACTCACAACTTTCGTTGTGAGTTTTTTTGTTCTTATACTATTCTGATAAACAATATTCCTTTCGCAAACCTTCTACTTCATTTGTATTATAAGTTTTATCGTACTTATGTTCTTTGGCTTTAGACAAGGCATTACAAGCTTTATTCAATTGATTACCCCCTATGTAAACTAAAGCTAAACATCTATAAGCGTACGAATTAACCTCATTTTCTTCCAATGCTTTTTGTAAATCTTTAATAGCTTCTTCTGCTCTTCCTAATTTATGATATATTTCACCTCTTGTTGCCCAAATAGTTTTTTCTACCGAAATGTCTTTTTCTAATAACTTATGACTTCTTTTATCTGCTATCGTTTTTTCAATAAAATATAAAGCCTTCGCATAATCTCTTGTTTCTAAGTAAAGCTTCGCTTTATTAAAAAAGGCATAATAATTATTTGGGTTAATTTCATGACATTTATTTAAATACTCTAAAGCTAAATCATACTCTTTAATCTTTAATAATAACCAACCTAAGTTATTTAAAACAGCCTGATTATTTCCATCTATAGCTAAAGCCTTATAATTATACATTAATGCTTTTTCATAATCTTCAATAGCGGTATAAGCTATGGCTAAACTATGGTATATACTTCTTTCTGCAGAAAACCTTATTTTATTTGGACTTAATTTAGAAAGAATAAAATTAAAATCCTCTAAAGATTCATCATAGAAACCAAGTCCAGAGTTTAATTTACCTCTTCTAAAGGTCCATGTTAAGTTATCCTTTCCATAAGGTAAAATAGCATTACATATTCCTATTTTTTTATATGCTTTTTTACCTTTAACAACTTCTCCTTCTAAAGTATAATCAACACGTTTTTTTACTTTATCATTTTTATACTTCCAAACCGTTTTAACCTTACCGTTAGGAAAATAAAAATTAGCAATACTATCATGATACCCTTTAGCGTTAAATACGTAGTTAGACCTTAAAGCACCACTTTTATAAAAAGTTTTATAACCTAAAAGTTTTCCAGACTTAAAACTTCTTGTAACTCTTAAATTACCATTTTCATAATAAGATTTAGCTGGTAAATCTTTATAAAGTTTAGCTCTTTGAGAAAAACCAAATAAAGGGGATAATAATATAAAAAGACTAACTATAAATTTATTCACATTCTTATTTATTTTAATTACATCAACACCACTTTAGAAATCAGATCATCACCTATTTCTTCATTCATCATTTTTACAATTTTATCTTTACCATAACTTAACTCTTCTCTTAAAACAGAAGAATTTAAGTTAACTACCAAGGTTTTATTTTGCAATTTCACAGAAGTTGTATGAGTAGCAACTCCGGGTCCCATCATTTTATTCCAAGTTTCTTCTATCTTTATTTTTTGCATTCCCTTACTCAAGTTGTTTTCCTTGATAAAAAATTGCATTAAATCTTTTACTGAAAATGAATCGTTTTCTCTTTTTGCCATTATTATGGATATTGGATATTTATTAACAGATTACTTCGTCACTTTTACTCGTAATGACATTATAACTTAAAAATCTGATATTCTTTACTTCCTTGTTTTAATATATTTTCTGTTCTTTCAAAATGAGTGTCTGTTATAAATATTTGTCCAAATTCATCATTATTTACCAAATCTATAATTTGAGACACCCTATTTTCATCTAATTTATCAAAAATATCATCTAATAATAAGATAGGAATCACTTTAGATTGTTGTTTGATAAACTCAAACTGCGCCAATTTTAATGCAATTAAATACGATTTTTGCTGTCCTTGAGACCCAAACTTTTTAATAGGATATTCTCCAATATCAAAACTCAAATCATCTTTATGTATTCCCGATGTTGTATACTGTATAATCTTATCTTTTACCAAAGATTTTTGCAATAAGTCTTTCATTTCAAAATCATGCAACTGACTTTTATAAGCTAAATTAACAAGTTCTTTATCCCCAGAAATTATTTGATATTTTTCATTAAATATAGGTATAAATTCTTCTAAAAACTGTTTTCTAACCTCATAAATTCGAGTACCAAATTCAGAAAGTTGCTCATCATAAACACTTAAATTTAAAGCATCAAAAGTTCTATTAGCTGCAAAATATTTTAACAATGCATTTCTTTGAGAAAGCACCTTATTATAAGACAATAAATCTTTTAAATAGGTTTTGTTTTGTTGAGAAATAACACCATCAATAAATTTTCTTCTCGTATCACTTCCTTCGGTAACCAAATCTCTATCCGCAGGCGAAATAATAACCAAAGGTAACTGACCGATGTGTTCAGAAAACTTCTCGTAACTTTTTCCATTTCTTTTTAAAACCTTCTTTTGACCTTTTTTAAGACTGCATACTATTTTTTCGTTTCTATCATTTAAAAGGTAATCTCCTTCTATCATAAAAAACCCTTCTCCGTGCCTAATATTCTGAACAGCGACAGCATTAAAGTAACTTTTTGTAAAAGATAAGTAATAAATAGCATCTAACACATTGGTTTTTCCAATACCATTATTACCCACAAAACAATTTATTTTCTTCTGAAAATCAAAAGATTGCGACTCTATATTTTTAAAATTAAGCAAAGAAATTTTCTGTAAATACATGAATAGAATTTGATATTGAAAACGTTTTGCAAATTATTGAAAATTTAGCGAATTATCCGCTTTTAAAATCCAATTAAAAAAACTATTTTTGTCGCCACTAATTTTTAAGGAAAACATGGCTACATACAAGAAGAAATATAAAGCAGAAGGTAAAAAAGAAGAAAATCAAGTTGATGAATCTGAATTTGAAACAGCAGGAGTCTTAAATACATTAGACGAAACAGCCTCTAAATCAGAACAATGGATTGAAAAAAATAACAAACCTTTGTTTTTTGCATTAATAGCAGTTGTTGTAATATTTTTAGGATACTTAGGATATCATAAATATGTAGTACAACCAAATGAATTAGAAGCTTCTAACGAGTTAGCTTTTCCTAGAAAATATTTTGATGAAGCAGCAACAGCTGGTTCTGGAATAGACTCTTTATTAACTTTAGGTTTAGAAGGTGCAGATGGAAAATACGGTTTCTTAGACATCGCAGATTCATTTAGTGGTACAGATGCTGGTAATTTAGCAAACTATTACGCTGGTGTTTCTTACTTACAAATGAAAAAATATGACAAAGCAATTGAATTTTTAAGTAAATTTAATTCTGACGATGAAATGTTGGGCCCTGTTTCTATAGGTGCAATTGGAGATGCTTTTGCAGACATCAATCAATTAGACGATGCTTTAGACTATTATGAAAAAGCCGCTAATAAAAAAGATAATGATTTTACATCACCTTTATATTTATTTAAAGCAGGACAAACTGCTATGGAATTAAAAGATTTTGGTAAAGCAGAAACATTATTCACAAAAATTAAAGAAAACTACTCTAACTCTGATCAAGGTAGAGATATAGAAAAATATATAGCAGCAGCTAAATACGCTAACTAAAATAGCTTGCAGTAAAACAGTAGCGGTTGGCAGTAAATTACTGACTGCACACTGAATACTACAGACTGAATACAAAAAACATGGCTACAACTAATTTATCAGTTTACGATAAAGCAACAATCCCAAATGCGAAATCTTTTCGATTTGGGATTGTTGTTTCTGAATGGAATCCAGAGATTACAGAGAATTTACAAAAAGGTGCAATTGAAACTTTATTAGATTGCGGTGCAACTAAAGAAAACATTATTTCTTGGAATGTTCCAGGAAGTTTTGAATTGGTTTATGGTTGTAAAAAAATGATTGCATCACAACAAGTTGATGCTATTATTGCTATTGGAAATGTAATACAAGGAGAAACAAAACATTTCGATTTTGTTTGCGAAGGTGTTACCCAAGGTATAGTAGATTTAAATGTAAAATACGATGTACCTGTAATATTTTGTGTGTTAACAGACAACACAAAACAACAATCTTTAGACAGATCTGGAGGTAAATTAGGTAACAAAGGTACAGAATGTGCTGTGGCTGCCATAAAAATGGCTGCTCTTAAAAATATTGATACCAATACAGAAAGTATAGGCTATTAATTGGAGCTACTTTGCTTCAATTTTTTTTAAAATTTTATAGAGATATTGGTATTTTAAAATTCACTGTAATTTTTATACCAATATTATTTTAAAAAATACAATAGTAGATTTTAAGAATACTTTTAACAGGTTTATTTGAGGGATTAAGTATAATTCTGTAAATTTGATTTGCTTATACCTTTGGTACAATTGTTGATTTTTTTCTAAATCATTATAAACCAATAACTCTAATACTATGGGATTCTTAAAACGTACACATAACAAATTCGATTACCAACCCCGTTATTATAAAGGAGAAGGAAGTCCTTATAAAATTGAACATAAATTAGATCAATTTAGAAAAACTGCGGGTAAAAACAAAGGAATTAAAGCTAAATTTGGTGATGCAATTGAAGATTTAAAAAACTCAGATAAAGGGGTAAATAGAACACTTTTTATCATCATTGCAATTTTAGTACTTATCTTTTTATACATCATAGATTTCGATTTATCTATTTTCAAGAGAAATTAATGTCTGATATTATTCAACTATTACCAGATCATGTTGCTAACCAAATTGCTGCAGGAGAAGTCGTTCAACGACCAGCTTCTGTAGTAAAAGAGTTATTAGAAAACGCAATTGATGCTGGTGCAACCAACATAAAACTTTTATTAAAAGACGCCGGTAAAACGTTAATTCAAGTAATTGATGACGGTAAAGGAATGAGCGCTACAGATGCAAGATTGTGTTTTGAGCGTCATGCAACTTCTAAAATACAAAAAGCAGAAGATTTATTTAATCTTTGCACCAAAGGTTTTAGAGGAGAAGCATTAGCGTCTATTGCTGCCATTGCACATGTAGAGTTAAAAACAAAACAAGACAACGAAGAGCTTGGTACGTCTATAAAAATTGAAGGCAGTAAAATTGTGTCTCAAGATTTTGTTTCTACAAGCAAAGGAACAAGTATTGCTGTAAAAAACTTATTTTACAACATTCCTGCTAGAAGAAACTTTTTAAAATCTGATACTGTAGAAACCCGTCATATTGTAGATGAATTTCAAAGAGTTGCATTGGCACACCCAAACATAGCTTTTTTAATGCATCATAATAACAATGAGGTATACCATTTAAAAGGTAGTAATTTAAGAAAACGTATTGTAAGTGTTTTCGGAACTAAAATGAATGAAAAATTAGTTCCCATAAATGAACAAACAGACATTGTTGGTATAGAAGGTTTTGTTGCAAAACCAGAATTCTCTAAAAGAAAAAGAGGAGAACAATTCTTTTTTGTAAATGATCGTTTTATAAAAAGTTCGTACTTAAATCATGCTGTAGTAAATGCCTTTGATGGCTTACTAGAACAGGGTTCGCATCCCTCCTATTTTTTATACTTAACAGTACCTGCAAATACTATAGACATTAACATTCATCCTACAAAAACAGAGATAAAGTTTGATAATGAAAAAGCGTTGTATGCCATGTTAAGAGCCACTGTAAAGCACAGTTTAGGCCAGTATAATGTAGCGCCTCTTTTAGATTTTAATAGAGATGCTAACTTAGATACGCCTTATCATTTAAACACAAAAACTACATCAGCAAAAACGCCTAGAATTTCTGTTGATCCAGATTTTAATCCGTTTAAAGAAGAAGCTACAAAACAGGTTCATACACCGTTTAAAAAAGAACCTCAAACAGAAAGTTGGGAATCCCTATACACTTCTTCTATAGAAATTACAGAGGAGGAAAAGCAATCGGAATTATTTGACAATCAGCAAGAAATAAAAACGCAAAAAACATTTCAAATTCAGCGTAAATATTTACTAAGTTCAATAAAATCTGGCGTGGTTTTAATCAACCAATCTTTAGCGCATCAGCGTATTTTGTACGAAGAGTTTTTAGAAAGCATTACTGTAAAAGAAGCTAACAGTCAGCAATTATTGTTTCCTGTTAAAATTTCATACTCATCCGCAGAGATAGAAATGATTTATACAATTAAAAACGAATTAGAAAATGCTGGTTTTTCTTTTGATGAATTTACAAAAGATAGCGTTACCATAAAAGGAATACCCGTTTCTGTAACAGAAAGCAAAATAACGATTATATTAGAAGAATTATTAAATGATATCGATTTAGAAGTACCAGACGCTAGTTTTAGTCATTTTGATGTAATGGCAAAATCATTTGCTAAAACATTATCTATAAAAACAGGCACACAGCTTTCTGAAAGAGAACAAGAAGGTTTGGTTAATGATTTATTTTCGTGCAAAGAACCTGATGTATCTCCTTTTGGAAAACCCGTTTTTAAAACACTAACATTAAACGAAATAGACAATCTATTTAACAGTTAAAAATGAATAATAAAATTACAGGTGCTATAAAACATTTAATCATAATTAACGTTATTATTTTTGTTGCGCCACAACTTTTAAAGTTAGATTTTACAAATGTTTTAGCGTTGCATTTTCCAGAAAACAAACATTTTGGCATTTGGCAATACGTTACGCATATGTTTATGCATGGTAGTTTTAGCCATATTTTATTTAACATGTATGGTTTATGGGCTTTTGGCACACCTTTAGAACAAATGTGGGGAAAAAATAAATTTATATTCTTCTATTTTTCTGCAGGATTAGGTGCCGGATTAATCTATACCTTGGCAAATTACTATCAATTTAATGGTATTTATGACCAATTGATAAATTTTGGTCTTTCGGCTAGCGACATACAAAATATTTTAAATGCAGGTAGTTATAACGATCCAAGAATTGCTATATCAAATGAAGAAATGATTAAATTCTATAATTTATATCATACACCTGCTGTAGGTGCATCGGGTGCAGTTTATGGTGTGTTAGTTGCTTTTGGTATCTATTTTAAAGATGCTAAATTAGCGCTGATATTTTTCCCTGTACCAATAGCCGCAAAATATTTTATTCCTGTAATGATTTTAGGTGATTTGTTTTTTGGTATGACCAAATATTCTATTGGAAACATTGCCCATTTTGCACATGTTGGAGGTGCATTAATTGGTTTTATCATTGCTTGGTATTGGAAAAAAAATCAATTTAAATTTAGTTAATGAGTTTTATAGACGACATAAAATTACGCTACAAAAACGGAAATATCGTAGAAAAATTAATCTACGTTAACATTGCTGTATTTATATTTACGTTACTTATTTCTGTTTTTCAAGATTTATATAAAGGACAAATTAATTGGGTTGTAGAGTGGTTTTCTTTAGATGATAACTTTTCTACTTTACTATATAAACCTTGGACACTTCTTACTTATGGTTTTTTACATGCAGATTTTTTACATATTCTTTTAAACCTTGTTACTTTATATTTTATTGGTAATTTGTTTATAGAATATTTTACTCAAAAACAACTATTAACTTTTTACTTATTAGGCACCTTTTTTGGAGGTCTCTTATTTATGGTTAGTCTTAATTATTTTCCTTTATTTCAAGGACAATCATCAATGTTAGTTGGTGCTTCTGCCGGTATTTCCGCCATATTTATAGGAATAACCACCTACATACCTAACTATCAATTAAAAGTTCGCTTTATTGGTTTTGTAAAGCTTTGGCATTTTGCTGCAATTTGGGTTGGTTTAGACATTTTAGCTTTATCTGGCGGAAATGCTGGTGGCCATTTTGCACATTTAGGAGGCGCATTATTCGGTTTTTTATATGTAAAAAAAGCAGCAAACAAAGAAATAAAACTTTGGGATCAATTATCGTCTATATTTTCAGTAAAAAAGAAACCACTAAAAACGGTATATAAATCACCTAAAAAAACAACTAATTCAGTAAAAAAAACTTCCTTAAACCAACAACAAATAGACCATATTTTAGATAAAATTAGTAAATCTGGGTATGATACATTAACAAAAGCAGAGAAAGAGTTTTTATTTAAACAAGGAAGAAAATAACATGAAAAATTTATCCCCCATAGATAAGATGTTATACATCATAAACTCAATATTAGCAGCGCTTTTATTGTTGTCTTATATACTTCAATTAATATCACCTGCTACAATTCCTGTTTTTGCTGTTTTAAGTCTTTTTGTTCCTTTTTTAATGATTATCAATCTCATTTTTGGTGTTTATTGGTTAATTAAATTAAAAAAACAATTTCTATTATCTATTTCTGTATTAGTAATTGGCTATATCTTTTCAACTCCTTTTTATAAAATTTACGGTAATAATTCTTCTTTTAATAACGATTTAAAAGTGATGAGTTATAATGTAAAAAGCTTTGATTTGTTTCATAAAAAGAAAGAATCTAAAACGCCAGATGGTTATAAATTTATAGCTTCTAAAGCCCCAGATGTTCTTGCCGTACAAGAATATTATCACAGTAAAAAAAACAAATTAAATTATCCTCATAAATTTATAAAATATCGACCTAAAAGCAATAAATACGGAATGGCTATTTATTCTAAATATAAGATTATAAACTCTGGTTCTTTAGATTTAAAAAGCGTAGGTAATAATATTATTTTTGCTGATATTTTAAAAGAAAAAGACACCATTAGAATTTATAATGTTCACTTAGAATCTTTAAGAATAAAACCAGGTGAAGAAAATTTTGGGCAAGAAAATTCTGAAAAACTAATAGAGAGAATTAGTAGTTCTTTTAAAACTCAGGCAGAACAAACTGTACAATTTTTAGCACATGAAAAGCAATGGAAAGGAAAAAAAATAGTTTGTGGAGATTTTAATAACACCAGTTATTCTTGGGTATATCATCAAATATCAAAAAACAAAAAAGATGCTTTTATAGAATCTGGTAAAGGTTTTGGTAAATCTTTTAACTACTGGTTTCCTATGCGAATAGACTTTATTTTAACAGATGAGGATGCTATAATTAATAAATTTTCTACATTTTCAGAAAAATACTCAGACCACTTTCCTGTTCTTGCAAAAATTAATTGGTAAGTTTATTAGTAACTTCTTTTTTTTATAATTCGATGAACTTTCTGTTCTATCTTTTTCTTTAACAAACCAGCCATCGCTAAAAAGAAACCTTTATACTTTGCTGCTCTTAGAGCATAATGACTAAATTTTAAAAGTCTACCAAACTCTTTTTGTAAATCTTCATCGTATTTTTTTAATGAAGCTTCAGAAAAACCATCCTTATTTAAACATCTTTCTATATTTTTTGCTGCAATTATGCCAGACATCATACCAGTACCAATGCCTTCTTTGTAAAAAGCATTTGCCAAACCTGCAGCATCTCCTACTAATAAAAATCGTTCTCCAGTTATTTTATGATTTCCAAAATGAAACGGAATAGACCACCCTCTCCAATTACCTATTTTGGTAGCGTTTTTAAATTTATTTTTTACCTTTTTGTGGTTTTTTATAATATTTTGAATTTCATCAACTAAATTGACCCCATATTTTTTAATATGATCTGCACGCCCTCCCAAACTAATATTTACTTGTCCGTCAGATAAAGGAAAAACATAAAAAAATAAAAGCATTTTTTTATAAATCATACGTACTTCTGCTGCGTTACCTATAGGCAAATCTATTACATCTTTAAAATAAGCACTTACAAAAGTTGACGCATGTTTTTTATCTATTTTATTATTAGCTAATTTACTAGCAACAATAGATTTGGCACCATCTGCCCCAACTACAAATTTTGATAGGATTTCTTTGCCATTTTTTAATTTGATAAAAACCCCCTCTGCTTCGTCCCTAATTTCTTTAACTCCGCTTCCAAAATGCTGGTTGGCATAGGTTTCTGATAAGTGACTTACCAAAAATTGATCAAAATCGATACGTTTTGCATACGAAATAATCATATCTCTATCATCCGTTTCTTTAAATTCTATTTTAGAGCGATTGTTTAAATGCAGCGTAATTTTTTTGCTATGTATAAACTTTGGATGTTTTAAAAAACTAGCAAATAAATCGTCTCCCAAAATTTTCATCGCCTTGTAGGCGTATAAAATTAAGCCATCTCCACAAGTTTTATCTCTCGGAAAATTAGATTTATCAATAATATAATGCGGAATTTTTAACTTAGATAATTGTATAGAAGTGGCAGTACCAGAAGGTCCTGCGCCAATAATACAAACAGTTGTTTTTTCAATTTTATTCATAGCAACAAAAGAGCAATATAAAAAATATTTTAAGGCAACTTTATATTTAAAGGCTATAATTTTAATCTATATTTTGTTTCTGCTTGGTTTTTATCATTCTTTAATTTATCAACAATAACAAAGTTGTTTTTTTCTAATATTTTTGCTGATGCTAAATTTTCATCAACCACATAAGCTATAATTTCGGTCTTTTTTAGATGCTTACAATAAGAAATTAAACCTTTACAAATTTCAGATCCAAAACCTAAGTTCCAATATTTTTCTAAAAAACGATAACCAATTTCATCATCTAAGTTATCTTTTACCAAAGCTACAGTTCCTATAAATTTTTGATCTTTTTTTTGTTCAATTGCATAAATCCAAAAATCGTTATTAGGCTGTTTATATTTACAAATTAGTTCTTTTAATTCTTTAAAATGTTCCTCTAAAGTTTTAATATCACCTTTGGCAAACTTCATTACATTAGGGTTGCTTTGCATTTTATGAAACAATTTTAAATCACTTAAAAATAGCTTTCTAACAATTAACCTTTCTGTTCTAAAAATCATCAATAATATTGTAAATTTGCAGTCCTTAAATATACAAGAATGAATGCAGAAAAAAAAGTAGCCTTTTATACTTTAGGATGCAAGTTAAATTTTTCAGAAACTTCTACTATTGCTCGTAATTTTGTAAGCGAAGGGTTTAAACGTGTGGATTTTGAAGAAGCCGCAGATGTTTATGTTATAAACACTTGTTCTGTTACCGATAATGCAGATAAACGCTTTAAAAGCATTGTAAAAAATGCCTTAAAGAAAAATGATGATGCTTTTTTAATTGCCGTTGGTTGTTATGCTCAATTAAAACCAGAAGAATTAGCTGCTGTAGATGGTGTAGATTTAGTTTTAGGAGCCACAGAAAAATTTAATGTTACAAGTTATATAAATGATTTAACTAAAAATAATGTTGGCGAGGTGCACTCTTGCGAAATTTCTGATGCCGATTTTTATGTGGGTTCTTATTCTATTGGAGATAGAACTCGTGCTTTTTTAAAAGTACAAGATGGTTGCGATTATAAATGTACTTATTGTACAATACCTTTAGCACGTGGAATATCTAGAAGTGATACTTTAGAGAATGTAATTGAAAATGCCAAAGAAATTTCATCAAAAGGAATTAAAGAGATTGTTTTAACCGGTGTTAATATTGGTGATTACGGTAAAGGTGAGTTTGGCAATAAAAAACACGAACATACTTTTTTAGAATTGGTAAAAGAATTAGATAAAGTTGATGGCATCCATCGTTTGCGAATTTCATCTATAGAACCTAATTTATTAAAAGATGAAACAATTGAATTTGTATCTAAATCTACTTCTTTTGTTCCGCATTTTCACATTCCTTTACAATCTGGTAGTGATGCTTTATTAAAGAAAATGAAGCGCAGGTATTTAACTGATACGTATACAAATAGAGTTTCTAGAATTAAAGAAGTAATGCCTAATGCCTGTATTGGTGTAGATGTTATTGTTGGTTTTCCTGGTGAAACAGACGAGTTATTTTTAGAAACTTATAATTATTTAAACGAAATGAATATTTCGTATTTACATGTTTTTACCTACTCTGAAAGACCAAATACAGAAGCAGTTAATTTTGAAGGTGTTGTTCCAAAAAAAGTACGTGCAAAACGAAGTAAAATGTTACGTGGTTTGTCTGCAAAGAAAAGACGTTCTTTTTATGAAAGCCAAATAGGTAATACACTTACAGCATTATTTGAAAGTGAAAATAAAGAAGGTTTTATACACGGTTTTACAGAAAACTACGTTAAAGTTAAAACACCTTGGAATCCGAAATTAGTAAATACACTACATACGATTACTCTTACTAAAATTGATGAAGATGGATTGGTAAGATTTAATTTTGAAAAAAATAAAGTGACAGCATAAAATATAATATTGCTAAAAAAAAAAAAAAAGACATGAAAAAGATTGCTATATACTTGGTACCAGGTTTAGCAGCGGGTCCAGAAATATTTGAAAACCTAGAATTACCAAAAGATAAATACGAACTACATTACTTAGAATGGATAACACCAATTGCCCTAGAAGAAACAATTGCTAATTACGCCATGAGAATGAGCGAAGAAGTTAAGGCAGAAAACCCTGTTTTAATAGGTGTTTCTTTTGGGGGAATTATAGTACAAGAAATGAGTAAATATCTAAACACTAAAAAGGTTTTTATTATTTCTAGTGTAAAGCATCACGAAGAGCTTCCTAAAAGGTTTAGATTTGCAAAATTTACAAAAGCCTACAAATTATTTCCAACAAAAATTGTTTCTAATTTTGAAGATTATGCTCAATATTTTTTAGGAAAATCGTTAAAAAAGAGAGCCCATATTTATAAAAAATATCTTTCTGTTAGAACAAAACTTTACCTAAACTGGTCTATTGGTACTATTATTAAATGGGAACAAACAGAACAAAACCCAAACATTACTCATATTCATGGAACCGATGACCATGTGTTTCCTATAAAAAACATTAACAATTGTATAAAAATTGAAGGTGGTAGCCATGTTATGATTATTACAAAAGCAAAAAAATTATCTAAAATTATTGACGAAGCTTTAACTTGTTAAACCCACTGGCTTTTCTTATTTTTAAAAACAAAAAATTACAATCTTATGAACAAACCTTTCCGTATACTTTCATTATTAAGCATCTTAATAGTCACTTTTTTATTTTTTAATGCAATCAATAAAAATGAAACAGACCCAGAAACAAGTACGGCTAAAACATATAAAATAAAAGCCTTAAAACTGCCAACCAACCTAAATCTTGCTGGAGAAAGAGTGCCTTTAGAAATACCTGATGTTAGAGAAAGGATGGAAAGAGAATTGTTGGTAAACACGTATTGGCAATCTAATGGGTTATTACTTATAAAAAGAGCAAATAAATATTTTCCTGTTTTAGAGCCTTTACTAAAAAAATATGGCTTACCAGACGACTTTAAATTTTTAGCATTGGCAGAAAGTGCTTTTATAGACGAAACTTCTTCTGCAGGAGCAGCAGGCATGTGGCATTTTATGAAAGCTACAGGAAAAGAGTATGGTTTAGAAATAAATAGCAATGTAGACGAACGTTATAATATAGAAAAATCTACAAAAGTTGCTGCCGAATATTTAATAAAATCTAAAGAACGTTTTAATTCTTGGACCTTAGCTGCGGCTTCTTACAATGCAGGTAACTACGGTGTTAGTAAAAGGTTAGATACCCAGGAAGTAGATAATTATTATGATGCTAAACTACCTAATGAAACAGAGAGATATGTTTTTAGAATTATTGCTTTAAAAGAAGTAATTTCTAATCCTAAAAAATATGGTTTTGTGTTTGATAATGAAGATTTATACACGTTAGCAGAAACAAGAACAATTAAAGTAGATACTGCCATTTCTAATATTACTCATTTTGCTAAAAAATTCGGAATGAATTATAAAGAATTTAAAATTCATAACCCTTGGTTAAGAGAAAACAAACTAAACAATAAGAGTAGAAAGGTTTACGAAATTAAGATACCTGTAAACTAAAACGATGTTTACGCTAAAATATTTTTAACCCTACCTACAATACCAGATTCTAACTGAACTTTAATTCCATGCGGATGGTTTTGAGATTTAGTTAGAATTTTTGCTATAACACCTTCTGTTAATTCGCCACTTCTTTGATGGTGTTTTTGAACTACTTCTACACCTAAACCTATTTTTACGTTTTTTCTTAGCTTTCCGTCACTCATAAATACATTTTTAAAATTCTAAAATAAAAAAAGCCTATCAATCATGATAGGCTTTTTGTTAAAAAATTAACTAGTAATAAATATATATTATAATACTCTTACGTTTACTGCGTTTAATCCTTTTTTTCCATCTTGTAAGTCAAATTCAACTTCATCGTTTTCACGAATTTCATCGATTAATCCTGACACATGTACAAAATGTTCTTTGTTTGATCCTTCTTCAGTGATAAATCCAAATCCTTTAGATTCGTTGAAAAATTTTACGGTACCTTTATTCATTATAAAAATTATTGCGTTGCTAATTTAATTACTAACAACATTTATTGTATTACAAATGTAATGCCAATAATTGAATAATAAAATTAAATGTTGTTTTACTTTCTATATCCTTTAAAATAAACAATAATTTACAGCTTAAAAAGTATGTGTTCTTATAGATACACACATCAACCTACCCTAAAAGACTGATATTAAAAACATTAAACAATAAAAAAAGCCTATCAATATTGATAGGCTTTTAGATAAAAAATTAACTAGTAATAAATATATATTATAATACTCTTACGTTTACTGCGTTTAATCCTTTTCTTCCATCTTGTAAGTCAAATTCAACTTCATCGTTTTCACGAATTTCATCGATTAATCCTGACACATGTACAAAATGTTCTGTGTTGTTTCCTTCTTCAGTGATAAATCCAAATCCTTTAGATTCATTGAAAAATTTTACGGTACCTTTATTCATAATAAAAAAATATTGTGTTGTTAAATTCATTCCTAACAACGTTTATTGAATTGCAAAGATAATGCCAATAATTTAGAAAAGAACTAAAATAAGTGTTTTAGTTGAAAAATAATACATTAAACACTCAATATAAACCTTTTAACTGCGTTAAATTCGTCTATAATCTCATTTAAAATGTCTTTTACAGGCTTTATTTCATGAATTAACCCTGCTATTTGCCCTATTTCTAACTCACCTTCATCTAAATCTCCTTCAAACATTCCTTTTTTAGAACGTGCTCTTCCTAGTAGCTCTTTTATTTGTTCTGTTGATGGATGCTGCTTATATAATTCTTGTACTTCATTATAAAACTTATTTTTTACCAACCTTACAGGTGCTAATTCTTTTAAAGTTACTTGTGTATCTCCATCTTTAACATCAATAATGGTGTTTTTAAAATTAATATGCGCAGAAGATTCTTCTGATGCAGCAAACCTACTCCCTATTTGTACACCATCTGCACCCAGCACCATGGCTGCTAACACTCCTCTCCCCGTGCCTATTCCACCAGCAGCAATTACAGGTATTTTAACCTGTTCTTTAACCATAGGTATCAATGTAAACGTGGTTGTTTCTTCCCTTCCATTATGTCCACCAGCCTCAAAACCTTCACAAACAACAGCATCTACACCGGCAGCTTCTGCTTTTAAAGCAAACTTAACAGAACTTACTACATGTACCACCGTAATTCCTTTTTCCTTTAAAAAGGAAGTCCAGGTTTTTGGATTTCCTGCAGAAGTAAAAACAATTTTTACGCCTTCTTCTATAATAATATCAATTAATTTTTCTATATCAGGATACAACATTGGGATATTTACTCCAAATGGTTTCTCTGTTGCTTTTTTACATTTCTGAATATGTTCTCGTAACACATCTGGATACATAGAGCCAGCACCAATTAAGCCCAAACCACCTGCATTAGAAACGGCCGCTGCTAATTTCCATCCAGAAACCCAAATCATACCTCCTTGAACAATTGGAAACTCAATATTAAATAATTCTGTAATTTTATTTCTCATTATTGTTTCATCAGCTTTATCGTTTTTTGTTGATTTCCTTTAGATATTTTAAGTAAATAAACACCGCTTTCTAGAAAAGAAACATCAACAATTTTAGAGCTTGAAACTGTTTTTTCTAGCACCTTTTTACCAAGCATCGTATATATTTTAATTGTAAAATTTAAAGCATCTGTAGAGATTAATAGTTGGTTTTTAGCAGGATTTGGATACACATTTACATTGATATTGGTATCGTCTAAAACAGATAAACTAGTTATATAGGTTTTTAATGCTACTTCAAAATTCGGAATTCCATAACCATGTTGATCTGTAGGAGCATTAAATTTATCTGCAGACTCATAAACAGCTTGTTTTAAATACGTATTAAAATTATTTGTGGTTGCTTTTGATGATGCTGCTTTTAAAAGAAAACCTTCATGCTGATTTAAACACGCAATTAATCCTGCCATAATTGGTGACGAAAAAGACGTACCGTTAGAACTTGCAATGCCACCTGTGGTATAATTAATTACCGCTGCACTTGCTCCTTTGGCTAAAATTTCGGGTTTTATTCTTCCGTCTGATGTTGGTCCGAAAGAACTAAAACTAACAATATTTTCTAATGCATCTACAGCACCAACACTTATTACAGAAGCTGCATCTGCCGGCGCTCCCATATATTTCCATGATCCATTTCCTTCATTACCAACTGCATTTACTAAAAGCATACCACGAGAAGCACCAATTTCTGCTCCTCTAGAAATAAAGGTGGTTTTACCATCTAAATCGGCATACGTATAATTGTAATTCGGATTATCAAAAGTTGTATATCCTAAAGAAGTATTAATAACATCAACCCCCAAACTATCTGCTCTTTCTGCAGCTTCTACCCATAAACTTTCCTCTAAAGGGACTTCTACAGGCGCATTTTCTGTTCTAAATAAATAAAAAGAAGCATCTGGTGCAGTACCTACAAACTGATTTTCTAAATAACCGCCAATTGTTGATAATACATGAGTTCCATGACTATCTCCAGCGTAAAACTCTTCGCTTCTTTCTACAAAATCGTAGCCTCCTAAAATCTGATTATTATCTCTAATTCTTTTAAAAGCTTCTAAAGTATTTACGTTAGGAAAACCTGCGTCTATAATTGCTATTATTTGACCTGCACCTGTTAAACCTTGCTCATGTAAATAATTTCCATGTAGCATTTTAATTTGATTATCGGTAGCACCATAATTATAATCGGTTAGCGTTTCTTTAAACTTATTATAATGATTAGGTTTTATTGCTTTTCCTTTTGATTTAGCATTTAAATTTAAAGATTTATTAGCAAATTCTATATGATCGATAAAACTATAGGTAGCTAATAAATTATTAATATTACCAACTTCACCTTTAATATGAATTGCATTTAACCATTTAGATTTGGCTAAAACAGTGATGTTTACATCATTCTTAATCTGATTATAATAATTTTCATCAACAGGTACATCTTTAATATCTAGAGGAATATTTAATTTAGTCCTTCTGTCTAATGCTCTTTGAGTGAGCATTGTTAAAGGACTCTCTAAAAAAGTAGCTTGGTTTGGTTTGTCTCTTAAGAAAACCCATGCGTCTTCTTGGGCCTTAGCGTTAAAAAAAGTAGCTATAAATAAAAAAAGTAGTAATTTCTTCATATTTCGAAATTACTACTTTTTTATGATTTTTATAAATAATTTAAGAGATTACTCCAGAACCTAATAATTCTTCATTGATATACCAAGCCACAAACTGACCTTCTTGTATGGCAGATTGCTTGTTTTCAAACTCTACATACAAACCTGTTTCTACTTTATGTAAGGTTGCATTTTCTAAAGGTTGCCTGTATCTAATTCTAGCATCTACTTGCATAGTTTCTCCAGATTTTAATGTTAAATCTTTACGAATCCAATGCATTTCTTCATTGGAAACAAACAACACATTTCTATATAAACCTTGGTGATTTTTTCCTTCACCAGCATAAATTACATTTTCTACCACATCGGTTTCTATCACATACAAAGCTTCTTTTGTACCACCAACATTTAAACCTTTACGTTGTCCTTTTGTAAAATAGTGTGCGCCTTGATGTTTACCAACTACTTTACCATCTTCTTTATTGTAAGAAAATTTTGTTGCGTAATAAGCAAGTTCTGCTTCTTTATTTTCAAAAACAGGCGCTTGTTTTGTGTACTGCTCAAAATCCGAAGGAATTGTTACAATTACTCCGTTTTTGGGTTCTAATTTTTGTTGTAAAAACTCTGGTAAACGAACTTTACCGATAAAACATAAACCTTGAGAATCTTTCTTTTCTGCCGTAATTAAATCTGCTTCTTTGGCTATTTTTCTTACTTCTGGCTTTGTTAATTCGCCAATTGGAAATAATGCTTTTGTTAATTGCTCTTGAGACAACTGACACAAAAAGTAAGATTGATCTTTATTAACATCTTTACCTGCTAATAATTTATAAACTGGTTTACCGTCTATAATCTCTTCTCCTTTTCTACAATAATGCCCTGTAGCCACATAATCTGCCCCCAATTTTAAAGCAATGTCCATAAAAACATCAAACTTTATTTCTCTATTACAAAGAACATCTGGGTTTGGCGTTCTACCTTTACTATACTCATCGAACATATAATCTACAATACGTTCTTTGTATTGATTACTTAAATCGACAACTTGAAAAGGGATTCCTAACTTTTCTGCAACAATCATTGCATCATTAGAGTCCTCTAACCAAGGGCATTCATTTGAAATGGTTACAGAGTCATCATGCCAATTTTTCATAAAAAGCCCAATAACTTCGTATCCTTGTTCTTTTAATAAATGTGCGGTTACACTAGAATCTACACCACCAGAAAGACCAACAACTACTCGTTTCATTTTAAATTTTTAAGGATGCAAAGGTACAAATAAGAAATGGTTTTATAGATTGAAAGAATTGATGTAATCATTGTTTTGATTTATCTTGTAGTTAGCAGTTAGCAGTTAGCAGTTAGCAGTTAGCAGTTAGCAAGAATAAAAAGACTTCTACAGGCGCTGTCTAACAATCGTTAAAATTCATCAACATTTAAACTATAAACCTTAAAATCAATCTTCTTTTTTACGAGTAAAATAATTTTTTGCTTTTAGCTCTTTTTCAGTAGCTACTTCTCCATCCATATAATATTCCCAATTTCCCACGCGTAATCCGTCTTTATAATTACCTGTTTCTTTTAACTGACCATTCAATTCAAAGTATTTTGCCAATCCGTTTAAGACACCATTTTTGTAAGTAATTTCTTCTATTAGAATACCTTTACTAGAATATTTACTACTAACTCCATCTAACAAGCCGTTTTTATATGTAGAAAATTCTGTAACCCTACCATCTTGATAGTAATTTATTAATGCACCATCTAATTTACCCTCTTTATAATTTTCTTCTGACATGATTGTGCCATCAGAGTAAAAATATTTCCAATTACCAACTCGTTTTTTTCCTACTAAAACACCTTCTGTTTCTATGGTACCTTTTAACGTAAAAAATTGAACATATAAAGAATCTGAATTCTCATAAAAAGTTTTTATAATGACAGGGTGCTTAGAGCTTGTAATATCGTAAAACTTAAAAACACCTACTTCTTTTCCGTTTTTAAACTGCCCTGTGTAACGAATTCTTTTATTTGAATAATACTTTTTCCAAACACCTGTTCTTTTTTTATGCTGATCGAATTGATTAATTTTCTGAGCATAAGTAGTTTTACTTGTAAAAAAACAAGTAAAAAACAGTAAAATAAAAAACAGTCTTTTTATATTTATCATTTAAATAAAATTTTAAAGCAAAGATACATTAATAGTGCCAAAAACAAATCTTCTTTTCGTTACAGAACAACTCCATAATATGGAAAACCCTAAAAGGGAAAACCGACAAAGAGTGGCAAATATTGTATTAGAAAATCAGAAATTATTTAAAGAATTGGTTGCTATTACTTTTGATGTTGAAAATAAAGTTTCTATAAAAGCGGCTTGGATTTTAGAGTGGATTTGCACACACCATCATTTAGAATGGATTTTACCTCATTTAGATGTATTTACATCAGAAATTAAAAATGTAAAATTTGATAGCGCTATTAGACCATGTGCTAAAATATGTGAACATTTGGCTACTGCGTATTATGCTAAAGATGAAAACGAAATCAAAAAAAAACTGACAAACAAACATATAGATGCGATTGTAGAAACAGGTTTCGATTGGTTAATTACGCCTCAAAAAATTGCCGTTAGAGCCTATACAATGACTTTTTTATATTTCTTTGGATTAGAAAAAGAGTGGATTCATCCAGAATTAAAACACTTAATAACCTATAAAATTATGCACGAAAGCAAAGGTTGCAAAGCTCGTGGAAAATACATTTTAGAAATGATAGAAAAACATCAAAAATCGACTTTATAAATCTGTTTATTTACCTATTTTTGCAATTAACAACATAACTAAAAGATGAACTTAACAAAATTAAATGCCATCTCACCTATTGATGGACGTTATAGAGGTAAAATATCAAAATTAGCAGACTATTTTTCTGAAGAAGCTTTAATAAAATACAGAGTTCGTGTAGAAATAGAATATTTTATTGCTTTGTGTGAAATTCCTTTACCACAATTAGCAGACTTTAACAACGATTTATTTGACGATTTACGTAAAATTTATATCGATTTTACTGCAGAAGATGCTCAAAAAATTAAAGATATAGAAAGCATTACAAATCATGATGTAAAAGCTGTTGAATACTTTATCAAAGAAAAATTTGATGCGTTAGGCTTACAAGCTCATAAAGAATTTATCCATTTTGGATTGACTTCTCAAGACATTAACAACACTGCTGTTCCGCTTTCTATTAAAGAAGCGATGAACGATGTTTATGTTCCTCAATATTTTGAACTTTTAGAAAAGTTACAAGAATTAGTTATTGAGTGGCAAGATGTTTCTATGCTAGCAAGAACACATGGTCAGCCTGCATCACCTACAAGGTTAGGGAAAGAAATAGAAGTATATGTAGTTCGTTTAAAAGAACAATTCAATTTATTAAATGATATACCAAGTGCTGCTAAGTTTGGTGGTGCAACGGGTAATTACAATGCACACAAGGTTGCATATCCAAATATTGATTGGAAAGAATTTGGAAGTACTTTTGTACAAGAAAAGTTAGGTTTACACCATTCTTTTCCAACAACACAAATAGAACATTACGATCATTTAGCGGCTTTGTTTGATACTTTAAAACGTATTAATACCATTGTACTAGATTTAGATAGAGATTTCTGGACCTATGTTTCTATGGAATACTTTAAACAAAAAATTAAGGCTGGTGAAGTTGGTTCTTCTGCAATGCCACATAAAGTAAATCCTATTGATTTTGAAAATTCTGAAGGAAATTTAGGATTGGCAAATGCTATTTTCGAACACCTTTCTGCAAAGTTACCAGTATCTCGTTTACAACGTGATTTAACAGATAGTACTGTTTTACGTAATGTTGGTGTACCTTTTGGACATACAATTATTGCTTTTACATCTACCTTAAAAGGATTGAATAAATTATTGTTAAACAAACAAAAGTTTGAAGATGATTTAGAAAATAATTGGGCTGTTGTTGCTGAAGCAATTCAGACTATTTTAAGACGTGAAGCTTACCCTAATCCTTATGAAGCCTTAAAAGGATTAACCAGAACAAATGCTAAAATCAACCAAAAATCTATTGCAGATTTTATTGATACTTTAGAGGTTTCATCAGAAATTAAAGAAGAATTAAAGGCTATTACACCTGCTAATTATACAGGAATATAAATTTTTTAAGAAGTAATATTATGAGCGTAAAGAATATAGAAGTTTCTGTTTTTAATTTAAATAAAGGAAAGCTTATATTCTTTGCGCTTTTCTCTTTACTATTATTTCTTACTTCTTGCAAATCAGAAATGAAAGACAATTCTGATCGTTTTAAAAAAGGAATCTTCGAAATTCCTGCAGGAGAAGGTTATAGTAAAACAACCATTATTAGAAAAGACAGCCTACAAATAGAAGAATACGAAAAAATTGTAAGTATTTCTAATGATTCTACTACCAGTGAAAAAAGAATTAAACATATTGATACGCTCTACATTAAATGGAAAAATAATTTCTTTTATTCCTTAAAAATGAAATCACCTAAAAAGGAATTAGACAAAGATCCTATTTACGTACAAATAACTAAAGTTACAGACACCTCTTATAGTTTTACCGCTAAAATTGGTTTTAGCAAATTTAAACAAGACGGTACCGTATATAAAGTAAAATAAAGTGGAAATTTTTCTACATATAGATACTTGGGTAGCATTAATTACCCTTACTTTTCTAGAAATTATTTTAGGAATAGACAATATTATATTTATATCAATATCTGCCAATAAACTCCCAAAACATCAAGTAAGAAAGGGGACTCTCTTAGGATTAGCTTTAGCAATGATTACTAGAATAGTACTATTAATTAGTGTTTCTTATTTAATTGCATTTAAAACACCTTTTTTAGAAATTAATATAGGTTGGTTTAAAACAGGATTAACAGGCCAAAGTATCATTTTATTTTTAGGCGGACTTTTTTTACTCTATAAAAGCACTAAAGAAATCCGTGAAAAAGTAGAACATACTAATGAAAACGAAGTGTTAAAATCTCCAAAGGTTATATCATTAACAAATGTTATTATTCAAATAATACTTATTGATATTGTTTTTTCTTTTGATAGTATTTTAACAGCAGTTGGTATGACTAACGGAATAGATGGCGCTTTAATTATAATGATTATAGCCGTAATAGTTTCTATTATAATTATGATGATTTTTTCGAAGCCGATTAGTAATTTTGTAAACAATAACCCAACTATTCAAATGTTAGCATTGTCTTTTTTAATTTTGATAGGATTTATGTTAATTACAGAAAGTGCTCATTTATCAAATACAGAAATTTTTAACAAAACTGTTGGGGCTATTCCTAAAGGATATTTGTACTTTGCGATCGCATTTTCTTTAGGAGTAGAAATGCTGAATTTAAAAATTAGAAAAAAATAAAACTTTTGTTCAAAAAACTACTTAGCGTTTTTTTTCTCTTACTATTGATGTTACCAACATCTATAGAAATTATTCATAATTTAGGCAATCATGAACACTCTGTATGTACTTCTGTTAGTGAACATCACATACATAAGCAACATTTAAATTGTGCTGAATTCCACAAACATTTAACGATTTTCTCAATGGATTTTGCATCTAATTTAGATGTAATTCCACCTCATTTTTATACTTCCATTTTTATTGATAAACCTCAAAGAATTAAAGAGGTTTGCCAATCTATAAGAACTTCTAGAGGACCACCCTATTTTACTGTTTAAAGCCGAATTGTCATTTTAAATGACATCACATATTTTTAAATTAGTAAAATAATACTTCATGAAAACATTTATAAAATGGCTACTTTTAGTAGCTGTATTTTCTGTGAATGCTCAAAATAGCGTTTCAGGAAAAATTACAGACATGCTTAATAATCCTTTAGCAGACGTACAAATTAACACCCCAGAATTACATAGAGGAACTACATCTAAAGAAGACGGAACCTTTATCCTTAAAAACATTCCTAAAAGGAAAATAAAAATTAATTTTAGTTATTTAGGATATAGAACAGTTTCAAAAATTATTGATTTTAGCTCAGAAAACATTGTGTTAAATATTCAATTAAAAGAAACTGCTTTTAAAATGGATGAAGTAATAATTTCTGCGCCTTTTAATAAATTACAATCAGAAAATGTAATGAAAATAGAAAGGTTGTCTGCCAAAGCCATTCAAAAAACAGGAGCCACAACACTTGCCGAAGGAATTACAAATATTGCTGGAGTTTCTCAAATTTCTACAGGTGCATCTATAGGTAAACCTGTAATTAGAGGATTAAGCGGTAATAGAGTTTTAGTCTACACACAAGGCATTAGGCTAGAAAACCAGCAATTTGGAGGCGAACATGGCTTGGGTATTAATGATGCTGGTATTAGTAGTGTAGAAGTAATTAAAGGCCCTGCATCTCTACTCTACGGTTCTGATGCTTTGGGAGGAGTTTTATATTTGAATCCTGAAAAATTTGCATCAGATAATGATCAAGAAATTAATTTTAGTCATCGTTATTTTGGCAATACTTTAGGAACAAACACTTCTATTGGAGCAAAACTATCTAAAGAAAATTGGAAATTTTTAGCAAGAGGAACTTATGTAAATCATTCAGATTATAAAATTCCAACAAAACAAAGAGTTACCAATACCCGTTTTAACGAAAAAGATTTTAAAACCGGAGCAGCTTATTCTAAAAACAGTTTTACATCAGAAATTCGTTATAATTTTAACAGATCTAAACTTGGTTTACCTGAAGAAGGAATTGGCGAACAATCTACCAGTAAATCACTTTTAGAACCTTACCAAGTTATCGACAATCATATATTAAGCTCGCACAATCATTTTTTTATTGGAGATTCTAAATTAGATTTAGATTTAGGTTATACTTTTAATGACCGTCAAGAATTTGAAGAACATCACGACCATGATGAAGGTGAAGAAGACCATGACGAAGATGAACATGACGAAGATCACGAAGAAGAAGGAGAAGGAGCTGCATTAAGAATGAAGTTAAAAACATTTAGCTATAACGCAAAATATCATTTCCCTAAAATTGGGAACGTAGAAATTCTTTCTGGCGTACAAGGCTTACATCAAACAAATACTAATTTTGGAGAGGAATTATTAATACCTAATGCAACCATAAATGATTTTGGTGTTTTTACAACAGCAAATTACTCTTGGAATAAAAATAGTTTGCAAGCAGGTGTTCGTTACGATACTAGAAATATAGATACAGAAAGACACGAAATTTCTCATGAAGGAGATCTTCATATTTTTGAAGCTATCGATAAATCTTACAACAGTTTTACCACCTCTTTAGGTTTTAAAACAGCCATAACAGATAATTTTACAGCAAGAATTAATGTTGCCTCTGGTTTTAGAGCTCCTAATTTAGCAGAATTATCTTCTAACGGAGTGCATCACGGAACGGGTAGATTTGAAAAAGGAAATAATAATTTAACCAATGAAAAAAACACGCAATTCGATCTTTCTTTAGAATATAAAACAGAACATATTGAGTTGTTTGCAAACGGTTTTTACAATCAATTAAACGATTATATTTACATTTCTCCTACTGGAGAAATTGAAGATGAAGCACCTGTTTTTGAGTATTTACAAGAAGATGCAAAATTATATGGTGGTGAATTTGGTTTTCATTTACACCCACATCCATTAGATTGGTTGCATTTAGAAAGTTCATTTGAAACTGTAATAGGAGAGCAAGATAATGGCAATTATTTACCATTGATTCCTGCTAACTCATGGAAAAATACTTTAAGAACTGAGTTTGATGTAAAAAATTGGTTACAACAAGGGTATGCTTCTTTAACTTTAAAGAGTACATTTTCTCAAAATAATGTTAGTCAGTTTGAAACAAAAACCCCTAGTTATAATCTATTAAACTTTGGTTTTGGTGGTGATATTACTATAAATGATATTAAATTTTCTGCAAACTTATCTGCTAATAATATTTTAGATAAAAAATATATAGATCACTTATCTAGATTAAAAGCAGACGGAATTTTAAACCAAGGTAGAAATATTGTTTTAGGAATTAATTTTAAAATATAAAAAGAGAGCACCAATAGAGGCTGTTTTAAAAGTAATTATTTTGTCAACCTAAATTTATTTTAGGTTCAACAAGACAAGTTTTATATTTTTAAAACAGCTTCTTTTTTATTGCACATATTTTGTTTTCTTTATACTACTTAAAACAATAAAAGCAGCTAAAAAGAAAATAGCTAATGCCAACACACTACTTTGTATAGAAATCATAGAATTTAATACGCCAAAAGTAACCATACCTATAACGAGAGCTATTTTTTCAGTTACATCAAAAAAGCTAAAATAAGAAGCATGATCTTCTGTTTTAGGCAATAATTTAGAGTACGTAGACCTTGCTAAAGACTGAATTGCTCCCATTACCAAACCTATTAAAGAACCCAAAATATAAAAATACATTTCTATATTTGGCGTATCTTTTGTTAAGTTAAAACCAATAAAACAAACCAATCCCCAAATAGCTATTGCTATTTTTAAGGTTTTAATATTCCCTATTTTATTAGATAATCTAGAAAATAAAAATGCTCCAAATATACCTACAAACTGCACTAACAAAATTGTAGCTATTAAATTTAAAGTTTCTAAACCTAAAATTGTTCCGAAAATACCTGCCATTAATATAATAGTTTGTACACCGATACTTAATAAAAAAAAGGAAATTAAAAACAATTTCAACTCTCTATAAGCAAATAATTCTTTTGCAACTTTCTTTATTTCTTGAATTCCTTTAATAAAATAATTTCCTTTTGGCAATGATGTTTTTTCAGAATCAGGTAATTTGGCGTACGTTATTTGTGCAAAACCTAACCACCACAAACCTACTAATACAAATGATAATTGAGATCCAAATTGTTTGTCATAATAACCAAAAACTTCGGTTTCTATTAAAACCAAACATAAAAGTAGTAATAAGATAGACCCAGAATAGCCTAACATAAAACCTTTGGCACTTACATTATCTTGTTGTTCTGGATGCGCTACTTCTGGTAAAAATGCATTGTAAAAAACAATGCTTCCCCAAAAACCAATACTTGCTAAAATGGTAAAAACAATACCAACCCATAATGTTTCTTTACCTGTAAAAAAGAACAAACACATTACAGATAACGAACCTAAAAGGCAAAATCCTTTTAAGAATTTCTTTTTATTCCCTGCAAAATCTGCTATACCAGAAAGCATTGGCGAAATACAAGCTACTACCAAAAAAGAAAAAGCCAAGGCATAATTATACAAGGTTGTTGGCGTCCATAAAGTACCCAAAAAAGTGATTTTTCCATCAGCATTTGCAAACCCTTCAGAGGCAGTTAAACCAGCGTAATAAATAGGAAAAACAGCGGTACTAATCACTAAAGAATACACTGAATTTGCCCAATCGTAAAAAGCCCACGCATTAATTAATTTTTTATCTCCAATTTTTAACATCGCATATTTTTTATATAAAAAAACCGTTCAAATAAATATTTGAACGGTTACAATATAGGAAAATCTATTCCTTTTCTAATTTTTTTTATTTAATTCTTTACCTTGGCATTATATTGTGCTGCATATTTTTTTGCAGTTGGTAAATAATTTTTTAAATCTTGAATTCTAGATTCGTTAGATGGATGCGTACTTAACATTTCTGGTTGAGAACTTCCTCCAGATTTCTCGCTCATTCTAACCCAAACCTCTGCAGCTTCTCTACCATCGTAACCAGCCATAATCATAAAAACCAAACCTAGTCTATCTGCTTCTTGCTCATGTACTCTACTAAACTTTAACATCCCTAAACCAGAACCAATACCAAAGGCAGTATTCCATAATTGTTGCGATTCACTACTTTTTCCTGAAGTACCTAAAGCAACAGCCACTCCTCCTAGTTGTTGTAATTGCCCTTGAGACATTCTTTCTTGTCCGTGTTTAGCAAAAGCATGCGCTACTTCATGCCCCATAACCGCTGCAACTCCATCTTCATTTGCACAAATAGGCATTATCCCTGTATAAAAAACAACTTTACCTCCTGGCATACACCAAGCATTTACGGTTTCATCTTCTACCAAGTTAAATTCCCATCTATAAGAATCTGCTTCGGCAACCATATTATTTGCTCGCATAAAACGATCTACAGCTGCAGAAATATTTTTACCTACATTTTTAATCTCATTAGACATCTCTCTATTTGTAGATAATTTATTTTCTTTTAAAAAGCTACTATATTGTGCAAAACTCGACGGCAACACTTGTGCATCACTTACAAAATTAACACGACTTCTACCTGTAATTGGCACCGTACTACATTCTACAAAAAGAAAAACGGTTAAAACTAAAACAACTATTTTTTTCATCTATTTTATTTTTTTATCATCACTAATTAATAAGACACATATATCAGTAAATTGTCACTACAGCGTCTCTTTTTACAATTTATAAAACTACATATTCTATCTTTATCAAAAAAATAAATTTCTTATGAAAGTGATATTTGTAATTTTTAGATAAAACATTCGTCCAAAATAAAAATCAATACATACTTATGAAAAATATTTTCTCTTTACTAACGCTTCTTTTTTTGATAAACTGTACTAGTAAGGCACAAACCTCATCCAAAGAAAAAAAAACATATACTATTGAAAAAACAGATGTAGAATGGAAAAAACTTTTAACTCCGATACAATATTATGTTTTACGAGAAGCGGGTACAGAAAGAGCTTTTTCTAGCGCTCTTAATAACAACAAAATGAAAGGTACTTATGTTTGTGCTGCTTGTAAAACTCCATTATATAAATCTAAATATAAATATGATTCTGGTTCTGGTTGGCCTTCTTTTGATAGAGCTATCAAAAAAAATGTAGAACTAGATGTTGACTTTAAAATTGGCTATGCAAGAACAGAATTAAAATGCAATACTTGCGGCGGTCATTTAGGTCATTCGTTTAATGATGGACCAAAAAACACTACAGGAAAACGTCATTGTATTAATGGCGCTGCATTAGAATTTATTGAACAGAAATAATTTATCTTTTACAATTTTAATTACTTTTAAACACTTTGTACTAGTATTAAGTGTTTTTTTTGTGTAAAACAGTGAAATTTTACAATTAACAATATATTTAAAACTATAGCCATTATTTAATCGTTTAGGGTAATTAATATTTTTAATTTTAAAACAAACCTTTATATTATAAGCATTTATTAATCTAAAATAGATCTACTACTTTATTGTATTACCCTACTAAAACCTACACCTTTCCTCCCTATTGATACTGTTTATCCCAAATTTTAAAAAAATCTTATTTTTGTTATTATCCAAAGTAATATGTAATAAATATTTTTGTACTTTCGCTTTTAAATCAATTAAACTATACACTATATAAAGCCAAATTATTTTTTAGTGACTTATTCTAAAAAAACGTGTCTAACTAACTAAGAACGAACCCCCTAAAGAAAAGAATTGAAAAAAATTATTTGTTTTTTACTATTTTTAAACAGTTGTTTTGCCTTTTCTCAGCAACCAACAAATAAGAAATATTCTCTAATAAAATCTACAATTACTACGGTAGGATCTTCTACGGTATACAATAAAAACTACAGTGTACAACAAAGTATAGGGCAATCTAGCATCATTGGTAAAAAAAACACTGGTACAACAACTGTACAACAAGGTTTTTTAAATCATGTTAAAATATTTACAATCAACAACTCTGATATAGAAATTATTGATGAATCACTAAATTTAGTGATTTCACCAAACCCTTTTATAGATCACATAAAAATAAATTTTACTAGAGAAACAAAACATAACATTCATATATTTATTTATGATACAAATGGTAAAGTTTTATTTTCTAAAAAATATAACCCAACAGACAGTATACATATTCCAATGAAATACTATACTATTGGTACTTATTTAATACGTATACAAAGTGGTAAAGACAAGTTTACACGAAAAATTCTAAAAACAGAATAATAAATATGTTCAAAAACAAGACTATATATAGTGTTATATTCTTTTTTATCTTTTGGATAAACATAAATAATGCACAACAAATTTATATAGAATCTGGTTTTGAAAATGCCTATTTTAAAGATTATGTAAATAATTTAGGAGAAAACACCCTAGATTTAAATTACCCAAAATCTCAACAAGTTTTTATAGAAACAGGTATTAGATTTGATTTAAACTTCAGAAGTGATCGACTTTGGGACAAAAAATGGAATTTTTTTAGATTTAGAACTAAAATAGATGCTGGTTTTAGCTACAACAATTATAAAATTAACACCGGGTTTTACGGCGGAAATGTAAGTATTCCTTTAACGTACAACTTAACTTATGTTGGCTTAAAAACAGGTGTTAACTTTTCTATTATAAATCATCGTGAGTATAAATTATATATCCACGGACACTTGTCTTATGACATGCTGGTTTCTGGGTCTAGTGAATATAAAGACGTGGTAAATGACATTTATAGAGATCGTTCTTTAGACAGAACTTTATTAAGATACCATAGAGGAATAAATGCAGAATATCTTATATCAGACATTACCTCTATTTACATAAAGTATAATATAGCAGATAGTTTTAAAGAAAAAAATAAAGATACTAAAATAAAAGAAGAGTATTCATTACATACACATGCGTTTTCTTTTGGGTTACTATTTAATATTGAACAATTAAGGTTTTAATTAATGACATTTAAAAATAAAATTTTATGCTTGTTGTTTTCACTGTTCAGTACAATTGTACTGGCACAAACGCCTGGGTTTAATTATCAAGCATTAATTTTAAATACCGAAGAAATTCAAATTCCCGGTACTGATGTATCAGAAAACAGTGTTCCTTTAGGTTTAGAAGATATTGCTTTGCGTTTTACCATTACAAATGAAGCCGGTGTAGAATATATAGAAGAACATTTAATTACTACTGATGAAAACGGAATGGTTTCTGTAATTGTTGGTGAAGGAGATCCTATTAGTTTTACCTTTCAGGATATTTATTGGGATGGAAAAATAAAATACTTAAATGTAGAATTAAATGTACTTAGCAATAATGAAGGCTATGTATTTTTAGACTCTCAAAAAATACTATACATACCTCACCCACAGTACGGAACTGCAAACGTATTTATTGTAAACAGTCTTAATGAGCTAGAACCTCCTTATAAAAAGGGAGACCTTATTTGGTTAACTTCATATGGCGATAACAACAACCCAACCTTAATGATTTGGAATGGCACAAACTGGGTGCCTGTTAATGATGATTTTGATCCAACCAACGAGTTAGGTTTGGTAGTAGTGGCAGACAACACTGCAAGAGCAACTCGTTTTCCAAACCCCGTAATAGGAGACCAAGTTTGGAATGAGAACTGTGGTTGTATAGAAGTTTATAATGGTGCCAAATGGATTAGCCTACCTGCTGATGCCAAAAACGGAGTCTACAAAGACGGCAACACCATAAAATTAGGAGGTAGCTTAACAGAGCCTACAGCCATTACCACAAACCCTACCAATACACTAGCCATAAAAGGCTTGCAAGAAAGTACAAGTAATGAAGACCTACTTGTGGTAGCAGATAAAAACACAGGTGTATTAAAACAAAAACCAATTTCTTCTATAACACAACAAAAGCAAGTTGTTGTTTTTGCTGTAGACGGGCAGTTAGAATTTACAACACCATTAACAATAACTAGTGTAGATAAAATAGACGTATATAGAAACGGAGTTCGTATCGATTTTACTGCCGTAAACAATACCACTATAAAACTAGAACCAGAAGCACAATGTTACCAGGACGATAAAATAAGAATTGTACAATTATATTAATTACAAAAAAAACCAAACTTTAAATAAATTATATGAGCTAAACCAACAAAAACTGAATGACTAATAATTAAATTAAGAATAACAAATAGTAAAACAACTAATAACTTTTAAAATTAAAAACAATGAAAACAATGAAAACAAATTACTTAAAATTAGGCGTATTAGGCCTTATGATGATGGTAGGTACTGCCATAAATGCACAAACTACAGACCCAACTGCAGCAACTGTTCTAAAAGATACACCTGCTGATGGTGCTGTGGTTAGAGTTATTGATAATAAAGGTACAATTAAGTATTTTCAATCAAATAATGGTATTACAACAATTACTTCTACTACACCAGGAAACCTTACAACTACAACTTGGCAGTTAGGTGGTACTTTAACAGACAATACATATATTGATGTTGATGGTAAAGCTTTTGCTTTAGATGGTATCGCATTAATAGATCCTGCAACAGAAGCTGCTTCTACAGATGCAACTACATTGTCTTCTCATGGAACAGGAACTGGATGGACTTTATTAGTAAGAGATGAAGCAACAGGTGAAACTAAAAAAATGTTAGCAACAGATTTAATTACTAGTGGTCAAACATACTTTACTGCAACTGACGGTCAACTTGCTTACGACGTAACATCTGCTGGTTCTAATACAGCTATGACTGGAAGTCAAATTCCATTACCAGAATTTAGTAAAGTTTGGGTATATAGAAATGGAGCTAAATTAATTGCTGGTTTAGATTATACAATTGCTGCAGCTAGTTCTACAGTAACTTTAGTACCTAATACAACAGCTCCAAATGACTGGACTGTTTATGCAGGAGATGTTATTGAAGTACAATATTTCAAATAACATTATATTTCTTTTTCACATATAAAAAGTGTTGGTTCAAACAGGACCAACACTTTTTAATAAAATAAAAATTATCCCCCCACTTAATTAAACAGTAGATATATTATTAATGCTTAATAGAAGACACTTACTTTTTTTTCTCTTTATTCTCTGTACTTTTTTTACACACATAAGTTATGCGCAAGAATTTAGGGTGATAGACAATAAAGGAACTGTAAAAACGGCGATTAACAATAGAGTAACATACGGAGCTCCCCCTGCAACACCTTTAGAAGGTGATGTTTGGTTTGACACTGCTGCTACACCTATCGAAATTAAAATTTGGGATGATAATGTATGGAGACCAATTAATGATGCAGATTACGACCCAGAAAACGAAACAAATACAGCTTTTAGTGTTGTTACTGTTTCTGGTATCGATTATTTAAGAATTACAGATGCTAAAGGAAGTTTAGACGTTCCATTATCTAGCATTTCTCAACCTCATACAGGTACACCTGGTTCTGTTTTCTTTGCAGGTACAGATGGCAAACCAACAGAAAATAATTCTCAATTATTTTGGGATGCCACTAATACAAGACTATTTATTGGCCCCAGAGCTACCAATGATATTAATAACGAATTAAACGTTGGCGGATCTACAAGAACAAGTGGTTTAAATAACTCTGATGGTACAGAAGGCCTACCTTCCTACAGATTTACAAATGATAAAAACACAGGTATGTATACACCTGACTCAGATATATTAGCTTTTACTACAGCAGGTATAGAAGCGTTAAGAATAGATGATGACCAACAAGTAAACGCTAACTATAATTTAAGTGTTGTTGGCGCATACAAAGATAGTAGTGGAGATTCTGGTACAAATGGTCAAATATTATCTTCTACAGCAACAGGTACTAATTGGGTAAACGCCTCTATAAATACAGACGATCAAAAAATAGATGTGTACGCTTTAAATGCTGATGGTAAAAATTTAGATTTATCTTTAGAAAGTGATGCAGAAACAACAAAACAAACAGATTTATCTGCTTTAAACATAGCTGGCGATGTTACAGGAACATTAGCCGCAAGCAAAGTAGAAAAAATACAAAACATTGCAGTATCTAATACAGTACCAACAAACGGACAGATATTAACTTATGATACTACAGCCTCAGAATGGCAACCAAAAGTAGCTACAAACTGGAATATTACAGGTAATATAGGTACTACGGCATCTCAATTTTTAGGAACCATAGATGATGTAAGAATGCAAATACGCTCTAATAATTTACCCATGTTAGAGTTTGGAAGAAGAGCAACATTAGGTTTAGTTACTGGTAATGCCGATTATACAAATGCAAACCAACCCTTAGTGCACCTAAATGGAGATGGTAATATTTCTGCCTTACAATTTGCTGCTTCTGGTGCGGGTTACTACAAACCCATGTTTTTTACAACCACAAATGGTAGTTTTAGACTAAAAGGGAGTTCTGGTAATACCGATTTATTTGAAATTGGTTCTGCAGGACCTACTAATGATGGACGTTTAGAACTTATTATAGGAGATGATGGCTCAGAGCCAATTATCTTTAAATCTTACAATTATAGAAATAGCGGGTTTCACAAAGAATTATTTAGAGTTCAGGGTAATGAAGATTCGGAATTTGCCAAAACTAGATTTGGTATTAATATTAACCCTGCTCCTGTTGCAGTAGACGATACTTACAACACAACTGCTTATGGAAATACAGCAAATTCAACATTTCAAGTAAATGGTTCCGTCTCCAAGTCTATTGTTACCACTTCGGCTGCATTAACATTAGACGAAGATCACCACACCATTGTATTGGGAGGCAATCATACAATAACACTACCCACAGCAAATACTTGTGAAGGACGTATATATGTAATTAAAAACCCCAATACGTATGCCACTTCTATTTCTGGGTATGTAAATGAGCAAGGCGTTACAGGTATAGCAACAGTAAACAGCACTTCTACTTTATGGTTGCAAAGTGATGGCACAAATTGGCAGCAAATATCAAATAAATCGAGTGCTTCTACTGGTAAGTCTTTATTCTCTGTAACTACAACAGCCGCAATTCCTATTAATGGTGTTAGTATTCCCTCCGCTGGCGTTTGGTATAATTTAGATTTTGCTTTACCGTCAACAACTATAAATGTACAAGCTGGTGATATTATAGATGTTAGAGTTAGCATCTCTGAAGAGCTCTCTTTCTATAATCAAATGGGAGATCTCTTACGCCTTTATGTAAATACACCAAGTTTGGTAGGATCTCCAACAATGATAGAAACCTTGTTTGCTGGAGGTCTTAATAACAATTACGTTGCTGCAGCTACACTAAGTCAAATGTTTACTGTAACCGGGAACGGAACATTAACTATGGGTATTCAAGTGAAATTTGTTAATACATCCTCAAGACTTATTTCCTCTAGTGATTCTGGTATAGGAGCCTTGCAAGTAATAATTTATAGGTAAGTACCTCTTTACATATAAAGCAAATACGTAAAATTATTTTTTTAAATAATTTTAAACACACTTAAAGTACTAAAAATAGTATTAGCAACTATTAAGTAGTGATATCTCTATTTGTAAAACTTCTTTAGGGCTTTCTTTTTATAAAAAAATATAACTAGTAACATGTTTTTTTTATTTACATTATAGCTATATAAATATATTTATCTTTAGTATTTAAAAATATTGAAATAATAAAATGTGACCTGAAAGGTATTTATGAGTCTAATAGTAGTGAAGAGCGTTAAGGTTCCTATAAAGGCTAATTACTAGCAAACTTTTAAAAACAACTTTTCCTGTTATGAAAAAGAAAATTGTATTATTTTTATTATTGGTAAGCTGTATACAAGTAAGTTTTAGTCAAAAAGTTAGGGTAATAGACAATAAAGGAACCGTAAAAAATGTAAATAACAACCAAGTTTACACCGCTGCTACAGACCCAAATTTACCAACAGTTATAGCCTTAGAAAACGATGTTTGGATAAACACAAGTACTACACCAAACACCACAAGCATATACAATGGCACTGCATGGGTTGCTTTATCAAATGAACATATAGGCGCAACAGGCTCTGTTTTCTTTGCAGGTACAGATGGTAAACCAGCAGAAGAGAATGATGAATTATTTTATGATATAGGTAACAAACGTTTTGGCGTAGGAAAAAACGACCCCGATTATAAACTAGATGTTGATGGAGCAATAGGTGCTCAAGGAATACTTAATTCTAACGGAACTAGTAATGAACCTTCTTACCGTTTTAAAAACGATGTAAACACCGGGTTATACCGCCCTGCTGCAGATGAAATTGGTTTTATTGTAGGAGCTATAGAAGCTATGCGGGTAGAAGAAGATAGTAACGAAACTCTTGTTACTATAAAACAAACCTTAAAACTAGACGGACAAGTTCTAGACGAAAGTAATACTGCTGGTACAGTTGGACAAGTTTTAACAGCAACTGCTACAGGTACTAATTGGGATAATATTTCATCATTAGAAACAACATCAACCATAACAAATACAATTGTAGGTCATAAAATTGCAGATTACACAAATGAAAATGGAGGAACACCAGTTACAATAAACGAAACGGTAACATCCTTATCTCAAGATAATACACCTACTACAACGAATGCTGCTGCAACAGGAGAAATTACATTTACAGATGAAAACGGCGCCACAACCGGAAAAGCCCAAGTTGTTAGTGCCAATGCAGCAAATACAATTTCTGTAGGTACAGATGGTGGTGCTTATTTAGGTCCAACAGTATACACTGGTTTTTTTATCATTGCAGCTCCAGGAGGCACAGCCACAAGCTCTACTCCATTAATTATTAATGGATTACCTTTTAAACCTTCTCAAATAACATTTATAGCTCATGCTAATGTAGAGAGCACCAATATAGATGCTATAGGATCTAGCTCTAATAATATAAATAACTCTTTTGGAACTATGAATGGATTTGCTAGAGTTATTAATGGTACAAAAACACAACAAGTAATTTATTTAGGTGGTAGTGGAGAATCTATCAATAATATTTCTCGTTATGCCTCTAGTTCTAATTGCATTGGTCTTCGCTACGGAAACCAAGACGCATTAGATTTAGGAAAAATAACCGCTTCTTTTACTACTTTTACTACAGATGGTTTTGAACTACAGACAACACATACTCAAGGCACAAGTGGCTCTACAGCTCTAAGAAATGCTATTTTTAGTGAAAGTCTTGTTGTTTTATATACCGCTTACAAATAGCAACTCCCCCATCTACTTTAATCACTAAATAATACATAAATTTTATCAATTTCTAAATCAACATATTAATTAAAAACAGCGTACATAAAAAACTGTTCCTATTAAGTAAACAAATCGTCTCTAATTCTTATATTTGTGCTTCCTAAAAAAGAAGACCAATTATGTTTAATAATTTAAGCGATAAATTAGATAAAGCCTTACACACCTTAAAAGGTCATGGTAAAATTACAGAGGTTAATGTAGCAGAAACGCTAAAAGAAGTTAGAAGAGCATTATTAGATGCCGATGTTAACTTTAAAATTGCCAAAGATTTCACTAAAAGAGTACAAACCAAAGCTTTAGGTCAAGACGTATTAACTACGTTAAACCCAGGCCAATTAATGGTAAAGTTAGTTAAAGATGAGCTAACAGAATTAATGGGTGGAGAAACTGTAGGTGTTAATTTAGGTGGTTCGCCAACCGTAATTTTAATGTCTGGTTTACAAGGTTCTGGTAAAACTACTTTTTCAGGAAAATTAGCAAACTTTCTTAAAGATAAAAAATCTAAACAAGTATTATTAGTAGGTTGTGATGTTTACAGACCTGCCGCTATAAATCAATTACAAGTTGTTGGAGAGCAAATTGGTGTAGAAGTATATGCAGAAGTTGGTAACAACAATCCCGTAGAAATTTCACAAAACGCTATAAAGCATGCAAAAGCAAACGGTAAAAATGTAGTTATTATTGATACTGCTGGTCGTTTAGCTGTAGATACAGAAATGATGAATGAAATTTCTAACATTCATAAAGCTGTAAACCCACAAGAAACTTTATTTGTTGTAGATTCTATGACAGGGCAAGATGCTGTAAATACTGCAAAAGCCTTTAATGATATCTTAAATTTTGATGGTGTTGTACTTACAAAATTAGATGGAGATACACGTGGTGGAGCTGCATTGTCTATAAAATCTGTGGTTGATAAACCTATTAAGTTTATTGGTACTGGAGAAAAAATGGATGCAATTGATGTTTTCCATCCAGATAGAATGGCAGACAGAATTTTGGGTATGGGAGATGTTGTTTCTTTAGTAGAAAGAGCGCAAGACCAATACGACGAAGAAGAAGCTAGAAAATTACAAAAGAAGATTGCTAAAAATCAATTTGGTTTTGATGACTTTTTAAGTCAGATTCAACAAATTAAAAAGATGGGTAGCATGAAAGATTTAGTAGGTATGATTCCTGGAGCAGGAAAAGCAATGAAAGATGTAGATATAGATGACGATGCTTTTAAAGGTATTGAAGCTATTATACACTCTATGACTCCAGAAGAAAGAAGCACTCCATCAACCATAAATGCTAGTAGAAAAAAGAGAATTGCAAAAGGTTCTGGTACTTCGGTTAACGAGGTAAACCAACTAATGAAGCAATTTAATCAAATGAGTAAAATGATGAAAATGATGCAAGGTGGTGGTGGCCGAAAAATGATGCAAATGATGCAAGGCATGAAATAACAAGTGTTTAGGCTGCTTTTTAGCAGCCTTTTTTAATATTTATATCTTTTAATTATAAATAATGCTTCAAAAAGTAAGTGACTTATTATTAAATTCAAAAAAAAATAGAATATTATTTTTTTCATTTTTAGCTATTCTAATTTTTTTAATATCTCGTAAAAATGGAATCTTTTGGGATAATGTATTATTTAGTTCTAAAATTGGTAGCCATCTTTATAACAACTCTCTTTTTAACTGGATATTGCCAGATAATTTAGACGCTGCCCATCCACCAACATTTGGGTTTCTATTGGCAATTTTTTGGAAAATATTTGGAGTTAATTTATTTAGCTCTCACCTATTAATGGTACCGTTTACAATAGGTTTTTTTTATCAAATTTTTAAATTTGTAAACTATTTTTTAAAATCAAATTTACAATCATTATTTGCATTTCTTTTAATTATTGTAGACCCAACATTATCAGCACAATTTGTTTTAATTAGTCCAGAAATTATACAATTATTTTTCTTTTTCTTTGCTATTAACTCAATTTTATATCGTAATAATACCCTTAAAATAATTGCACTTTTTTTCTTAAGTATTATTTCGATAAGAAGTATGATGCTCTGTTTTGGAGTCTTTTTATTTGACATTATAAACCGCTACAATAATAAAGAGTCCGTAATTACAAAAAAACTTCTTTTAAGTTATTTTATTGGCAGTATACCTGCTTTTAGTTTTTTAATAGCACATTATCTAACCAAAGGATGGTTGTATTCTCACGATAACTCTCCTTGGAAAAGTAATCATGAAATTATTACTTTAGGTAGTTTTTTAAAAAACTGTATTGTATTAGTTCATAGGTATTTAGACTTTGGAAGAGTTTTTATAATTATTTTTATAATCGTTGGATTAGTATCTTATGGAAAGAAATTTTTTAAGTCTAAAAAAAATAAACAATTAATATTAATTTTAATAACATCAATCTTAGCAATAGTTATAGCCAGTTTATCATTTACAAATCCAATTGGACATCGTTATTTTATTGTTTCTTATATTTGTTTTACATTATTAGCATTTATAATTTTAAATTCTTTTTACCCAAAAAAAAGAATTATCTATAGCTTACTTTTTATAGGTTTATTAACTGGTAATTTATGGATTTATCCCAAAAAAATATCACAAGGTTGGGATGCTACATTGGCACACATACCTTATTATAATTTACGTTTAACAGCAATAGATTATTTAGACAAAAACAACATACCTATTAAAGAAGTAGCTACTTTTTTTCCTAATATAACCTCTTTACATAATATAGATTTAAATAATGATAAACGTACTTTTGCTACTTTCAATAACAAAAATAATTATGTCTTTTATTCTAATATCTACAATTTATCTGACGAAGAACTTGATATTTTAGATAAAAATTATAGTATATTAAAAGAATTCGATAACTTTAACATAACTATTACCATTTATACTTTAAACAAAAAATGATTTTACTAGACGGAAAAAAAACATCTGCAGACATTAAAGAAGAAATTGCCTTAGATGTAAGAGAATTAAAAGACAACGGATTAAAAACACCTCACTTGGCTGCAATTATTGTAGGCCATGATGGAGCAAGTGTTACCTACGTAAATGCAAAAGTAAAAGCCTGTGAGCGTGTTGGTTTCGAATCTACTTTAATTAGATTGCCTGAGGAAACCACAGAAGAAGAGTTGTTAAATGAAATTGAAATTTTAAATATCGACAATGATATTGATGGTTTTATTGTACAACTACCTTTGCCAAAACATATTGACGAACAAAAAATATTAATGGCTGTAAATCCTGATAAAGATGTAGACGGGTTTCATCCAACAAATGTTGGAAAAATGGCATTAAATTTACCTACTTTTATATCTGCAACTCCTTTTGGAATTCTAGAATTATTAGAAAGATACAATGTTGAAACTTCTGGAAAACATGTTGTTGTTTTAGGTAGAAGTCATATTGTAGGTAGCCCAATGAGTATTTTGTTATCTCAAAAAAGAAAGGTTGGTAATGCAACTGTTACCATGTGCCACAGTAGAACAAAAAACTTAAAAGAAATTACTTTACAAGCAGATATTATTGTTGCTGCTATTGGAATTCCTGAGTTTTTAAAAGCAGATATGGTTAAAGATCATATTACTGTAATAGATGTTGGTATTACGCGTTTAGCTGATTCTAGCAAAAAAAGTGGATTTAGATTAGTTGGTGATGTTGCTTTTGATGAAGTTGCTAAAAAAGCTGATTTTATAACGCCAGTTCCTGGTGGTGTGGGTCCAATGACCATTGCAATGTTATTAAAAAACACATTATTAGCTTGCCAAAGAAAAAGCTAGTTTTTTTCATAAATCATAAAAAAAAGCGATGAATTAAATTCATCGCTTTTTTTATGATTAAACAATTTATTGCATATCATTCTCAACAAATTCTTTTCTATAAATTTTTACAATTACTAAAAACAAACTGATTAATAGCGGTCCAAAAATCAATCCTATAAACCCAAATAAAGGCACACCAACAATAACACCAATTAAAGTAATTAATGGATGAACATCATCTAACTTTTTTAAAACCAACAGCCTTATAATATTATCTGTAGACCCAACTACAACAATCCCGTAAATTAAAATTCCCCAAGCGGCAAAACTATCTCCTGAGGCTAGCGTTAAAAGAAAAACAGGTAAGATACCAACAAAGGTTCCTATAAATGGAATCATAGAACCTACAGTAACAATGGTAAACCAAAAGAAAGGATTATTGATATCGAAAATTAGAAATCCTATTAACGCAATTATACCTTGTGCAACAGCTACTAACGGAATTCCTATGGTATTAGAACGCACCATAGATTGCGCTTCTAAACCAATAATTTTTAAATTAACTTCGTTTATTGGTACGTATTTATATATAGATTTTCTTATTATGTTTTCATTAATCAACATAAAATAAAGCAAAAAATACATTAAACCAACAGATAGAAATATATTAAAGGTACTACCAACAAAACCTTGTAAACTATCTGTAATCCAGCTAGAAACTTTTGCTGCATCTATACTTTCTGCAAAACTATACCCAACTTTACTTTCTAAAGAAGTCAATTGTGTTTTAAATTCTGTTACAACTTCTTCAGAATTACCTACTACATCACTAACTTTATTTGCTAACATTAGTAAAATTCCAGAAATTGGTAAAAGTATCCCTATAAAAGAAACTAAGATTAAAAAAGCTGCGGCTAAATTTGGTTTCCATTTTTTCTTTACCAGAAAAATCATGCCTTTTCTTAATAGAACAAAAAATGTTACAGCTCCCAAAACACCAGATAAATAGGGAATTAATTCCCTAAAAATTAAAATAAAAATAAATAAAATAAGTAATAAGACAAATATTTGTCTTATTAATCTTGGTGCAATAGTATTTTTCATATGTAATGTTTTGTGGCAATTTAAAAAGATTATAGAGTTTAAATGATCGCTATCAATTTATAAATTACCACAAACGGAATTTACTCGTCTTCCCTATGTACTAAATCTATAGAAAAAGCAGGCGTGCAAATTGCCATATACTCACATGATTCTGAAAAAGGGTTTGAATATTGAACTCTGGTGTTTTTTTCTATTTTAATAGATTCACCTGCAGATAAAACAATCGTTTCTCCATCAATTATAAATTGTTTTTTTCCTTTTATAATATAGGTGTATTCTTCAAATTCTGGCGTTTGAAAAGGCTCACTCCAACCAGAAGGCGCAACCATGTGTGCAATACTTAATTGAGCATTACCGTCTGTAGCATTACCAAAATGCTCTTCTATAACTTTACCGTCTGTTGTAGGTACCACAAAGGGTGTTTTTTGAATTGTAAATTTTTTCTTCATAAAATTGTTTTTGTACTGATACTTATTGGCTTTATTATCAATCAACAAAAAAGGCTGAAAACTAAATTTCAACCTTTTTTATCTTTTTATTTTATACTATTATAGACTTTAATTGGCTACTTCATTTATAAATTTAATTCGCATTAAACGCAATTCATCTTCATCATAATCGCCATCAAACTCATCTAAAGCTTCTTGTATATTATCTGTTTCTGCCTCCATAAAATAATCATGTATTTCTTCTTGCTGATCTTCATCTAATAAATCATCTAAAGAATAATTGATATTTAGTTTTGTTCCAGAAAAAATAATCATTTCCATCTCTTTTATCAACTCATCCATTTTAAGGCCTTTAGATTTGGCGATATCTTCTAAAGGTAATTTTTTATCGGTATTTTGAATAATAAACAACTTTAACCCAGAGTTTGTACCCGTACTTTTTACAATTAAGTCGTCTGGTCTTAAAATATCATTTTCTTCTACATAGTCTGCAATCACTTTAATAAATTCTTTTCCAAACTTTTTTGCTTTCCCTTCTCCTACTCCATGCACTGTAGAAAGTTCTGCCAAAGTTATTGGGTACTTTAATGCCATATCATCTATAGACGGATCTTGAAAAACAGCAAATGGTGGCACCCCTTGTTTGGTTGCTACTCTTTTACGCAAATCTTTTAAAAGTTTTACCAATTTATCATCAGCAACTCCTCCCGACGATTTTGCATTTGTTATGATTGCATTATCATTCTCTTCATTATAAGAATGATCTTCTGTCATCATAAAAGAAGTTGGTTTATCTAAAAACTCTTGTCCTTTTTTAGTTAATTTAATAACCCCATATTGTTCTATCTCTTTCTTTATTAAGTTAATCACCAAAACCTGTCTAATTAATGCCATCCAATACAAAGATGATTTGTCTTTACCGCTTCCAAAAAAGGGTTGTAGATGTGTTTTATGAGAGGTTAAAAGCGCATTTTCTTTTCCTACAATTGTATTTACAATTTCTTTTGCTTTATACTTTTGTAAGGTCTTTTTTACAACATTTAATAAAAGTGTAACGTCTTCTTTTGCTTCGTGTTTTTTCTTAGGATTTCTAGAATTGTCATCCATATCTGCTCCTTCTCCATTTACGTCATCAAACTCTTCTCCAAAATAGTGCAACAAATATTTTCTTCTGTTCATAGAAGTTTCTGCATACCCTACAACTTCTTGCAATAATGCATGCCCAATTTCTTGTTCTGCAACGGGTTTACTTGCCATAAACTTCTCTAACTTTTCTATATCTTTATAGGCATAGAAAGCCAAACAATAGCCTTCTCCATCATCACGCCCTGCTCTACCTGTTTCTTGGTAGTAACTCTCTAAACTTTTAGGAATATCATGATGAATTACAAAACGCACATCTGGTTTATCAATTCCCATCCCAAAAGCAATGGTAGCCACAACAACATCGCAATCTTCCATCAAAAACATATCTTGATGTTTTACTCTTGTTTTTGCGTCTAAACCAGCATGATATGGTACTGCTTTAATTCCGTTTACTTGTAAAACTTGTGCTACTTCTTCTACTTTTTTACGACTTAAACAGTAAATAATTCCAGATTTACCCATTCTTTGTTTCACAAAGCGAATAATATCTTTCTCTACTTCTTTAGTTTTGGGTCTTACTTCATAAAATAGATTAGGTCTATTAAAAGACGCTTTAAACCTATTGGCTTCTTGTATGCCTAAAGTTTTTAAAATATCTTCTTGTACTTTTTCTGTTGCTGTAGCAGTTAAACAAATAACAGGTACATTGTCTATTGCTTTAATAATATGCTTTAAATTTCTGTACTCAGGTCTAAAATCATGTCCCCATTCAGAAATACAATGCGCTTCATCAATAGCCACAAAAGAAATTTTTTGCGTTCTTAAAAAAGCTACATATTCTTCTTTTATTAATGACTCTGGGGCAACATACAAAAGTTTTGTTATACCGTTTGTAATATCTTCTTTAACTTGAGCTACTTCGGTTTTATTTAAAGACGAATTTAAAACATGAGCCACACCATTATGCTCAGAAATTCCTCTAATTGCATCTACTTGATTTTTCATCAAAGCAATTAAAGGAGAAACTACAATTGCAGTTCCCTCTGTCATTAATGCTGGTAGCTGATAGCAAAGAGACTTACCTCCACCTGTTGGCATTATTACAAAAGTATTATTATTCTCTACAATACTTTTAATTACTTGCTCTTGTAATCCTTTAAATTTACTAAATCCAAAGAATTTTTTTAGAGGGCTGTATAAATCCATTTATATAAATATTCGTTTAACTTTAAAATCAACGCACAAACATACTATTATATTTGCTCTAACTATAATTTATAGTAAATTTGCTTGTTTCTTAATCTAAAGATATAACTTTTTTTTATTCTGATAAAATACCAAACATTTGAAAAAGACAAACACAATTATAAATACTGCCAGAGAAACTATTTTAACAGAGAGTAATGCTATTGCTAATTTAGCAAAATTAATTGATGCTGACTTTGAAGAAGCCGTTAAATTTATTTTAAATTCTAATGGTAGAGTAATTGTTACCGGAATTGGAAAAAGTGCAAATATTGCAACTAAAATTGTTGCAACCTTTAATTCTACGGGTACTCCTGCTATTTTTATGCATGCTGCAGACGCTATTCATGGAGATTTAGGAAACGTACAAAAAGATGATGTTGTAATTTGTCTTTCTAAAAGTGGTAATACGCCAGAAATTAAAGTTTTAGTTCCGTTTATTAAAAATTATGGAAATAAAATAGTGGCAATTACAAGTAATGTTGATTCTTATTTAGGCGAACATGCAGATTTTACACTAAATGCTTATGTAGAAAAAGAAGCATGCCCTAATAATTTAGCTCCTACTACAAGCACCACTGCACAATTAGTTTTAGGTGATGCGTTGGCTGTTTGTTTATTAGAGCTAAGAGGTTTTACTAGTAAAGATTTTGCAAAATATCACCCTGGAGGTGCATTAGGAAAACGTTTATACTTAAGAGTTTCTGATTTGGTAGAAAACAACCAAATACCTAAAGTAAATGATACCGATAGTATTGCAAAAGTAATTGTAGAAATATCTGAAAAAAGACTTGGCGTTACAGCGGTTCTTACTAAAGATAAATTGGTAGGAATTATTACCGATGGTGATATTAGAAGAATGCTTTCTAAAACCACACAAATATCTCAATTTACAGCAAAAGATATTATGGGAAAAAGTCCTAAAACAATTCATGAAGATGCAATGGCAATAGATGCTTTAAATACCATGGAAAAAAATAGTATTACCCAAATGTTAGTTGTTGATAATAAAAATAATTATGTGGGCGTAGTACATTTACATGATTTAATTAAAGAAGGAATTTTCTAATGGCAGAAAAACAAAAAGAAATGTCCTTTTTAGGTCATTTAGAAGAATTAAGGTGGCATTTGGTAAGAAGTGCATCAGCAATATTTATTATTGCTATTGTATTATTTGTGTTTCAAAAAGAAGTGTATGAAAACTTTTTACTAGCACATAGAAAACCAGACTTTATAACTTACCAATTATTTTGTGATTTTTTTACTTATTTTGGTTTGGATAGTGGGTTTTGTCATGTGGCTTTTAAAGATCACTTAATAAGTTTAAAACCAACACAACAGTTAATGAATTCTATTTGGTCTTCATTTATATTGGGTATTATTTTATCGTTTCCTTATCTTTTATGGGAGATTTGGCGATTTGTAGCACCAGGTTTAACAAAAAATGAAATAAATAAATCTAGAGGATTTATTTTTATAGCTTCTTTTCTATTTTTCTGTGGAATTGCTTTTAGTTTTTATGTAATTGCACCTATTTCGATACATTTTTTATATAATTATCAAATTACAGATTTAATTCAGAATAACTTTACATTAGATTCACATATAGGACTCGTAACCAATATGCTACTAGGAGTTTCTATATTATTTGAATTACCTGTTTTAATTTACTTTTTAACAAAAATAGGGTTAGTAACGCCAGATTTTTTAAAGAAATATAGAAAACATGCCTTAGTAGTTGTTTTAATTTTAGCAGCTATTATTACACCACCAGATGTTGCTAGCCAAGTAATTGTAGCAATTCCTATTCTTATTTTATATGAAGTAAGTATTAAAGTTTCAAAAGTAGTAATAAAAAAACAGCAAAGAGATGCACGACAAAGTTAAAGAGTTTAATGACTATCGTCAGAAAATGAACGATAAAATTCTAGAAGCAGATAATAAAGTAATTAAAAGAATCTATAATTTAGATACCAACACCTTTAAAGAAGGGCACTTACCTGTTAAAACAAAAGAACTTTTAGGTTTGGTAGCTTCTGCTGTTTTACGTTGCGATGATTGTGTACAATATCATTTAGAAGCAGCAATGAAAAATGGTGTTACCAAAGAAGAAATGATGGAAACCATGTCTATTGCTACTTTAGTTGGTGGTACAATTGTAATTCCTCATTTAAGAAGAGCTGTAGAATATTGGGAAATGTTAGAAAATAAGTAATTAATTTTCAGTTGCAGTGGCCAGTAATAAAAAGAATCTTATGAATCTATTAAGATTTTAAAAAACAGAATTTATTACTTTTACACAAACCTACAATTACACATTTCAACAAATACACGATTACACATTTTTTAAAATATGATCTTAAGAGCAGAAAACATAGAAAAAATTTACGGAAGTAGAAAAGTAGTTACTGGCATTTCTTTAGAAGTTCAGCAAGGTGAAATCATCGGGCTTTTAGGACCTAACGGAGCAGGAAAAACAACTTCTTTCTATATGATTGTTGGTATGATTAAACCTAATTCTGGTAAAATTTTTTTAAATGATGAAGAAATAACCGAAGATGCCATGTACAAACGTGCACAAAAAGGGATTGGGTATTTAGCACAAGAAGCTTCTGTTTTTAGAAAACTATCTGTAGAAGACAATATAATGTCTGTTTTACAATTTACAGATTTATCTAAAAAAGAACAAAAAATTAAATTAGAGTCTTTAATTGAAGAGTTTAATATTGGTCATGTTCGTAAAAATAGAGGAGATTTATTATCAGGAGGAGAAAGACGAAGAACAGAAATTGCACGTTGTTTAGCTTCCGACCCTAATTTTATTTTATTAGACGAACCTTTTGCTGGTGTAGACCCTATTGCAGTAGAAGATATACAAAGTATTGTAGCGCATTTAAAAGACCGAAACATCGGTATTTTAATTACAGATCATGATGTACAAGCAACTTTAGCCATTACAGATAAAACTTACTTAATGTATCAAGGAAGTATCCTTAAAAGCGGAACACCAGAAGAACTAGCTGCTGATGAAATGGTACGTAAAGTATATTTAGGTAAAGATTTCGAATTGAAAAAGAAGAAAGTTTTTTAATCTTTACAGATTGATAATTTATCTTCTTTTTTAGAAATATTAAAATAGAAACAAACTCCTTTTTTACCGTTACCTCTTTTCTTTAACACTATTTCTCCGCCTAATCTTTTTACAATAGATTTAACGGTTGCTAAACCAATACCTGTATTGTTACTGTTGGTACTGCCTAAGGTTTCAAACATTTCAAACACCTTTGTAAAATATTTTTCATCAATCCCAGGCCCATTGTCTTCGTAAGTAAAGTAATAATATTCTTTATCTTCTTTACACGTTACTGTTATTATCGATTTTTCTTCATCTAAAAACTTCCTTGTATTGGAAATCAAATTCTGAAAAATTTGTAAAAGACCTATTTTAGAACTAAAAACATCTAAATCTAAACCAGAGGTCTCTAAAAACAACTTTTTTTCAAAATCGATATTAGCAATAATACTATCTAAAAACTCATTTAAATTAAAATGTTCAAAAACAATATTTTCACTTGTTACTTTAGCATAATTTAAAATTTCATTAATTAGAGTTTCTATATAAACAATTCTATCTCCAATTAAACCAATGTATTCTTCTGCCCCCGTGTTTTTAAAGAGAGCGCTATGATCTTCTTTTAAAACATCTAACAAAAAACTAACGCCATTTATTGGCGATTTTAAATCGTGAGTTAATCGATATGCAAAGTTATTTAATTGATCGTTTAACTTTATAACATTACTATTAGATGCCGCTAATTCTTTATTTTTTTTTCTAAGCTCCAAAAGAATAACAACTTGTTTCGATAATAATTTTAAAGCATCTTTTTGATTTTGGGTAAGTATTCTTGGTTTATTATCAACAACACACAAAGTACCTAAAGGATATCCTTCTGAAGTATTTAACGCTGCACCAGCATAAAAAATAACATTAGGGGCATTTATCGTTAAAGGATTATCAAAAAAACGTTTATCCTTTGTTGTATCATTTACAATAAACAGTTCGTCTGGTTCTAAAATAGTATGTGCACAAAAAGCAATTTCTCTAGGTGTTTCTGTTACCTCTATACCATGTGTAGATTTAAACCACTGTCTATCTTTATCAATAATAGAAACAAGGGCAATTGAAGTGTTACAAATACTAGATGCTATTTTTGTAATAGCATCATATTCTTCTTCTGGTAAAGAGTCTAAAATATTATAACTTTTTAAAACATCTAACCTTTCTTTTTCATTTTGGGGGATTCTGGCTATTTCCATTAAATACAATTATTTTGTTAATAAGTGATATTATAATGTACAATATAATAATAAATGGAATAGAAATGAAATGTAAAGTGTAAATTAAAATGAAAGACGCAAAAAGGAAAGAATACACAATTATGTTCTTTTTAAATGAATAATCTTTAAATTTTAAAGAAAATAAAGGTAATTCTGCATTCATTAAATAGGTTAAAATCAAAGTAACTGCAATTAAAAAGTAATTACTTGTTATTAACTCCTGAGCAAACTCTATTGTAGAGTATTCTTGAATTAGAGGTAAAGAAATGATAAATAAACTCATTGCAGGTGTTGGTAAACCTATAAAAGAATCCGATTGTCTTGTATCAATATTAAATTTAGCTAATCTATAACAAGCTCCTAAAGTTAGTAATAACCCTATAAAAGGTAAATAACTTTGTTGATTACAATCTTGAACACTATCAGTACTTTCTATTAATAATTTATAAACGATAATTCCGGGTACAACTCCACTTGTAACCATATCTGCCAAAGAATCTAATTGTTTCCCTAACTCACCAGAAACCTTTAATAAACGTGCTGCAAAGCCATCAAAAAAGTCAAATAAGATTCCTAAAACCACAAATAAACCAGCGTAAACATAATCACCCTCAACAGCAAAAATAGTTGCCACTGTTCCACAAAAAAGATTACCAAGTGTTATTAAATTAGGAATGTGTTTTTTTAAATTCATTTTTTAGTTTGATTGAAAAGCTAAAATAAGAAATCAAATTTGGGTGGTTTTAATTATTCTATATTTTTTTATGATATTTGTATGTCTTTTTAAAGAATTACAAGAAATAATATTACAGATTCAATTATTTTTTGAATAAAAAACGTATTATTTTTTATAGTATTCTCGTTACAAAACAAAATTCATAAAAGTGAATTTGTAACTTACATTTTATTTAATAGTTTAAAACAAATAAATGCCCGTATTTACATCAGACTTCTCACCTACTTTACCTTTTAAAAATGGTCATTTTAACACCATGTACAGACCTCTTTTTATGAAAGATACTTGTAGCTTTTTACGAAAAAGAATTACTACTTGGGATCATGATTTTATAGATTTAGATTTTTCTTTAGTCGGTTCTAAAACAATTGTCATCTTAATTCATGGTTTAGAAGGAAGTTCTGAGTCTAAATACATAGCATCAACTTCTAAACACCTAAATAAAAAAGGTTTAGATACTGTTTGTTTTAATTTAAGAGGTTGCTCTGGTGATGATAATTTACTTTTAGGCACCTATCATAGTGGAAAAACAGAAGATGTAGACTTTGTAGTAAAACATATTTTAGAAAATTACAAATATGAAAACATTATTATTATCGGCTTTAGCCTTGGAGGTAATTTAACTTTAAAATATATTGGTGAACAATCAGAAAATATATCCCCTAAAATAAAAGGTGCTATTGCCATTTCTGTTCCTATTGATATTGCTTCTGGAGAAGTAGAGATGGAAAGATTAAAAAATAAATTATATCTAGAAGTATTTTTTAAAACCATGAAAAATAAAATTTTAGAAAAGGCTCATAAATTTCCAGAATTTAATTTAGATAAAGACAAGTTGTTTAAAGCTACTAAATTTAAGCATTTAGAAAAGTTATATACAGTACCTGTTTTTGGTTTTGAGAGTCCGGAAGATTATTGGGCAAAAGCAAGTGCAAAACCACATTTATTAAAGATTAAAAGGCCTACTTTATTGATTAATTCTAAAGATGATACTTTTTTATCTACAGAATGTTATCCTTATGATGAGGCACATAATTCTGATTTTTTCTTTTTTGAAGCTCCAAATTACGGTGGTCATTGTGGTTTTATGACATCTTTTAAACCCTCAGAAAACACATGGTTAGAGCATAGAATAGAACGATTTATTAGAGAAAACATTCAGATTAACATCTTATAAACAATATCTTTAAAAAACTACTGTTATTTTAGTATGTTTTTAGATATTTGTTACTGATAATTTTAGGCCTTTGAAACACAAAATATTATTTTTTATACTACTTACTCCACTCCTTTTAAGTGCACAAGCATTTAGAAGTTACTCTAATGAGTTTTTAACCATTGGTGTTGATGCAGCAGGTCTGGGAATGAGTAAAAGTGTTGTTGCCACAACAAATGATGTAAATTCTATATACTGGAATCCTGCGGGATTAGTTGGTATAGAAGATTATCAAGGATCATTAATGCATGCGTCTTACTTTGCAGGAATAGCCAATTATAACCATGCAAGTTTTGCAATGCCCATAGACCGAGAAAGTGCCGTTGGTGTTTCTGTAATTCGTTTTGGTGTAGATGATATTTTAAATACTACCGAATTAATTGATAATGATGGGAATATCGATTATAATAGAATTCAACTTTTTTCTTCGGTAGATTACGCTTTTAACTTTGCCTATGCTAGAAATTTAATATTTAAGGATGTTAAATTTGGTGTAAATGCAAAAATTGTAAGAAGGGTTATTGGAGATTTTGCTTCTTCTTGGGGATTTGGTTTTGATGCGGGTATTCAGTTTGAACGTAATTCTTGGAAATTTGGATTGATGGCAAGAGATATTACCACAACCTTTAATAGTTGGGCAATAAATGAAAATGAATTTGATAAAATTAAAGATGCCATTCCTGGACAAAATCAAGATTTACCAGAAACCACAGAAATTACAAAACCAAAATTACAATTAGGTGTTGCAAAAAACTGGAGAGTAGGCACTTTATTTAACCTATTAGCAGAGGCAAATGCAAATATGCGATTTGCAAAAACAAATGATATTTTTTCTTCGGATGTTGTTAGTATAGATCCTGCAATGGGTTTTCAGTTAGATTATGATGAGTTAGTGTATTTAAGAGCCGGAGTTGGTAATTTTCAATACATAACAGAATTCGACAACTCTAAATCTCTTTCTATGCAACCCAACTTTGGCCTTGGTTTTAAGTATAATGGTATTAAAATAGATTATGCTTTAACCAATATTGGTAGTGTTGGTAATGCTTTATATTCAAATATTTTTTCAATTACAATAGATTATAGTTTTTTTAGACCTTAGTTTTTATGAACAAAAAATTCTTTTTTTTATTATTTCTTCTTTCAATATATTCTCCTTTAAAGGCACAAATTCAACTCTCTAAATCTGCAGACGTAAGTATTGTTACCGCAGGACCAGGAGAAGAATTATACGAAGCTTTTGGACATTCTGCCATAAGAATTAAAGACCCTGTTTTAAATTTAGATTTAATTTACAACTACGGAATGTTTGATTTTAATCAGCCTAATTTTTATACAAATTTTGCTAAAGGAAACATGATTTACAGTTTAGCTCGTTATGATTTTAAATACTTTATAGCTAGTTACAGAAGAGATAGCCGTTGGTTAAAAGAGCAAATTTTAAATTTAAATCAACAAGAAAAACAAGCCTATTTTACTTTTTTAGAAAATAATGCATTACCACAAAACAGCAATTATAGATACGACCCCTATTTTGATAATTGTGCCACAAAATTAAGAGATATTACAAAAAATGTTTTAGGAGATAAAGTATTTTTTAATGAAAATGCTATAGAAAAAGGTTTAACCTTTAGAGAATTAACCAATCATGAAATCCCTTGGAATTCTTGGGGTACTTTTGGTTTAAATTTAATTGCAGGCACAAAATTAGATGAACAAGCAACTTTTGAACAATATATGTATTTACCAGATTATGTATATAGTTCTTTTAAGAATGCAACCCTTTTTATTAAAAATCAACCTAGAGAATTAGTAAAGCAAGAAGTTGTACTTTTAAGTTTTAAAGAAAAAGAAGCAAAAACGTCTATTTTTAATCCCTTTTTAATATTTAGTCTTATGGCTCTTTTAGGTATTTATATTACTTATAAAGACCTTAAAAATGATAAAAGAACCAAATCATTCGATTTTATTTTATTCTTTGTAACCGGATTAATTGGTTGTATTCTTGTTTTTCTTTGGTTTTTCTCAACACATTCTACCGCACCAAATAACTTTAATTTATTATGGACTTTTGCTCCTAATTTAATTGTTGCTTTTCTATTGTTAAAATCAGATCAAAAAAAATGGATGCAGAAATATTTATTTATATTACTCTCCTTTTTATTAATAATTCCTATTCTATGGATTATTAAAATTCAGGTTTTTCCAATAACAATAATCCCCTTATTAATCTTACTATTTGTTAGGTATTTCTATTTATCAAAAAAATTATTGACCTTTAAAGTATAAAACTGTAGTAAACGTTTTTATAAAAATTTTAAAGTCTAAAAAAGCACTTCTTTCTTTTATATAATAAAGATCGTAGCGTAGTTTTGTTTCTTGTTCTTCTATTGTATTTGCATACGGATAATTTACTTGAGCCCATCCTGTTAACCCTGGTCTAATAACGTGCCTAATTGCATAAAAAGGTATTTTATCTTCTAGGTCTTTTACAAATTCTGGTCTTTCTGGTCTTGGTCCAATTAAACTCATATCTCCTTTTATAATATTAATAAACTGAGGCATTTCATCTAATCTAGTACGTCTTAAAAACTTACCAAAAGAAGTAATTCTTGCATCATTTTTCTTAGCCCAAACTGCACCACCTACCTCTGCATTCTTTATCATAGACCTCAACTTAAAAATCCTAAAATGCTTACCGTTCTCACCTACTCTTAATTGCGTATAAAATAAAGGACCTCTATTAGCAAAAAGGTTCCCTAAAACAACAATTGGTAGAAAACACAAAAATATTATTATACCTATAATAGAAATAAATATATCTACTAACCTTAAACCAAAAAGGTAAAAGTTATTGGTATTATTTTCACTAAAATTAAGATGTCTATAAAAATCATGATTTAAATACTCTCTTGGTATTCTAACATTTACATTTTCATAAAAAGTTTCGTAACTAATTATATTTACACCTTGTTCAAATAACAAAATGAGTTCTTTGTTAATTGCCTCTACAACCTCTTTAGATAGGTCCCTTTTAGAAACAATAACTTCCGTAATATGGTTTTCTGCAACAATAGAAGATATTGTAGTTTTTGTAATATCATTATAACCTTTTATACCTTGTACTTCTTTATCTGATAAATACGCAGAAACATCATGAATAGCATCATTGTGTACTTGCGTAAGTAGTTTTTTAATTCTTTCTGAACAGCCTACAAAAATTACAGATTTAAAATACTTTGGTGAGAATATTACAGACATATATATAAACCTCCAAAGTAAAATAGGTATAAACGTAAGTAGAAAAAAGTAGACTATTTGAAGCCTATTGGCGGGTAATTCTGGCGAAAAATAAGGCGTAAAAACATATAAAATTGTTGTTGAAAAAGCGGTAAGAACAGTTGCTTTAACAACTAAATACTTATTGTTAGATACATTTAAATTGTAAATTTGAAAAATTTGACCAAAAATTAAATAATAAAAAACCAATAACAGTAACCAATTTAAAATGGCACTGCTTTTAAAATTAATGTAATTAAAATTAATAAATGATGATGATAAATACAGACTAGAAATAAGAATAATGATGTCTATAATTCTTAAAAAAATGATTCTTTCTGATAAATTAAAGTAGGATATCTTTTTTGTCAAGTGTTTATATTTTATTTTATTTATGCGTACATTTTAGTACATAAATACAATTGAAAAAATTATTTAAAAGATATTGAGGAACAGGGCAAATCTATAAAAAAGAATACTAATTTATAAGTGATTTAAAATTATTTATAAAAAATAATGTACGCTGTTCTATTTCTTTCTTCTTTACAAATATCTTATCAAAATATTATTTTTAAACGGCTACATGGTTTATTATAAAATATTCTAATTTAATATTAAAAGTAAACTTTTCTTACGAATAAGCAGCTTTATTTAGTATTAACTTATTATTATTCTTATATAAATTATTTTCTACTTCTTTAATTCTTTTTTTTTTAATTTCTACACTAAAATTTTAACATTCTTCTTATTTATATAAAATTTTGAAACTTTTCCATTTGTAGTTCTAAGTTAAATTCGTTTAAATGAGCATTAATGTTATTCTTAGAATACATAATATAATCACTATTATTCATTTCTTTAAAAAATGAAATGTTTGCTTTTAACCTTTTAACATCATTAGGATCTGAAAATACACCTAATTTTTGATTTTTTATCAACTCTACAGCTTCACCAGAACCAACATACAAAATAGGAATTCCTAATTGCATTAATTCGAATATTTTAGAAGGTACAGCTCCGTATATTTTATTTTTAAGAGGCACAAAACCAATATCATATTTTCTTATTTCATCTTTAATTTCTGATGCTGTTCTTACACCATAGAAAAAAACATTATTATCTGCATTTGCTGCAAATTCTTTAATTTCATTTTCTTCCATACCTGCTCCATAAATATGCAACTCTACCCCTAGTTCTTTAAAATTTATTTCATCACAAATTTTTAGAATTCCTTGTGCGTATCCTAATAAACCGGCATATACAATTTTTAAATTACCTCTACTTTTTTCTTTTACGTCATATTCTCTATAAACGGGCACATTTCTATAAACCAAAAATTCTTTTGTAATAACGGCTTTTATATGGGTTATAATCTCTTCTGATTGCCCTATTATTTTATCTGCCAATTTATAATTGGTTTTTTCAATCTTTTCTAAGAAGCTATAAAAGAATCCTTTTTTTATCACTTCTAACTCTAAAGCAGATAAAGGCCAAATATCAGAAACATTTAAAATATTTTTACAACCTAACACCTTACTTAAAAGCAAACCAGATAACGCAACCAGTAAAGGTGGAGATTGAATAATAAAAACATCTGGTTTTTTTCTTACTAAGCTAAAAATAGAAAACCAAAAAGACCAAGCAAACGATAACATACTAAATAAACGTACAATGGCATTTTTAGATTTAGAAGGAAAAATCCAATATCTTTTTACAGTAATTTCTTCAATATTTTCTTTTACAAAAAACTTTCTGCTATATTTTTCAAAAATTTTTCCTTTAGGATAATTAGGTAACGGACAAATAACAGTAACCTTATTTCCTTTGTTTTTTAAGCCTTCTGCTAAGTTTTTTATGCGATTAGCTGCTGCCCCCATTTCTGGCGGATAATAATTAGATATAATTACAATATTTTTACTCACAGTTCTATTCTATTTTTTTAAAAGCTTAGACTCTACTATTTGTGGTTTTCCTGATTTTGCAGCAGCAATAAAATCTACTTCTTTATAAAAAATTTTAAACTCATTATCTAAAATATATTTTTGTAATTCTTTTGTAACACGTAATAAAACATCTTTATTAAATCCTTTATCTTTAATATATTCAATAAGTATTTCACCTTGTTTTTCTTGAATTACTTTAAATTGTTTTATTTCTGTAACATACTCAAAAATTCCGGTAAAAGAATGTACGGTAAGCTTTTTATTATCAGACAAAAGAACAACATCTGTATCTCTACCAATAATTTTTTCTAAAAGAGGATAATTAAATTCTCTATTCTTCGGATATTTTTCTTTAGGTAGTTTCATAGCTAAATCTCCAATTTTATAACGAATTAATGGCATCGAATACCCATCTAATCTTGTAACAACTACATGCCCTAATTCTCCGTCTGGTAATGGTTTATTATTATCATCTAAAATTTCTAAATACACATGTGGAGACATAATGTACTTATATTCTAAATCTTTTTGCGCCGCTATTAGAAAACCTTCATTACAACCATAAGTATCATATACTTTGGTTTTAAAAGCATTTTCTATATTTTTTTTATAGTGATTAAACATTTTATCACCAAAACTAATGGCAGCCTTAAAATGTACCTTGTAATTGTGTGCTAAAGCATATTCTGCAATAATATTAAGAGAAGAAGCATAACCTGCTAAATAATAATTTTTAGTATTATGTAACTCTTTAAAGAGGTTTTCTAACTGTGTATCGGTTAATGAAAAAGCGGTTATATACTTTGTTTTAAACAAACCATCTTTTATCGATTTTAAAAGACCTCTGTTGGGAGACATTCCGGTTTGTACTACAGAACTACCAATTCTATAACCACTCCACTCCCACCAATGAGATAAAATAGCTCTAATAATAGACTGTTCTTTTTTATCCATAAAAACAGTACTTTGTATACCAGAAGAACCACTACTAGAATAAGATATTAAATTAGCTTTATTTACTTTATTAGAAAGTAAACTGTCGGAATTCCCCCTAATATCATCTTTTGTTAAAATAGGGAAACTATTTAACCAACCATAAGGATCTTTCCCTTCTAATTGAATAGAACTGTACTTAGAAACGGTATTTACGGTGTGCTCTAAAATATTTTTTAAATTCTTTTTTTGAAGATTTTCTAATTCAATTTCAGTGAAAGTATCTAACTTTCTCCAATATTTTAATTGTTTTAAATAGGATGATTTATTTATAAAATCTCCAATAGGTAAAAAAATATTTTCAATTAATTTATTATAAATCATTTTAAAATTTTAAACCATTTATACTTTATAATTTCCCAATCGAATGTTTCTGCTTTTTCTCTTGCTTTTTTTGATAATGTAGCGTATTTACCTTCAATAACATCAATAATAGCCTTTGTCATCTGACCTACATTCTCTTTATCTACTAACAAACCATCTACCTTATTATCAATTAAATATGGCATTCCGCCTACATTGGTACTAACAATAGTTAAACCTAAAGCCATCGCTTCAATTACACTTATAGGTGTATTATCAAAATTAGTTGTATTTATAAAAATATCATATTCTTTTGCTTTTTTATGCCAATCTTCTTTTGTTAAAACACCTGTAAACTCAACAGAATCTTCTAAATTATATTTTTGAGCTAAACTTACAGTCTGCTGATATGAACCATCTAAAAACGGACCAACCATACATAAAGTAGCTTCTGGATACTCTTTTTTTAACTCTAAAAGTACCTTAATTGCTAAGGTAGGATTGTACAGATGTTTAAAAGATCTTACCCATAATAATTTAGGTTTTATGTTAGTTCTTTCTACATACAGATAATCACTTAAAGGAATCGTATTAGCTATAAACTCTGAATTAAAGTTTTCTTTTTTAAATGCTGTTTTTAAATAATTTGAAGGAGCTACATTTTTATAAGCGTTACTAAAAATAGTTTTTGATAATACTGGATTATTAAGTAGTCTTTTTGGTAAATCTCCTCCTCTTAAAATAGGAATATATTTTAAAGAGAAAAACTTACATATTAAAGCTATTATATAAGCATAATAAAAATTTAGTGTGCTAAATGTATCTATTAATACAAAGTCTACCTTATTTCTTAATAATATAGTCTTATACATCATATCTAACAACCTAATTAATTTATTGGGTTTGTTAGATACTACTGTTAATTGAAAACGTTCTTTTTCTAAAAGTTCTGAAAGAATAGCTATAGAAGTTTTATATTTAGATTTTTTTGAAAGATTATTACCTATATAAAGAATTCTTTTATTTGTCATCTATTAAACCGTTTTCTATGTGTGTAATTCTTATCAAACTTAAAGCATAAATAAAACCAGGTAAGGCTACTCGCATTGCTGAGTGATTTATCGTTAAAAACCACATTAAATAAAATGTAATGATAAATGCTTTTTGCAGGTTATTGCTCTTAAAAAAATTAATGAGAGGCATAATTAACAGCAAAAGTAATAGTACAAAACCAATTAAACCATGCTCTTCCACCAACCTACCTACCTCATTATGAGACGCTGCCGTAATTCTTTGATTAGATTTCATTCGTTCATATTTACCATTACCAACACCAATTCCCAAAGGGTGCTCAAAGAAACTTGTAAATTGAAAAAATAATAGATCTCCTCTACCTGTAGTTATATCTTCCTTTTGTTTTCCTGCAGCATTTTTACCTGTATATCTATTATCTAACATACCCCCTGTAATATTTGAAGTATAAACCCAAATACCAACAATAAAAAAAACTAGAATTAGCAGGTACTTAAAAATAACTTGCATGCTCATTTTTTTATATAAAATGAAAAAAAATGAAAAAAAGATTAATGCAATAACCGCCGTAAAAATACCTCCTCTAGAAAAAGTTAATAACCCCCTGTATGTAAAATAAATTAGAAAAAAAGCATCTAAATACAGATAACCTGTTAGTTTTTCTTTAGAGAAAATAAAGATGGTTAAAATTACCATACCAAGACCAACGGCTGTAGCAACTTGATTAGGTCCAAAGCCTCCTGTGGTTTCAAACATTGCTGCAGTACCAAACACAATTTCTTTTAAATCTGGAGTTCTAAAAAACAAAAAAGTAACCATTGAAAATAAGGGCAATAACATAAAAAACAAACCGTCCATTAATTTTTGCTTGCTAATAGGTCTTAGGTAAAAATATAATGCAGAAAACCCTAAAACAATAGGTCCACTTAAATTAAAAACAATATTAGTTCTTAAAGATTCTCCTTCTGGCACTTGCGTAAAAACAATACCTAACAATAACAATAAAATATAAAAAAGATAATGAATTGAAAATTTTTGCTTAAACGGTCCCATAAAAATACCTAGTGCTAAAAATAATACAACACCATATTTACCTGTTTCATATAAAAAGAAACCACCAATCATCCGTACAAATATCTCTGCACCTACAATATAAGCAGCAAATAAAAAAGATTCTTCATTTCTATTATTTGTACTTATTATTAAAATAATAGGTACAATAAGACAAACCAACCCAAAAGCTTTAGGAAAAAATGAAAACGTGCCTAAATACCCAAATAGTATATGAATAAATATGAATAATAACTTGTTATTTAATATTTTTTGAATCAAATTATTGTGTATAAATTTTTACTAATTGATTTATAAAACTTTCTTGAGAGTAATTTTTATTTACATTTTTATAATGTTGCCCTCCATAAGCTTTTCTCTTTTCTTCTGAATTAATCAACTCTTCTAAAGCTTTTTCTAATACTAAACTATTTTCACTCTCTACAACAATACCAGATTCACCATTCATTATCACCTTGCTACACTCCCCAACATTTGTAACTACAACAGGTAATTTAGCTAATCCGTATTCTAATAAAGAAATAGGTAACCCCTCTGATTTAGATGATAATACTCCAATTGTAGCTTGTTTAAGTATGTATTCTATATCTAAACATAAGCCATAAAAAAACACGTTTTTATCTAATTCTTTTTCTAAAATAAATTTATTTAATTTCTTAGAATATTTATCTTTAAAATCTTTTCCAATTATGTGTAAAGTCCAATCAGGGTGTTTTTTATGTATTAATTTAAATGCCTTTAAAAGACTTACATGATTCTTTACCTCTCTTAAAGAAGCCAAAATTACAATTCTTTTATTTTCTTTTCCAAATAATTTAGTTGTACTACTTTTATTAATAAATTGTGGAAAATTATCTAATTTTACTGATTTTTTATGTTTTAGTCTTTTTATAGCCCAGGTATTAAGCTCTTCATTTACATTAATAATTGCATCAAAAAAAACACTTATATTTTTAATTATAAAAAATTTAAACCCTTTTAATTTAATATAATTCCCTGTGTGGTTATGCCAAAATATCTTTACTTTTGGGTAGATCAATTTTACGCAAACGGCAAAAAAATAAGATGTTGTATGAGCATGAATAATACCAATATTGTTTTTCTTTAAATACTTCTTAAATCTAATAATTGCAGAAAAATCGATACTTTTTTTTCTTTCTAAAAACAAGAAACCTATATTTTCTTTTAAATTAGTTTTTAAAACTCCCTCTTTTCTTGTTGCACATAAATGAGCATTAATACCTTTATTGCAAAGGGCATTAGCAATATTAACCGCTAACACTTCTGCCCCACCTGCATCTAAAGAATCTATAAGCTGTACAACTCCTATTTTATGCATTTAAAAGTGTTTTTTTAATTTCTGATGAAAACTTTTCTAGAGTATATTCTTGCGACCAATTTTTTGCGTTTAGAGCTTCTTTTTGATACTCATTATAATTACTAATATAATTTTCAACAATAGTAACAATTTCATTTTCACCTACATTACTTTCTACTATTGTTCCTCTAGTACCAAAACCTAACATATTTTCTATACAAGAAACTTTAGATGAAATGGGTAAACATCTCCAAAACATTGCTTCTGCTACTACTTTTGGCCACCCCTCTGATTTTGATATAAAAATTAAAAAATGTGCTTTTTGAAACCCTTTTTTAACAACCTCTTTTGTTTGATTACCATGTAAAATAATATTTTCTTCGAGCTTATGTAACTTTACATAATTTTGAACCTGCATAAACTCCAATCCATTACCATACATATCTAACTGAACGTTTATGTTTTTTGATAAAAGATTTTCTACAACTTTAACACTTAACATCGGTTGTTTCCCTTTTGTAAATGCACCAACAAAGATAAAGTTAATTTTAGATGAAAAACCTTTTTCAGGTATTTCTCTTATTTCATTATTACTATAAGACGCTGTAAAAAAAGGAACTATATTTTTTGATTGGTTTTTCCATTCTCCATATACTAACACCTTACAATTTCTTGTTAAAAAAGTATTTGAAATTATCCATTTTTGAATTCTATAACTTACAGGTTGTTTACTTTTAGGATCCCAATTGCCAGCATATTTTACAGTTTTAGGTGTAAATGGAAAAAGAACCTGTACAAAACAACCTAATAAACCTACATTACCAGGGCATCTTAAATGAATATGATCTGCCCATAAACATGTTTTTGCAATTTGAAACAAAATAAGAGGCATTTTAAATATTGAAAAAAATTTGGTTTTTAATGATAACATATTAAAAGCAGGAATATTTTTTACTGTAATATTATCTGCTTTGTAGGCTACTTCTATTGCAGAAGTTTCATCCCTAGAAACAGGAGCTACAATTCTAGTTTCTGATACATTTTGCAACCAAAGATTCATTTCACGAACGTAAGGTTCATAAGCATAAAACCGTTGATTTTTACTTTTATGCTTCGTATGGGTTATAATTGCAAACTTCATACTTTTAAAGGTTTATTAAAGATTAAACTAACCCATCCCATTTTTCGTCCTAAAGCTTCTGTAAATGCTTCTTTTTTCTTAGCCCCTTTTAAACAATTGGTAAAACGAATTGTCATTAATAACAAAACAATAGCATTCCATTTTAGTCTTGCTTTTAAAGATGGGTTCGGAAATTTTGTTCTCCAAACATACCATCCATTTCTAATTACCATTTTTCCGTAAGCAAACTTATTCGGTCTTCCACCATCTTCATGATAATGATATAAAGTGGCAGATGTATTTACAAACAATTTATATTTTCTAGATACTCTTAAACAATATTCTAAATCTTCATACAAACCATAGCCTTCAAAATATTCCGAGAATTTGATAGTATCTACCACATCCTTTTTAAAAGAAGATACTCCTCCCATAAAATATTCTACATTATATATTTTATTATTTGGAGGTAAGTTACCCACAGAAAATCCATTTGAAAATTCTGGCATTATACAAGGTGGTTTATCAGATAGTAATCCTAGTTGCTTTCGTAAAACATTTCTACTTCCTAAATTTCTAACATATCCATCTATTTCATACTCTTTAAAACTTGGCTTTTCACCTTTCTTTAAAGCCTTCCATTTTACTTCATTTAAAATATAACCTCCTACTCCACCTGCCTCTGGATATGTTTTATAAGTAGCTATTAAATTTTTAAAATAAGGTTCTTCTAAAATAATATCATCATCTAAAAAACAAACAACGTCCATATTTTCTGATACTTTATGTATACCAAAATTACGTTGTTTTGTTAAACCTCTATCCGAATCATCAACTTTAAAATAATTAAGATTTTTAAACTTATTTTCATTTAAAACAATGGTTGTTTTATCATCCGTAGAACCATCAACAATAATAATTTCATTGGGATACAATTCTTGTTTTTCTACAGATTTTAGCAATTTTATAATTGCAACAGAACGCATATATGTACAAATAATTAAGCTAAACTTCATTCTTATTCAATATAAAATTCCACATTCTTTTATTTGTATCTTCAATTGGTAACGTTGTAATTGTTTTTATCCACTGTTCCCTACCTGCTAAGGTTTTAACTGGGTTTTCTAAAGCATCCTTAACTACATTATACACATCTTCTCTTTTATTTATCCAAAAAACAGGGTTTATTTTTTTTATCATATCAAAATGGATAAATCTATAAATTCTTTTAACCGTCCAATTATAGTTACTTTCTACATCATAATTAATGTAACAAGATGGTTTACCTAATAAAGCTGCGTCTAGAGCCATTGTAGACCCCATATTTACAACTAATTCTGAATGAAAAATAGTATTTACTAATAAAACAAGATCACTTTTACTTGGCCCTCCTTTATTCCATAAAAAAGTTTCGCTTCCAAACCATTCTGGTTTTAGCTCTGTTATAAGATTGGGATACTCTGCTAAAACTTCATCAAACCCATCATTTCTATCAATAGGATTCGGACGAAATATAATTCTATAGTTGTCCTCATTACTGTTAAGTTGTAACACTGCTTTACAAAGATCTTGTAAAAAAACAGGATCATTAGGTGAGGTGGTCTTATCGTTTCCAGAGAAAAGAATAAACTTTTTAGCGGTTTCTAAATTAAATTGTGATAAAAAATCAGCTCTTTGTAACAAATAATTTTTATCAAAATAAGGTACAAACTGTGGTGTTCCTGTTATTTTAATATGAGTTGATTCTAAAAAAGGATAATGCGTTAACATTTCTTTTTTCATATAAGAACTCCATACAAAATATTCATCTGCTTTAATTAATTGAACTCCCTTAGGAATATTATCCCAAGAATGGATAAAACAAATGGTTCTTATTCCTAAATCTTTAGCAGCCAACATAGGTGCAACCCCACTACTAGCTCTCTGATGCGTACAAAAAACAACACTAGGTTTGTGTTTTAACAGTTGCGTTTTACAGGCTTTATAATAACTTGTTTTTCTTGTAGCTTTATAAAATGGTTGGTCTAAATATTCAATTCCTTTTTGGGTAGAAAAAACTTTAGCGATTATTGTAATTACTATTTTTTTTAAACGTAATTTAAGATTGTTATTCTTATTAATTCCTATTAAATAAAATAAATAATCCTTATTTTTAAATGTTTTAACGTTAAAAAAAAGCTCTGCTTTGTTTTTTATTTTCTGAATAAAATTTAATTTCCCATCATAATCATACTTGGGTAATTTTACAATTTTATTATCAATATTGTACTGAGCTATATAATCTTGATCTGACCAAAAAGTAATTTTGGCTTTCTCTTGGTTTAAAAAACCCGATAACACAAAGTTTTTAGCGCTATACCCAGATTGTACTAATAAAAAAATATTTTTACCTTCTTGCATTCACTATTGTTTATATATATAAATTTTCTACCTTAAAAGAATTCCGTTTAACAGAAACTTGATAAACGACATCTTTAAATGGGATTAATTTTTGATGAAAAAAAATATTTATTTTTACCAAAGGAATGCTAAATCCCTTTATTTTTTTAATTGAAGAATAAAGAAAGGAAGCTACGTCTTTGCAACAAAAAATGTTTGTTTTTTTAAAAACAATACCATTAAATTGATTACCAACCTTATTTACTCTTCCTAAAACGACTACTTTTTTATAAAACTGATCTTTCATTACGCTCCCTAAAACACTTATAAACAATTATATAATTGCATTTTTTATCTATTTTTAATCTTTGTGGAGGCTTCATTAAAAATCGCTTGCAAGGTAGTTATTCTATCATTTACTAACAAAAGAACCATCAATAAAAATTAACTATTCATTAACAAACTAAAGTTTAACCATTGCCAAATATGAAAACTAGATTGATTATCTCCGTCTACATAATTTTTCCATTCTTGCTTTAAAACTTCGGTATCAAACCAACTAGAAAATTCTGATTTCTCTATTTTTTCTATTTCCTGATCTACAAATGTTTCTAACTCGGTACCCAACCACTCTCTTTGAGGGGTTTGCAATGGTCTTTTAGGTGCATAAGATATAGAATCACTTAAATGTTCTGACACGATATTTCTAAGTAAATATTTTTGAATACCGTTTTTAATTTTATATTCTAAGGGTTGTGCAAATGCATATTCTACCAACCTGTAATCTAAAAAAGGCTCTCTTAATTCTGTACTAGATGCCATTGATACTCTATCATTAAACCTTAAAGCTCTTGGTATTTTTGTATAAAACAAATCTCTATATTGTTTATTTAAAACCTCATCTTTAAAAGGTTTTGGATACTTAGGTTTTTGAGCTAAATCTAGAATTTCTTTAGACAGAACATTTGTTTTAAAAGGAGATTTATTTACTCCTTGAATTATAGAATTATTATTTTGTGTATAATAATCGTAACCCGCCCACTGCTCATCCATTCCTTGACCATCTAACAAAACCAACGTTTTATCTTTTCTTGCTTGCTCAAAAATCTTAGCATAGGCAATTGTTGGTATACCACCATAAGGCTCGTCTTGAAAATACGATACTTTTTTTGATCTCTCACAAACTTCACCAGACAATAATTTTACTTTTTCTAATGGATTTTTTGTTAAAGAAATCATTTCTTCTACCCAAGGTAACTCATCATACCTTTCATCTTCTGTGTAAAAACTATATGCTTTTATAACTTCTTTTTTACGCGGATTCAGTTGGTTTACAAAAGCAAGTAAGGCAGAACTATCTAAACCTCCGCTTACATTAAAACCTACAGAAACATCTGATCTAAATCGTAAAGAAATACTATTGCTTAATAGTGCTGTATATTTCTTCTTTACAATTTTATAAGGTTCTATTTGTTGGTGTTTTTTAATTTCCTCTTCAAAGAAATACCATTTTTTTATTTGTAAATTCCCTTGTTTTAACTCTAAAAAATGTCCGCCTGGTAATTGATTTATTTTATCAAAAAAAGTTTCTTCTGGCATACCATAACTACCATAGGCAAAATAACTTGCCCAAACTTTTTTATTTGGCAGCTTATCAATTCCGGCAGCATGCAGTGCTTTAATTTCTGATGAAAAGTAGAGGGTATTTTCTTTTAAATGATAAAAAAAAGGTTTTACTCCAAAACGATCTCTAGCCGCAAAAAGGGTTTTATTTAAAGTATCCCAAATTGCAAAAGAAAACATACCGTTTAAGCGTTCTAAACATTTTGTACCCCATTTTATGTATGCTGCTAATAATACTTCTGTATCTGAATTGGTGCTAAAATTATAATCTAACTCCTTTTTTAATTCGATATAATTATAAATTTCACCATTAAAAATTATCTGATATCTTTGTGAGGAATCTGTAAATGGTTGATTTGCTTCTTCTGATAAATCTATAATAGACAACCTATTATGACCTAAAAAAACATTATCATTACACCAACTTCCTGTATTATCTGGACCTCTATGTTTTTGAGAATCTAACATTTTAAACAGCAATTCTTTACTCGAAAGATCACCAACTATCCCTGCAATTCCACACATTTATTCTATTTCTTTTTTTAGATTCTCTATTAATTTCTTAGTCCTAATAACTCTTCCTTTACCATTTAAATGATAGCTACTATCATAAAAAAAATCAGACGTATACACATTATCACTAGGTAACCCCATAAACTTAATATTTGTTTCTTTTTTTACAATATTTATATCTTTTAAGAAACCTGTATCAAATTGAGATTTTTCAATTGGGGGAAAAGCAATAATAAACCTTGCTCCTTTTTGAATGCAGAATTCATTCATTTTTTTTATTGCAGTTATAAAATTACCGCTAACTTTCATTCCGTTTAATCCCTGGTAACGTGTTTTATCTTGAGGTTTAATTTTAGAATCATTATTATAAACTAAACTAATATTATCCCCCATATAATTATAAGAAGCTCTATTGTATTGTAAAGAAGTAGCTGTTTTTTTAGCTTTAAAAAGCTTTCTAATAGCACCAATATAAAAATCTATTGAAAGTTTAGTTATTTTATTTCTTAAATTTATTTTTTGTGATGCATTAAAATCTTTCACTATTTTTGGATAATAAAAAAAGGTGGTGTACAAAAAATCGTCTCCGTTTTCATTTCTATAATAAAATTCATATTCAGGAATATATAAAACAATATCATTTTTTGTTATATAATCTTTTGTAAGGTTTAACTGAAAATTACTCCCTAAACTCATTGCTAGACTGGTATTTACAACGGGAATATGAAAGTTTTTCTGAATTAATGCACTGTTAATACCATAAGCAGAACTAGAACCACCACAAATTATAAGTTTTTGGGTGTGTTTTAAAGAATCTAATCTTTCGTATTTATTTTTTATTGCCGCAGGATAATCTTCTTTATGATTAAAATTAAATAATATAGCCCCTCCAATAAGTAATATTATCAGAGAAATAAAAATTACGATTTTAACAATTACCTTAAAAATAAATTTTTTCATCTACTTAAGTTGCCTTTTAAAATTGAAAATAAATAAATGAAGATTTATCATCCGCAGAAATAAAATATAATAGTACAAAAACAAAGAAAACATAAAAAAAGTTTCGATATTTTTTATCAAATACTAAAGGATACTCTTTTTTTCTAGACCACCATTCTATAATAATAAAAATTACGAGTAAAGGTATGGCCTTTTTATGGCGAATTACAGTTGGAAAAAAACTACCAAAATCTACTATTTTTTGAATATAGTGTATAGCATCTGTTATGGTTTCTGACCTAAAAAATATCCATGCAAAAGTTGTTAAGAAAAAAGTAAATAGTATTTGTAAAAGCTCTTTTAAACTTGGTAACAAACTATTTTCTGCAACTTCATTTAAATTATTTCTATTCTTATTACTTAATAGTAAAGGTAAAAAAAACAAAGCATTCAATCCGCCCCAAGCAATAAACGTCCAATTTGCTCCATGCCAAAAACCACTAACTAAAAATATTACAAATACGTTTCTAATTTTTAATTTTAAAGTGCCTCTAGAGCCTCCTAAAGGAATGTATAAATAATCTCTAAACCAAGTACTTAAAGAAATATGCCATCGCCTCCAAAACTCTGCTATATCTCTAGAAAAATACGGATAATTAAAGTTTCTCATTAATTTAAACCCAAATAACCTTGCTGTACCAATAGCAATATCTGAATACCCAGAAAAATCACAATAAATTTGAAAAGCGAAATAAATAGCGCCCATAATTAAAGCTAACCCAGATTCATTTTGGTAATCTGCAAATATTAAATTTACTAAAGTTGCACAAGAATCTGCAATAACCACTTTTTTTACCAATCCCCATAAAATTAATTTCATTCCAGAAACTGCTAAAGAATAATCGAATTCTCTTTTTCTAAAAAATTGAGGTAATAAATTTGTAGCTCTTTCTATTGGTCCTGCAACAAGTTGCGGAAAAAAAGACACAAAACTTGCAAAAGAAATAAAATCTTTTGTAGGTTCTAATTTACCTTTATAAATATCGATGGTATAACTTAATGTTTGAAAAGTATAAAAAGAAACTCCTACTGGTAATATAATATTTAAAGAGCTTACGTGCATTGTTACTCCTAAACTAGACCAAGCTTCTACCCAACTATGAATAAAGAAATTATAATATTTAAAAAAGCCTAACATTCCTAAATTAAAAAGCAAACTACTATATAATAATAATTTTCTTTTTTTAACATTAGCTGTCTTTTTTAACATTAACCCTAATGTATAATCTACTAAAGTGCTTAAAAAAATAAGAGATAAAAATCGCCAATCCCACCATCCATAAAAAACATAACTGGCTACTAAAATTAATATATTTTGAGTTTTTAATTTTTTAAAAACAAACCAATATAAAATAAATACAATAGTTAAAAAGACAAGAAATTCAAACGAATTGAACAACATAAATTAAATATTATTTTTTAATAATAATTCTGCTTTTTCCCAGTCTTTTAAGGTATCAATATTAACATAAAATTCTTTAGGAGATTCTATATAAGAAATACTATTACCAAAAAGCGAATTTTGTTTTTCTATAACAGCCGTTTTAGTGATATAAATACTACCGTCTCTATGATAAGCTTTTGGTAACTCTTGTCTTCTAGTTATAATTTCGGTTTCTCCTGTAGCTATTTTTAGATTGCCTTGTTTATTTAATTCAAATGTCCAATGCGGATTATATTCATGAGGTACTTCTTGCACCGAGACTAAAGAATCTGTATCTGAATTTATAAACTTATTTAAAGCTTCATCTAAAAACGTTAATGTTCTAAAAGGACTTGTTACTTGTAATAAACAAACGGCATCAAAAAACTCTCCTTTAGCCTTGTAATAATCTAGTACATGTTTTATTACAGGCAATGTTGGCGAACTATCTTCTGCCAAATTAGAAGGCCTTTTAAAGGGTATTTCTACTCCTAAACTTTTAGCTACTTCTATAATTTTATCATCATCAGAACTTAATACTGTTTTTACCAAATAGTTAGATTGCAGTGCTATTTCAGAAGTATACGCTAACAATGGCTTATTACCTAGTAACTTTATGTTTTTACCAGGTACTCCTTTAGAACCTCCTCTAGCCGGAATTAAACCTAAAATTCTCATTAATATGTAATTGTTTTATGAAATTTTAAAGGTATTTTAGATAAAACATCTGCCATTTTTTGTCCAGATGCTCCATCTCCATAAATTGTAGACGAACTGATCTTGGTGTTCTCTATTTGATTAAGTATTGCTTCTTTAATACCTTCTTTATCATAACTAACATCTACAACATTGTTGCCTCTTTGTCTTCTATTTTGACGAGTACCAATATTAACAACAGGTACTCCTAAATAAGAACATTCTCTAATACCAACACTAGAGTTTCCTATTAAACATTTACTATTTACTAAAAGTTTTAAAAAATCTTGTGGTTCCATATTTTTAAAAAAATGGATATTCTGCGGTTTATTTATTTCTCTAAAAGTTCTAATACCATTAGAAGTTCCGTCTGCACCTGCATCTACATTTGGCCAAAACCAAAAAGTGGGTATATCTAACTCTGTAACCGCTTCTAATGTTTTTAAAACATCTTCTTTTGCCGCTTCATACTCTGTAGTTACGGGATGTTGCATTACAACAATATAGCCTTTATTTTGCCAATCTACATTAGCACCTACTCCTCCATATTTTTCTAGAGGATTAAATGTTAATTTAGGATTTTCTTTTATTTCCTTCGCTAAATCTATTGATGGACAGCCTGTATTAATTACAAAATCTGGTTCTTCGCCTAATTTTATAACTCTTTCTTTTGCTTCTTCAGAGGCTACTAAATGAATATCTGCTAACTTGGTATTTGCATGCCTAACCTTTTCATCTATATTACCCGTTACCTCACCTCCTTGTATATGAATTAATGGAATATTCTGATAAGCTGCCGCTATAGATGTTGCAATTGTTTCAAACCTATCTGCAATTGTAATTACCGCATCTGGTTTTAATTTATAAAATACATTTGCTAATTCCATAACACCTAAACCAGTAGTTTTTGCCATAGCGGTTTTATTTTCACCTTCTAAAACCATAAAAACTTTTTCATCAACAACAAATCCGTCTTTTTCTATAAAATCTACAGCATTACCATAACGCCCTAACAAAGCAGAACCCGCAACTACTAATTGCAATTCTAATTCTGGGTGATTTTTAATTGCTAAAAGTGCTGTTTTTATTCTACTGTACGAAGGTCTAGCTGTTACTACAGCACATATTTTTCTTTTGCTCATATAATATCCGACTCATTTAAGAAGTCCCATTTTAACATAGAATTTTTTAGTTTTTTTCCAATAACTTTTTCATAATCCGAAGCTAAAATACCAAAATCTTTCGGTTTTTTCGCCTCTAAATCATCAAAAGTAAGTATGTGGTTTTTAGGTAAATCTTTATTAATAGCTAACGATTTTTCGAAAATACTCTTTAATTCTAAAAAAGCAGAATTATCATTTTTATCAATCGGAGCAAGTAAAGATTCATGAATATTTTTTACAGCTTTTATTAATTGTGTAGTTTCATTAATTGTTAATGATGATTTTGCATCGGGACCAAACATTTCTTTATCAAAAACTACATGAAATTCTAAAATTTCGGCCCCTAAAGCTACTGCAGCAATACATGCTTCTATAGAAGATGAATGATCTGAAAAACCAACTTTAACTTTGTATTTATTTTTTAACTGCTCTATAATATTTAACCCAAATTGAGCTGGTTTTGTTGGGTAAGAAGTAGTACATTGTAATATTGAATACGCTACATTTCTTGTTTTTAAAAAAGCTACCGTAGCATCTAATTCTTTAAAAGAACTCATACCCGAAGAAATAATTACAGGTTTACCTGTTTTTGCAATTTTTTCTAACAGTAAAAAATTATTAACTTCTCCAGAGCCTACTTTATATCTTTTTACCCCTACTTTTTCTAATAAATCTACAGCTGCATTGCTAAAAGGAGAACTCATAAATTCTAAGCCTACTTCATCACAATGTGCTTTTATTTCTTTCCATTGCTCTAAAGAAAACTCCATACGTTTCCAATAATCAAAACGTGTTTTATCTTGTTTAGAAAACTTTACTCTAAAAGGTTCGTAAATACTACTTTCTGCTGCTGCAATATGCGTTTGAAATTTAATTGCATCTACTCCTGTTTTAGCAACTGCATCAATATAAGAATGTAAAACCCCTAAACTGCCATCATGTGCTTGTCCTATTTCTGCAATTGTAAATATCATATGCTATTTATTTTATATCGATTTAATTCCTTCTTCAATATTTATTTTTACTTTATCTTTTAATATTTCATTTGCCCAGAAAAGAGATTTATTCCACCTTTTGTTAAACAATGAAAGTTTCCAAATTTTAAATTTATAATATTTAAAAAAAACAAACATTTTGTATCCCTTTAATTGATTTTTAGAGGCATATTTTATGTATCTATATAAGGTAACCGGACCAGGTAGCGGTACTATTAAATCATCCTTATACCAAGGTAAATATTCTCTTGCATCAAAACGCCAACCTCCCATCGGAGCTTTTAAATGGTTCATATACTCTTCACTTGTAAAAACAACACGTTGAGCATTATGATGTACATTAAAATTATATTCCTGATCATCAGAACCAAAACCTTCTATTTGAATATTAAAAGGCAAAATATCTTTATTTTTAAATAAAGTAGAACAACCCGCTACTGTGTAAGATAATTGTGCAGCAATATTTCCTTGAATATTGTTGGTTGCAAAAGAAATCATTTTTGATTTTGTAAATTCTAGTTTTTTAATTAAATTTTCAATTAAATTAGGTTGGTTGTCTATTAAAATATCATCATCAAACATAATAATATAATCTGCATTACTACTAGATAAACCAACGTTTCTAGCATTACATAAGCCTAATTTATCTAATAAAACATGTTCTATTTTAAAACTCCATTTTCTAGATAAAACGGCATCTAATAATGTTTTTTCTTGACCTGGTAATTTTTGCTCTACAATAAAAAATTTATCTATTGGGAAATTATTATCCTCTATAGATTGTAATGTTTCTAAAACAAAATTGGGTCTTCCTAAGGTAGGAATAAAGGCATCTACCTTAATCTTATTCATATCAATTTCTTGCTGATGAATCTCTTTCCAAATTGCTTTCTTATGCTGAAAACCTTGATAGTTATTTTTAAAAATATTTGTTCCAGGTAAAACTAATTTTTTATCAAAAATAAGTTTACTTAAAAGATAATAAAAAACCCATTTTTTCTTTTTTGAGTAACTAATAAAATCTATATATTCTTTGTTAGTTAATCCCTCTATAAAAAAATTAGAAAACCGTTTATCATTTGAAACACTAACAATAGCACCTATAAAAAAAGAAGCATATCCTAAAACAGCAAGGGCAGATTTGTAGTTTTTAGGAAAACTATAAACCGCTAATTCATTAACTACAGAGGCACTAATAATACCTATATTAGATCGAACCCGCCAAGTATCAAATGTATTGGTATCGTTTTTACTAAATTTATTAAAATAAACATTACTAAACTCTAAATACTCTGTATTTTCTAAAAACAAATGAGACCCAAAAGTGATTAATTCTGGTATATCACCAAAATTATTTTCATCTAAGTAAGCATCTAATTCTTTTTGATCTTTAGCATTATAACACCAAGCTACCACCTTATTGGTTAAAGACAAGTCTTTTAACCCTTCAAAAAAAGAATTGTATGTTTTATTTAAATACTGCCATTTAAGCGTTTTAATATTATATGATAAAATTACATTATTCATTATTTTTTCATCTTTAAAATAAAATTTTTTACCCTTACAAATTGCGATTCGTGTGAAAAATTTTCTTGATAACTATTAAATCCATTATTTGAGAGTTCCTTTCTAAAATTAGTATCATTATAGCATTTAATAATACTTTTAGCATAATCTGCCCAATTATCACTTAATATTGCATTAAAATTATTTGTTATTTCTGCAGTTCCGCCTACTCCATTTTTCATAGCAACTAAACATTGTTTATTATAAAAAATTAGCGGAATTCTTGTTCTAACACCAGTGTCTTGATTCCAAGGAATTAAATGTATATCATAAGGATGCATAACCGCAGTTAAATCTTCTACAAAACCATGTACTTTAATATTTTTATCTTGATCAATTAAACAAATCAAATCGTTATCATTGTCTGGCATTTCACCAATTATTTCTAATAAAACATTAGGCAATTGTTTTTTTATACTGGGCCAACAGTTTCGTAAAAAGTTTTTTAACCCCACTCTATTGGCGGTTGTATTTAAACTTCCTAAATGCACTAATGATGCGGTACTTTTAGCTGTACTTTTTTTAATATGATTAAAACTATAAGTTACAGGCAGGTAAATAGAGCTGTATTTTAACTCATTAAAATACTGATTATCTGAATCAGAAACAGAAATAATAGCATCAATATTTTTAATCATTTTATTTTCTATTCTTTTTTTAGAAAATGTTATAATTGATGTTTTAAAGCTTTTTTTATTTTTAAATTTCATTAATTTATACTGCCAATCATGGTGTACATAAAAAGAAGTAATATTTAAATTTACAGCTAATAAACCGGCATAATACCACTGTGCCCAAACAAAATGAAAATTATTTTGTTCTATATACTTATTTAAAAAAGAATTGTTTTGATCATTTATAAATTTATAATAATACCCTGTAGGATTGCCTAGTATTTGAGTAATTTTTGTAAATATATTTACTTTTACATTTGTTAAACTTAAAGCAATTTCATCTACTAAAATAGGATGATCTTTAAAAAAAATAGTTTTATTTTTTGAAACAAAACGAGGAGCATTATTAGAGAAATTACCTGTGTTTACATAAAGAATTTTAATAGCATATCCTAACCCCAATAGTATTGATAAGTGACTTTTTTGCACTACAGAACCGCCTGAAAAATCATTTTTTAAAAATAATAAATCTGTTGTAATGTAGAGAATTGTTTTTTTTACCATCATTTTTTATCAATAATTTGTTTATTGATTTTTAAATACGCTTTTAAGGTATTTTTCTTAATAATTTCTTTATCTAACTTTACCTTTATTTCTTGATTAAGTTTATAAGCTTTACAAAGTAAATCTGGCGAATTTAATGCTTTTATTATAAGTTGGGAAATTTCAAAAGCATCTTCTGGATTTTTAATTAAAAATCCATTTTCACCATCTTTTATATAATCTTCTGAAGCTCCACCTGGATTTGATTGAATAGGAAAAGCACCAGAAATAATAGCTTCTAAAAGTGTATTTGGCACACCGTCTGAAATATTGTTACCAATAGCAATTTTTGCACTTCCAAACTTTTTTAATAATTCATCATGACTAATTTGATTGTCTCTGGTTGAATATTGAATATTTAAATTGTATTTTAAATTGATTCGTATAATTTCTTCTTCAACACTTCTATGGGCAGAATATACATAAATATCAACATCTTTTAATTTATCAATAATTAAAACCAATGCTTTTAAAACAAATAATGCTCTGCCAAAATTATGTTGATACCCTTTTAAAATGATTAAATTTCTTTGTTTAACAGGTATATTAAATTTTTGATAGTGTTGTATATCATATCCTCCTCCTCCAGGAAAATTAATTCCTAAAATATTAGATTGCATAGAAATTGATTTTATCAATTCCTTATCTCTTTTACATTCTAGAAAAAAATAATCTATTGTATGCACACAATTAATAATCTTTAACTTATGCTCTTGTTTATCCTTAAAAAAATAAATATCATTTCCCCAACACGAATATGCCCATTTAAAATCAATTTTTTGTCTAACTTTTAACAAAGGATAAGTTTGCGATTGCATTTCTAGAGAATGCACCAAATCTGGCTTTATTTCTTTGATTAATTCTTCTAGTTTTTCTGAAGCAGTAACTTTTAAATAAGGCTCTATTTTTTTAAAAACTCTTGGCATTTTTTTTTCTAAAAAATACTCTCCTTTCAAATAAGGAATTTTTCTCTTATTCCAATTTGTAGTATAATTTGTCCATAATAAATCTTTATGAATTTTGTTGTCTAAACAATCAAAAACATAAATTTCATGTCCAGAATCTTTTAACTGATTGATCCACCTAGCGGCATGAATATATTGAAGGCAAACGAAGAGAATTTTCATAATTTAATTATCCTTATTACGAATTGTTTCCATCATAATTCCTCTCATTTCTTTTCCCCAAACATCCCAATTTAATTCTTTTTTAAATTTTTCTAGAGAGTTTTTTACCATTTCATTTATTAAATTTTGGTTATTTAATAAATTTTCAATTTGATTAGCATAGGCTAACGGAGTTGCATTATAAGGCAAGGTATAACCATTAACCCCATTTTTAACAATGGTACTTACACCTCCTGTATCGGTAGTTATAACCGGAATACCAAAAGCGGCTGCCTCACAAAAAACGATACCATAACACTCAGACCTTGTAGGTACAAATAACAAATGACTTTGATAAAGTAACTCGTGAAACTCTTCCATTTCTTTATCTAAATTTTTATTTAAAAAAGGAATTACTTTCATTTTAGTGTGCTGAACAGGAGGTACACAACCACAAACCGTTAGTGTTACGTTTAGTCCTTTTTCAAGAAGGATTTTTAAGGTTTCAAATGCAATATCTCCCCCTTTTCTTTCCCAATTTCTACCTAAAAAAAGCAAATTAATCTCAGAATTATAGGCTTTATTTAAAATCTTAGATACATCGGGCACATAATCCATATTAGCACCAAATTTTACTACATGAACTTTTTCTTTTTTTAGATTGTATTTTTTTATTTCGAAATTTGCTGCCCAATCTGAAGGAAACACGTAACTATGAGATTTATCAATTGCTTTTTTCATAATAAATCTAGATTCTGATATAGAAAATGAAGCGAAGTTTGAGTAGTTAGGATAATATCCCAATAATTGATCGAATGAAGCGTCGGCTAAATAACAAATTGGTATTTTAGTTTGAATAAAAGAAATTTCAGGTCCTGCAGAAGAAGAAAAAATAAGATCTATTTTAGAGTTTTTAATTTTCTTTTTTACAAAAAAATAATAGTAAATACTTTTTAAGATATTCTGTTCTCTATTATACTTTTTCTTAAAAAAAAACTGAGTTACCCTATCTATACGCACTACTATACCTCCAATTATTCTTGGTCTTGGTATTGGCCCTAATATAACAACCTCTTCAAATTCTTTTTCTAGAGCAGTTAACATTCTATATTGTGTGCCAGACCAAGATCGTTTGTCTTTAGGGTCTAAACTAGTTAAAAAACCTATTGTTGCTTTTTCTTTCATTTTCAATTTTCATTATATTTTACTTTAACTTCTCAAAACACTCTATCCACTAATTACAATCAACTTAAATAATATTCACTTAACAGATTTCAAAAGACTTCTTATATACTATACTAGTATAATTATATTTTAGAAATCCTCTTTATGTTAAAACATACCTAATTTTTATTGATGTAGAGAAGCTCTTATTTATCCTTATGAAGGATAAATAAGATTAACTTAAAGAATTAAAAATAGCAGTAAATTTTTTAAAATAATTTTCTTTGCTATACTCATTAATTTTTATTTTATTATTTAAACCTACTCTTTCTCTTTCTGCACTATTATTTATAAGATATTCTAATTTATTATATAATTCTATTGAATTATTTGTAATTAACATTTCTTTATCCTTAAGTAATTTTTCACATCCAGAATGATTGGTAGAAACTACAGGTACCCCGTATAACATGTACTCTAAAACTACATTTGGGGTTCCTTCTAAGGTAGAAACTAATACAGCAATATCTAACATATTTAATACTTTCTCTACCGGTACATCAGATAACAAACTAACTTTAGAGTTAACGTTTAAAGTTTTAATTTGATCTTTTAATAAATTAAAGTTGAATTCTGTTTCCAAGCCACTTTTTTTATCTCCCAAAAGCACCAAGTGTATGTTATTATATTTAGTACTTAATTTATTAAATACTTCTAACAATAATTGATGTAACTTTTCTTTTCTATAATGAGATATCATTCCTATCACAAGATCTTTTTGATCTATCTGAAATTCATTTTTTAAAGTAATTTTATTTAAAACCTGTTTATCTATAGAAATATATTGTGGTAAACAAAATAATTTAGAAGGCGGTACATTGTAATCATTTGTAATTAAATCTAAACCATTGTAAGCATTAGCAATAAACAAAGGTGTTTTGCGAATAGCATATTTTTCTAACAAATCTTTTGTAAAAAAATCTAAGCCTAATTGATGCCAAAATGTGTATTTGGCTCCTGTAAATTTATAAATTAACACCGCTAGTTTAGATGGTGGGTTTAAAAAAGGGACAAGCATATAAGGTTTTTTCTTTCTTACATGGTAAATCATTTTAATTAAATACCGTACTGTTTTTAAAATGTCTTTTAAATTTTTAATAGAAAATTGATTATCAATTTTTAGAATAAATTTTCCATAATAACTAACTTCATCAAGTTCAATTTCATTTAAAAAATTTTTAAATTCTGTAGACATTTCTCCAGAATGGGTAGCTATAAAAGAGACATTACAATTTAACTCTTGTTTTGCAAATTTAGCAAAACCAATTGCTTGTCTTTCTGCTCCTCCTAAAACAGGTGCTTTTATAATTAATACAATATTTTTGTTTCTTAAATCCATTTAACTACGTTATTTGAAGTAATTTTTTAAATTTAAATTCTCCTTTTTTTAAACACTTCATTAAATAATAATACGTTTTTATTTTGTATAAATTTTTATGATAAATGGTTTCTTTGTACTCTACGTTTATAAATTTTATAATTTCTGTAGCTTTATGATACTCTCTTTGTTTAATTAAATATCTAAATACTTTTAAAATTTGTATTAGAATAATTTTTGAAATTTCTTTATTTTTTAATGAAGAATCAAGTATTAAAATTCTTCTTTTTACTTCTAAAAAGGAAGCTATATGATACTGTCTTTTATTATTTTTTACTGTAATTGATTCATTATTTTCTCTTACATAAATTAAAACCTCATCTATAAAATCAATTGATTGCTCTTTATCTATTATTCTAGAATACAACTCTAGGTCTTGGTTTTGTTTAATGGTTTCATCAAATAGGTTATATTTTAATAGAAGAGATTTTCGCCACATAGGGCTAACCATAAGTATGGTTGTTTTTCCTGAAATATAATTTTCAAATAAATCTCCCGTCATTAACATATTAGACTTCCATCCTTTTTCGTCTATTTTATCATCAAAATTTTGACTTTTACAAATTACAAAATCATTCTTTTTATTTTTAATAAAACAGGTTACTTTTTTTTCTAAGTGTTCTCGGTGCATCAAATCATCACTATCAAACCAATTTATATATTCTCCTTTTGATACTTTAAATCCGTAATTTCTACAGGCATTTGCTCCTTTAATGCTATCATTAGGTCTTTTATAATATTGAAAACGATTGTCTTTTTGCAAATACTCATCTAAAACAGCCAATGTGTTATCTGTAGAGCCATCATCTACCACAATACACTCCCAATTGGTATACGTTTGAGCTACAATAGAATCTAACGTTTCAGTAATTAAATGAGCTCGGTTATACGTTGGTATAATTATAGAAACCAATGGGTTATTCATAGTAATATACTTTATCTATTAAATCTTTTGTTAATTTAGTTGTTGTAAAATGATTATTAACATACCTCATTCCGTAATTTCCCATTATTTGCCTCACTTCTTCATTCTCTTTCAAATAAATTATTTTATTTACAAAAGCATTTATATCTTTTTGCGGTAGTACATACCCTGTTTTACCATCTATCATACCATATTGCATACCACCAGCATCAGACACTAAAACAGGCAATGCCATAGCTTGCGCTTCTTGTATTACCAAACCTTGTGTTTCTGCTCTTTTAGTAACTTCATCTTCGATACCTGGTGATATAAAAAGATGACTTTCTTTAAATATATTTTTTATTTTTTCTTGAGACAGCCCTCCATAAAATTTAATAAAATTCTCAAGGTTAAAATCTTTTGTTTTTTGTTGTAGCTCGTCCATTAATTCTCCTTCGCCAATAATATTCATTTTAAAAGAAATCTCTTTTTCTTTTAAAACCTTAGCAATATCAATCATTAAACAACTCCCTTTTAAGTTAATAAGCCTGCCACAATAAGAAATATTAATAGGCTCTTCGGTATTTCTTTTGTTCGCTTTTTTTACCTTAAACAACTTTAAATTAGGTCCCATTGGTAATAATTCTATATTTTTTAACCGAGGGTTTACAGCCTTTAAAAGGTTTTTTAGATAAACCGTATTTACTGTAAAAACAGTTGCTTTTTTAAAGAGTAATTTATATTTATTTCGATAAAATGTTTCTTTATTTGGAAACAAATCATAGCCATGAAATGTTACTACTATTTTAACTGATGATGGAATAATATTTAGGTCTTTTAATTCCGAAAATTTAATTCCGTTATGTCCAAAATGAACATGAATAATATGAGGCATTTTATTAAAAACAAAATAAATACTTTTATAAAATAGGTTTAAATTATAAGCTTCTTTTTTATGTTTTTTAATATTTAACGTATTAAATAATATCCTCCATTGTATTTTATAAAACTTAGAAATAAGTAACGTTAACGCATACAATATTCGCTTATATTTTTTTACAGGAATACGTATTGTATTATAATATGTTTTTTCTAATAAACGGTATTCTTTAATTACTTGATGTATTTTTACTTTTTTGTTTTCTGCAATAGAAAAAATACGGATATCATATCCCTCATCAATTAATCCAGTAATTTGATTAACAATAAAAGTTTCTGATAATGTAGGAAAACTGTCTACTATAAAAAGTATTCTTGTTTTTTGCATTAGTTAAAAAGTTTTACATTTTTTTGAATCATAGACTACTAAAATCGTAATTTACTGGCAATAAACGTTATTAAAAACGACAAACCTTTCTTATTTTTACTAATATTTTTACAGAATTCTTATAAATAATTGTTCCGTAAAACAACCCAAACCATTCAATACAAATCCAATATTTTTTCTTTTTACTTAAAAAACTATTTGCTTTTAATTTATCAAACTCTTTTGCTGCTTTTTTTGATAGTGATGGGTATTCCTTTTCTGCCCACATGTACAAATAATAATACATTCGTTTAGAGTAACTTAATAAATCTGTATTTTTATCCTTTTTTAATAACTCTGTTATTAATTGATAACTTTTAAAAGCAGACTCAAATTTATTTAATGAGTTTAAACTACTTAAACTATCTGTAGGTAATACTCTGTAATAACCTAAAATTTCATCAATACAAATTACTTTTTTAGAATGATACAAAATTCTAGAAAAATACTCTCCATCATCATTATTTGTAATATTTACATTCCATGCTCCTGCCTTTTCTATAAGACTTCTATGTACTAACCAACAAAAAACAGGCATAAACCAGTTGTCCATTCCAAAACTGGCCATTAATTCTTTGCCTGTCCTTGTTTTAGAATAATTATAATCTTTGAACCTAAAAACACCGTGCTTTGTGGTGTTTGTTGAAAATTGTGCCCAAGTACTATAAGATAATTCTGCTTTTTCTAGCAACATCTTTTTAATCTGAAATTCAATTTTGTTTTTATGTAAAATATCGTCAGCATCTAAAAACTGAATGTAAACTCCTTTTGCTTTAGAAAGCCCAATATTACGAGCATTAGAGGCTCCTTTATTTTTTATTTTATAACATTGAACTCCTTTTCTCTTAAAATTATCAAATAAAGTTTGCGTATTATCCGTAGAGCCATCATCAATTACAATAACTTCAATATTCGTATAACTCTGGTTAAGTGCACTTGCTACCGTTTCTGGCAAAAAAACAAAAGAATTATAAGCAGGAATTATAATACTTACTAAAGGATTGTTCATGCTAATTTCTTTTTTTAAAGACATCTTTTGCTTTTAATAGAAACATCAGTGTTTTTAGCCATTGTCTGTTTAACTTTTTTAAAAGAAAAGTATCCTCTAAGCGTGTAAAAATCAAAAAACTCTTTCGTTTCATTAACGATTCTAAATGATTTAACCTCTGATAGTCTTTGTAAATTGGTGTAGGTATTAATTCTTTTATTACTTTTTCGCGTTCTACTTTTCTTAAATTTAAATTACTATTACTTATTCCTGTCATATCAAAATATGAAATTGTAATATCAATATATTTTACACGAGAGGTATTTAACCCTAAAACTAATAAAAAGAATTTCCAATCTGAAACAATCTTTAGAGTTTCATCATAAAATCTATATTTATAAAACAAATCTCTTTTTATAAATGAAGAACCATGGTTTAACGTTCCTTGTATAAAAGTGTTTAGTGTAATTGGTATTCCATTTGGCCCTTTGTCTACTTTAACAGTACCATCAGTAAAAACTTTGGCTAAGTTACCATACAAAACATCTGTATTAGTTAATTTACAAATTACACATTCTAAAACTTTTGTATTATACAAATAATCTCCACTATTTAAAAATAACAAATAATCTCCTGTAGCCTTTTCAATTCCTTTGTTCATGGCATTATAAACCCCTTTATCCGATTCACTTACCCAATAATCTATAGCTGCATTTTGACTTTTAATATAAGCAGTACTACCATCTGTAGACCCCCCATCAATTATAATGTATTCTAACTCTTGGTGTGTTTGATTTATAACACTTTCTACAGTACTTTTTAGTCCGTTAAGGTTATTGTAATTTATTGTTATTATTGATATTTTAGTCATTGTGTTTTTTATCAAATTATAACATCCCTTTAATTGTCTTAATTTCGTGAGTAGAATACAATTTATATTTTTTGTAGTTCAACATTTTAATAAACTTAACTTTAGAAACCCCTTTTCTATAAAGTAAATTACAAATACGTAAAACTATTTTTTCTATAAATGAAATATTAAAATTTTGATTTCTTACCAATTCATATAATGTTGCATATTTTATACTATAAAGCTTATAGACTTCTAATAATTCTTCTTGTCTTTTTTTTCCTCCTACACCACTTTTGTGAGCATCATGAATACGATATATTGAAATCACTTTATCAATGGGATAAAAAGGGATGTTTTTTACTTTAGCCCTTAAAAACCATTCCCAATCAAATCCAAAATGAAAATTATCTGCTAAATTTCCATTTTTTAACCATACTTTTTTACTCCAAAAGGAAGATGGTTGAATTATAGTATCTGCTAACTCTAAAGGAATCGAATTAAATGAAGCCTTAACATTACTACCTCTTGCTAATAAATTACCGTTTAAACTTTCTTTAAAATGAATACAATTTCCAAAATAAATCCCATCGCCTTTTTCTATATACTGTGCTGCAATATAATGTAAAACATTTGGCATTAATATATCGTCACTATTTAACCACATTAATATTTCTCCTGTAGCCTTTGTAAAACCTTTATTAATTGCATCAGCCTGTCCATTATCTTTTTCCGATACCCAGAAAGAAATATCTTTTTGGTACTTTTTAATAATATCAACAGAATTATCTGTACTAGCGGCATCATATATTAAGTATTCTAAATTTAGATATCCTTGTCCTAAAACAGATAAAATAGTTTCTTCTAAATATTGACCTTGATTATAGGATGGTGTTACTATTGATATTTTTGGGTAATTCATTTTAATTAAATTTTTGTTATAACTTCTAAAAAATTTTCACCAAACAAATTCAATTTTTCTTTATAATTAAATTCTGGTTTGTCTATTTTATTTTCTAAAAAAAGTTTCATTTTAACAATTAATTCGTCTTCACTTTTTGGACTAAAATAATACCCTTTATCCCCTAGTTGTTCTTTATGCACCTTTAATGAAGATACAATAAGGTTTTGATTCATCGCTTTGGCGTCTTCAACTACACTACTCCAACCTTCAAATAAAGAAGGTTGTATTACTGCTAAAGTATTCTTCATTAAACACAGTTGTTCTTTTCTATCAATAAAACCTAAAAATTTCACCTGTTTTTGTAACTTATTTTTTTCAACAAAATCTTTTAATTCATTAAAATAATTTGGGTTTCTAGGATCTAATTCTTTACCTGAAAAAAGAATTTGAAAATTAAAATTGTAATCTTCTTTTATCTTTTTAAGAGCATTTAAAACAACTATATGATTTTTATGTTTCCAAAATTGATTTGGAGAAAAAAAGTATGGAATATCTTCTAGTTTAAATTTTTCTTTAAGTTGTTCTAAATTAACACCTGAAAAATCAGGATGAAAAACAGAGAAATTAACCACATGTTTTTTTGTTTTTGCAAATGGATATAATTTTTCAAAATCTGTACAAGCATCTTTACTACTAAATAAAACATGTTTATCACTAGATAACAATTCTTGTTGCGACTTCTTTCTAAAAGCCAAATACTCTTTCGAAAATAAGTGAGGTAAATGAACTTCTTGAAAATCTGGCACCCAATACAAATGCTTTTTTATGGTATTTGGTATCTGTACTTCACTAGCATGAAATAAAACATCAATTCCAAAATTTATTTTTTTAGTAGGAATTACGCTTCTTGGAAAAAAAATCCTTAAAATTTTATTTCTGCCTCTTTCGAAAAATGACAGCCGATTATCACTTAAATTTTTATAGGTTACAAATGGATAATTTAATGTTTTTATAGAATCAAAAGAAGTTGTATTACTACTTAAAATAACCAGTTCTGGTTTCTTGTTGTCTGATAACAAATTAAGTGATTGAATTAAATTTTGATAATAATATGTACCTCCAATCCAATTTTCATTATAAGAATAAATAATTCCTACTTTAATTCTTTGAGCCATGTTGTATATTTAGTAATTCCTGAATTTAAATTAAATTTAGGTTTAAAACCGTATTCTTTTAAGAGTTGCATATCTGCAAGCCAATGATTAGGGTCACCAACTTTAATTTCATTATTAAAAATAATCTTTTTACCAGGCAAAAAAGAAGTTACAAAAACTTCTGCTGCTTCTTTAATTTTAGTTTCTATTTGATTTGCAACATTATAAATAGAACCTTTGAAAGAAGAGTTTAGGATAACTAAATTTAGTATTTGTAATAAATCATCAATATAGATAAAATCTCTTGTTTCTGTTCCTGTTCCAAAAAGTAAAACAACTTCATTCTCTACAGATTTTTTATATAAATCCCAAAATAACTGTTTTTTTAATCTAGGTCCATAAGCAGAAAAAACACGTAAACTACAGGTTTTTAAACCAAAAAAATTATGGTATTCTGTTAGCAACAACTCGCTTTGTAATTTATGAAAACCATACGGAGACAAGGGTTTACAAATACTATTTTCATTAATAGGTAAAGATTTTGGATTACCATATACCGCTGCACTAGAAAAATTAATAAACTTACAATCAATATTGTAATCTCTTATTGCCACTAAAATTTTCTGTACATTTACTACATTGAGTTCAAAATCTTTAGATGGATTTTCAAATGAAAAACCAACATGTGCAGAACCTGATGCATTAATACAAACATCAAACTTGTGTTCTTTAAACGGTTTAGAAAAATCTGAATTAAAACGTGCTATTTTGTATTGATTATGTGTCTCTGACGAAACCCTAACATCTGCTTTCCATACCTCATCTCCTTTAGATTCAAAAAAATCTACGCAATGACTTCCTATAAAACCGTTAGCTCCTATTATTAATATTTTCATTTTTTTACAGCAATATATGAATACATTCTACCAGGTATTCTACTTTCATCATAAACATTTTCTTTGAAAAGACCTATTCTCCTGAAATACATTTTTTGGATAAAAGAAAATTTAGATAAAAACCCAATTTTTTTATCTAAACTTAGTATAGCTTTCGATTGTTTAACTTTAAACATGTTTATAATATCTTCTTTAGAACTTGGAAAATAGTTAATAATAGAATCATAATATTTAAGTTCTTTAACGACTTCTAATCCTGCTTTTTCCATAGCATTTTTATACTCTTCTGGTTTAAAAGCATTTTCTCCTCCATAAAATTTATGCAAAGGATGTTTTTCTAAAAACCATTCTTTATCCTTTTTATTAAAAATCACATGATCTCTTATGGTCATAAAAAAACCATCTTTTTTTACCACACGGCTTGCTTCGGCCACAAACTTCTCTAAATCATAAGCATGATGCATACATTGTCTAGCATATACAATATCAAAACTTTCATCGGCAAAACCAATTTCTTCAGCAAAAACTTCATGAATTACAAGGTTGGTTATATTATAATGAGCTTTTAATTTTCTGATAGCTCCAGCTCCAATGGTATCACTCTCATCTGGCTCTACAGTAACTACATTAAATCCTTCTAATGCTAATGCAATAGCACTAATTCCGTTTCCACTACCAATATCTAATATCTCTTTTGCATTGGGGTGATGTTTTTTTAATAACTGTAAGGTCTCTATAAACTCTTCACTTTTTCTAAAACGCTCTACATTTAAGGCTAAATTTTCTTCAAAATAAGCTTTTTTAACTAAATATTTATACTCTGGTTGAGTACGAATAAATTTTATGGTTTCCTCCCAAGTCATACTACCTTTCATTCTCTGGTATTTCTCTAATAATTTTTGCTGGATTTCCTGCTACAATAGTCCAATCAGGAACATCTTTTGTTACTACACTTCCAGCTCCAACTATTGCTCCTTCTCCAATTGTAACTCCTTTTAAAATAACAACACCAAAACTTATCCAAACATTATTCGAAATAGTAATTGGTTTTGTTTTAATAAAGCCTTTATCCTGCCAATGTCCATTGATTAATAAATCCTTGTATCTTTTGGATCTTTCTAAATAATTAATTTCATGAGAATTAGTATCCATAATATTGACATTATGAGATATTAAAACATCATTACCTATAATGATATTTTCTCCAGACCAAATTTTTGTATTATCACCAACATAACAATTATCACCAATTGATATTCTACCTCCATATTTAAATATTAAAAGTTCTCCTCTAGTATGGGTATTATTACCTACTTTAATTTTTAATTTATCATTTTGATAATTATTAACAATAGCATTCTCATAAAAAATAGATTTTTCACCAATAGTTATCTGCTCTAAACATTTCTTTATTTTAATTTTATTAAATTTTGAATTTAATAACTCTATATCAATTAAACTTGTAATGTTTTTAATTCCAATTAATTTTAATAAAAACTTTCTAATTAATCTCATATTTTTAATTACAAATAATTTATATATTTATTGTTGTTAAATTCTCCCATTTACAATCAATAAATACACATCCATAATCATTTCCTTCATGTACATGAAATTCAGAACCAGTTTCTGCAATTTCAAAGGATAAACAATCTTCTAAATATTCAATAATTTCTACATTGGGTATATGAAGGCCAAAAGACATTTTAAAAGAATTAGGCACTAAAACCTTACTTGGTATCGAAACGTTGAATTCATATATTCCTGCTTTATTTACAAAATCTAAAATTTTTAGTTCGGAAGAAAAAATGACTTGCTCTTTAACATCAACGACTCTAAATCCAACATTTCCCTTTAGTGCTTCATTTGCTACTTTAATTTTAATTTTAAGACAGACTTCTTCTTCAAAACCAAATTCTGTTCTATCTCTATTCTTTTTGTCTATAATTCTTATCTCTTCAAAACACGATTTTTTTTCTTTTTCGTTTTCATTTTTATAAACTCCTTGATACCCTGAATACAAATTAGACTGTAAATAAAAATCAATACCTGCTTCGGTTGGACCTTCAAAAGCTACTTTACCATGCTCTAAAACTATTGTTTTAGTACACAAACTCTTTACTGCCGCCATATTGTGGCTTACAAACAAAACGGTACGTCCATCTCCTTTAGAGATATCTTGCATTTTACCAATGGCTTTCTTCTGGAATTCGGCATCACCTACAGCCAATACCTCGTCTATAATTAAAATATCTGGTTCTAAAAAAGCGGCAACAGCAAATGCCAAACGAACCGTCATACCACTAGAGTATCGTTTTACGGGTGTATCAATATAACGTTCACATCCAGAGAACGCTACAATTTCATCTAATTTACTTGCTATTTCTTTTTTAGTCATTCCTAAAATAGCACCGTTTAAAAAGATATTTTCTCTCCCTGTCATCTCTCCATGAAAGCCAGTACCAACTTCTAACAAAGAAGCAATTCGTCCACGAGATTTTATACTACCCGTAGTTGGGTTTGTTATTTTAGAGAGTATTTTTAACAAGGTAGATTTCCCTGCTCCATTTTTACCTATAATACCAACTACTTCTCCTGGTTGTACTTCAAAATTGATATCTCTTATTGCCCAAACATAGTTAGATGTTCCTTTAGTAGCACGGTCGTTTACATCTCCAATTTTTAAAAACGGATCTTCTTTACCTCGTACAACATACCACCAACGCTTTAGATCATCTGCTATTGTACCCGTACCTACCAAACCAAGGCGGTATTGTTTACTTAGGTTTTCTATTTTTAAAATAGGGTTACTCATACTTTTATTCTTATTTTTAAACTAAACACTTTTACAGGCTCAGTGTCATATTTTAAATATGACAATTTTAAAATATTAACTTGTTAAATAGTGTCTATAAAACTTTTTTCTGCTTTGTTAAAAACCACAATTCCAAAAAACAAAACAACTACGGTTGTAATTATGGTATAAATAAACATTTTAACATCAAAAACACCCGTATTTAAAAGCATATACCTTACAGATTCAACAACAAAAGATAATGGGTTGTATTTTACTACCCATGCATATTTAGGTAACTTTTCTACAAAAAAGGAAACGGGATACATAACTGCAGAAACATACATTAACAAACGCATACCAAACCCAATTAAAATATTTAAATCTCTATATTTGGTTACCATTGCAGAAATAATCATACCTAATCCTAAACCTAACATTCCCATAATTAAAACCATTACAGGAAACAATATTAAATATTTATTAATACTAATATCTGCTCCTTGATTATAATAATAGATAAAAAATACCATAAAGATTAACAGCTGAATTCCGAATTTTACTAAATTAGAAATGATAGCAACCAAAGGCATAATTAATCTTGGAAAATAAACTTTGCCAAAAATACCTGCATTGGCACTAAAAGTATTTGAAGTACCAGAAAAACAAGCTGTAAAATAATTCCAAATAGTAATACCTGCAAGGTTAAATAAAAACGGCGGAACAGCCCCTGTTGAGATACTGGCTACATTGTTAAATATTAAGGTAAATATTACCGATGTAAATAAAGGTTGAATTAAATACCAAAGCGGACCTAGTATTGTTTGCTTATATAAAGTAATAATATCTCTTTTTACAAACAAAATTAACAAATCTCTATATTGCCAAACTTCTTTTAAATTTAAGTCTAAAAGACTTGTTTTTGGCGTTATTTCAAAAAGCCATTTTTCTTTCTTCATTTATTAATTTTTCTAAGAAAACAAATATAATTCAATTTATGATTTTAACATTTAATATCAACCATAATTCTATTTTTTTATCTGCTTAAGAAAATTATTTTCTTTGTTAGATAAAAAAACAACGTATAAAAAAACTATCAAATAGCAGCTGGGGAATGATATTAGAAAAATTAATATCAATGCAAATGTAATAAAAATGATTGATGCTCTAAAGCTTTTAAACAGTATTACTTAATTTTTTAGAGAGTTATAAAATTCTTCTTAAAATTACTAATTAATCTACACAACTTAAAGTAAACTAATAATTGTTCTTACATTAAATAACAAAACCGTTATCAGCGAAATGCTTATAATTAAAAATTTTGGTTGTTTTTCTTTTATGTTTTTTAAATACATATATCCTCCTAAAAACATTAAAATATCATATCCCCAAAACCATCTAAACTCGGTTACCGTAAAACCTACAGCAGAAATAATCATTAAAAAAGTAAAATAAGCTACCAAATACTTATTAAATAACTTTATTTTATAGAAAAAAGGAACTATCGCTATTACTCCAGAAAACCGAAGGGTCCATACTAAATTTCTACCTACATTATAAAAGAATGCTTTTATAAAAACAGCAGGATCGTTAGTTATAACACTTGTTATTGATTGAGGTATAAATTTTGCTGTTTGGGTATATTCCTCTACCATCGTCCAAGAATATGACCAAACACTATCACTTGAAAACACTAAACCTTGTTCAAAAATTCGTTTTAAACCTAAGTAATTTCTTGTAATCCAATTATAAGTAGTAGAATTGGGTTCTTTAGAGTAAAAACTTAATGTATGATTTTCTATAATTGCAGGAAAATGAAATACTAGTAAAATCAACAAAAAAGACACACCTGTTTTTATGTAATTTTTAAGCTTGTATTGATCAAATACCAATATAAAAAACAACGGAAAAAACAATATAAAAGATTTTCTAATTGATAATGAAATAGCCATTAAAACCCCTATTTTTATATCTGAAATAACGTTTTTTCTAGATTTTACAATTTCATAAAGAATCCAAATAATAAATACGGATAACAAATAATCATTACTACTCCCAGAATAGGCTTTCATTTGAAATGCTTTTACTAAAAAAAGCGATAAAACGGAAGCATAAATTATTTTACTTTCTTTACTTTTTTCTTTATTTAGTACTTTAACACCAATAAAAATAAAAGCTACTTGACTTATCAGATTTAATAGAAAGAAGCTATTATTGATATTATTTAAAAAGAAGTTTAAAAATTTTAAAGCTAAAAAATAAACCACAGAAGTACCTGAAGCGATACCGGTATATAAATTAGTGTTATTAAAAATAGCAAAATTTTTAATATAACCATCATTTTCGCCAACCTTAAGATTAAAAGGGAAATTCCAAAATATGGTTAATAATACGCCAACTAACAAAAATAAATATAAAACTCTCTTTGTATTTTTTGGTGTGAAAATTTTTACGAACATCCTATTTTAAACTATCAGAATTAATGTTTAAAACACATTTTTGATCTAACTCATAAAACAGCGGCATTCTTACCAAAGTATCTGCATACTTATCGCAATTAGGTAATTTTCTACCATCGTGCTTGTCTTTAAAATAAGGACTAGAATGTAAGCTTACATAATGAAAAACAGGATTTATTGCTCTTTCTTTATACCCAGAAATAAACTCATTTCTTTTTTTTAAAGATGCTAAAAGCACATAAAACATGTGTGCATTATTTGTTGCATAATCTGGCACCATTGGTAATGATACTTTTTCTTCTTCTTTAAAAAATTGATAATATGTATTCCAAATTTCTTTTCTTCTTTGCTGAATATCGTCTAAGTTTTCTAATTGTGCCCATAAAAAAGCCGCTATAATTTCTGATGGTAAAAAAGAAGACCCTACATCTACCCATCCATATTTATCTATTTCTCCTCTAAAGAAAGCAGAACGATTGGTTCCTTTCTCCCAAATAATTTCTGCTCTTTCTATAAATTGTTCATCATTAATACCCAACAAACCTCCTTCTCCACTAATTACGTTTTTTGTTTCGTGAAAAGAAAATGCCGACAAATGCCCAATACTTCCTAATGCTTTTCCTTTGTAAAAAGATTCTATCGCCTGGGCTGCATCTTCTACAACATAAATTCCATATTTTTTAGCCAATGCCATAATTGTGTCCATTTCGCAAGCCACGCCTGCATAATGTACTACAACAATTGCTTTTGTTTTTGATGTTATTAAATCTTCTAATGTATTTTCATCAATATTTGGTTGATCTGTTCTAGAATCTGCAAACACTATTTTAGCGCCTCTTAATACAAATGCATTTGCGGTAGACACAAATGTGTAAGAAGGCATAATAACCTCATCTCCTTCTTTTATATTTAAAAGGATGGCACACATTTCTAAAGCATCTGTGCAAGAAGTTGTTAATAAAGCTTTTTGAATACCGTAACGTTCTTGAAAAAAATGTTGACATTTTTGCGTAAAAATTCCATTACCCGAAATTTTACCAGAAGCAACCGCCTCTTCTATATATTTTGTTTCGTTACCTGTTAAATAAGGTTTGTTAAATGGAATTACAGTATTTACCTCCATAAATGATAGATATATTCTTTTTGCACAATGTTATATTTTATTCTCTTATAAAATGCGACAGCAATTTTATTTTGTTCTTGAGTTTCAACCAATATTTCTTTACATTCATTTTCTAATGCCCACTTTTCTGCTGCCAACATTAACTTACTCCCTATTTTTTTACCTCTTTGACCTTCATCAACAGCCAACAAACCAATTTTACAGATTTCTTTATCCTTTTTTAAGGTAATCATACCTACTTCAATTCCGTCAATTTTATAGGTAAATACCTCATCACTAAAACTTCTATTTACAGAGTTTAAAATCCATAATTTATAAAATTCTAAAAATTTATCATTAGGTATTTTAGGATCTATTTTAAATCTTGAATACTGACCACTTTGGTAAGTTAAATTAAGTAATTCTTTAGAAACCTTGTTATGTAAAGGATAAGAAATTATTTGAGGGTCTATTTCTAGTTTATTTTTTGTGAGGCTTTTAGCAAAAGTGATCTTAACATCGTATAAAGATTTCTCTTGTAACTTTATCTCTTCTTTACAAAACAAATAAGTCAATCCTTTTTTAAGCTGTATTTCGTTTGCTTTTACAAGATTTTTGCATTTATTTTTATAAACATCAACTCCAAAAAAATTCGAATCCCATTCTAAATATTCCGTTATCATAGATTCTTTTTTTGATCTATAATGTAAAAAGGTCTTGCTTTTACTTTGTCAAATACTTTACCTAGATACACACCAATAACCCCCATAATAGAAATTAAACAACCCGATAAAAACCATATTGAAATAATAATACTCGAATATCCCTGCACTACAATATGATTAGACAAGTGTAAATATAAATTATACACAATCATTAAAACAGATATAAATACTAGTAAAAAACCAAATTTTACAAAAATCTTTAAAGGTTTATTAGAAAATGACACAATATTATCAAACGCCAAACTTAATAGTTTACCAAAACTGTAACTAGATGTACCTGCTAGCCTTTTTGCATGTTTTACAGGTACAATTATTTTCTGATACCCAACCCAATTAATCATGGTAGGTAAAAACTTTATAGCATCTCCTAGCGATAAAACAGAAAGAATAACATCTTTACGATACACCCCAAAATTACCTACTTGATGTGATAAATTAGAACCTGTAAAAAAGTTTAAAATCTTATAAAACACTAACGAACCTAACTTTTTTGTAAACGTGTCTTTTCTTTCTTCTCTTGCTCCTAAAACAATAGGAAATCCCTCTAAGGCTTTGTTGTATAATTTTTCGATTTCTTCTGGCACATCTTGTAAATCACCATCCATAACCACAACCCAATTTCCTTTTGAAAATTCTAATCCACAAAAAATTGCTGGATGTTGCCCAAAGTTTCTGCTTAAATTTATAGATTTTATTTCGTTATTTCCTTCGGATAATTTTGAAGCTACCTCCCAATCATTTTCTGGACTAGCATCATTTATTAAAATAATTTCATAAGAAATATCTAACTTAAAAAAAACCTTTTTTAGCCTTAAACATAACTCTTCTATAGTTTTAGAACACCTATATAAAGGGATTACAACCGATATTTCTATTTCTTTTTTCACCTACAAAAAACTCTCAATTCCTAATTCATAACTCTTTAAACCAAAACCTAAAATAACCCCTTTACAAACCGGAGATAAATAAGATTTATGTCTAAAAGTTTCTCTATTATGTACATTAGAAATATGCACCTCTACAACTGGTGTTGTAATACCACTTATAGCATCTGCAATAGCTACAGAAGTATGTGTATAAGCACCTGCATTAATAACAACGCCATCAAAACTAAAACCAACTTCGTGCAATTTATCGATGATAGCTCCTTCACTATTCGACTGAAAATAAGACAACTCTACATCATTATATTGTAATTGAAGAGTTCTAAAATAATCTTCAAAAGTTTGTGAACCATAAATTTCTGGTTCTCTTTTTCCTAATAAATTTAAATTAGGTCCGTTTAGTATAAGTAGCTTCATACATCAAAAATACATTTTTTAAACAAAAAAACGGAAGCTTTTCAGCTTCCGTTCGTAAATATAATCAATATTTCTATTTTAGATTCCGAACATTACGCCCAAACTAATATTATTAACATCTATTCCGTCATTTGTAATTCCAGAATATGAAAGATTTAACTGTGTAGTATTTCCTATCTTATAACCAACAACTGGTCTGTAATAAAAACCACCATCTAAATCATCACTTAAACCTATTGCATAACCAAGGTTTGCGCCCAAAATAAATTTCTCTGAAACATTAAACCTTGCTGCACCAGATATTGGTAAAAAAGAAGCATCAGAAACCTCTATAGATTCACCTCCAAATACATCTACATCTTTTCCAAAAAAGTGAGAATATTGTACAGATGGACCTAAAGTAAAGCCTTCTGCAACAGGAAACATATAATTTAACTCTGCTCCTAAAGTTAATCCATAAAAATCATTGGCATCACCTGTAGGTATCCCTATATTTAAACCTCCATTTAAAACACCTTCTTGTGCATTTACACTACTTACACTCATGATTGCTAAAAAAGCAACTACCATTAATTTCTTCATAATTTTTAAATTTTTAAGTTCTCTACAAAACTAAGTCGATACTACTTTTTACATGAACGGTAAAGATTTAAAAGTTGACTCAAATGAAATAGTTTGACTTTTGGGCATAAAAAGTATCTCATAATTATTAGATTCCACCAATTTGATAATTATGTTTTTATACATTTACATCATGAAATGGAAAAATGCAATTAGAGATTTTCAACTATTTTTAAAAATAGAAAGAGGCTTATCTCAAAATACAATTGATAGTTATACACGAGATTTAGAGAAATTGATTTTGTTTTTAGAAGAAAACGAAATCTCTCACTCTCCTATTACTATAAATGAAGATTCCATTCAGCAATTTATTTATGAGATTGCTAAAAAAGTAAACCCTAGAAGTCAGGCACGAATTATTTCGGGTTTACGAAGTTTTTTCGATTATCTCATTTTTGAAGATTATAGAGAAGTTAATCCCACAGATTTAATTGAAGCACCAAAAATTGGAAGAAAATTACCAGATACCTTGTCTGAAGACGAAATTAATCAATTAATTACTGCCATCGATTTAAGTCATCCGCAAGGAGAAAGAAACCGAACCATTTTAGAAACCATGTACAGTTGTGGTTTGCGTGTTAGCGAACTTATCACTCTAAAAATTTCTGATTTATTTTTTGAAGAAGGTTTTATACGTGTTATTGGTAAAGGAAATAAACAGCGTTTTGTGCCGATTCATTATAATGCTCAAAAATATATTTTAAGCTACATTAAAGCTATTAGAGCACACATAAACCCACAAAAAGGTTTTGAAGATACTGTTTTCTTAAACAGACGCGGTAAAGGATTAACCAGACAGATGATTTTTATCATTCTAAAAAATCTGGCTACAGAGATAGACTTAAAAAAGAAGATTAGTCCGCATACGTTGCGTCATTCTTTTGCCACGCATTTATTAAAAAACGGAGCAGATTTAAGAGCTATACAACAAATGTTGGGACACGAAAGTATTACCACCACAGAAGTATATGTGCATTTAGATAAAAGTTATTTAAAAGAAATTGTAGAAACCTATCATCCTAGAAAATAAAAAAGACTGTCTAAAAAGTAAATTTTTAAACAGTCTTTTAAAATACCATAAATTGTTTATTTATTTTATAAAATAAAACGGCTTCCCAATAGAATCTGTTGGTATTTCTACCTTTAAAAGTTTGGCTACAGAAGCCGCTACTTGATTGGTATATAATTGTTCTTTAACTACAATTTCTCCTTTGGCTGCAACATTTTTACCAAATGCAATTACCCAAACCTGATCTGTGTTTTTTATTGAACTACCATGATGTTTCCACGTTTCTAAAGGCTCGGTACCTCTACCATGATCTGTTGTAATTATAAACGTAGTTTTTCCTTTGTAAAAAGGATCTTGTTGTGCAAAATACCAAAGCTTTTTAATAAATTGATCTGTTCTGTTTGCCGATTTTAAATACGCATCATATTTACCATTGTGGGCAAAATCATCGGTTTCTCCGTAAGAAATATATACCAATTTAGGGTGTTTCTTTTTAATGGTTTCCATGGCGTAATGATGTGTAAAAACGTCTAAACGAACTCCTCCCCAAGGACTCGGAGTTTCAGCTTGCAACTCGTTTAAAAAATTTTCTTTCTCAGATAAATCCAATCCTTTCGCCTCTCTAAAACCTGCATTTACATACAAACCGCTTCTTTCTTCATTAATAATAAAAGGAAAAACATCCCAACTACCAAAAGCAGCAACTTTACCTTTAAAAGCGGGTGTTTTCTCTGCAATTTCTAAAATGGTTGTATTCGGATTCGGAATCTTACGGTTGCTATCAATTCTTTTATCATCTGCTTTACCTGTTAAAATTTCATTATAGCCAGGGTACGAAAAATGCATTCCGTTGGTTAAATTCATTTTACTTCCTTGCCTACGATTTCCGTGAATTTGCCCCATAACGGCAATTTCGCTCCAAATAAAAGGAAATAATACTTCTCTTCTTTCGGTAACTTTATCTTTCCAAAATTGTTTTTTTAATGCAATGGTATCATCCACATACTCTTTATTAGCAATTAATAAAGAATCTGCACCAGAAAACAGTTCTTGCCAACGCAAACCATCTAACGTAATTACAAAAACTTTAGGTGCCGCCTGTTCTATTTCTTTTTTCTTTTTTTCTTCGGATGAACACGCGGCCAATATCAATAAAAATAATATAGCTACCAATTTTATATTTTTCATTACTTAATGGTTTTAAATGTTTTTACTGCCGACCAATTACTCCAATTTAAAAACTGGTCTCTATAACGTACACGCACATAATAAGTAGTATCATTATTTAGTTTTCTATCTACAACTTCATCAGTTAAATCATCGTCTTTTTGTCTGTTTTCTCTGTAATACCAATTCTCATGTTGTTTCCAAGAATTGTACACTATTTTAGAGAAATCTTTGGTAGTAGAAACTTGCCAATTAGAAGCGGCATGAAACGCTTTATCCTTATCTGTTTTAAAAGAATTTGCTTTTAAAACAACTTTATAAATAGGTTGTTTTTCTGTATCAAAATCATTTAAAAGAGGGGTATTGGGTTGAATCGTTTTCTTAAAAACCGTAATACTATCTCTGAGTTCGTTATTTCTAAATTGAATGTTATTCCCTCTACTAATTCTTTTTAAGGTAAAAGAAGGGTTTTCTTTATTCGGGTCTATCGTTGCCAATACAAAACCATACTCGTCTTGTGTTACGGTAAATTCGTCGTAATCTCTACCTTCAAATTCTCCCCAATTATCAATAGCGCCTCCGGCGGATGCCACATTTACCCAAAGGTGTTTGTGTTCTTTAGATTGCCCTCTAGAATACCCATGTGTGTGCCCAAAAAAGTGCAAACTTGGCTTGTTAGATTTCTCACTAAACTCCTCTAATAACTTTACTACTTTTCCTGAAAAATCTTCTTCTCCCGGAATCCATAATTCTGATTTATGTGGATGATGTAATTGTGCAAAAACAAAATCTATCTCATCATTTTTAGCTGTTTTTTCTAACAACTCTTTTAACCACACTAATTGTTGTTTTATATCTCTATAACCATCGTTAGAATCTAAACCAATAATTCTAGTATTTGCATAATCTTTAAACCACCAATGTTCGGCATATTCTGGACTCCCATTTTTTGGAAGACTAAAATATTTAAAGAAATAATCAGAATTTCGCTCATGATTTCCAGGAACTGGATATACAGGTACTTTAGAAAATAATTTTTCTGATTGCTTAAAAAAATCTTCTTCCCATTGATTGAAACTAGTTCCTCTTTCTACTAAGTCTCCAGGAATAACTACCATGGCTAAATTGTCTGAGATATCGCCTTTATAATGTTTATCAAAATACGTTAAAACCCCTTTTTCTACTACTTCTTTAAACTTTGTTGGATGTTGCCAATCGTTTTGCATATCACTCATAGCTACCAAATTTATTTTTTTGGTGGTTCCTGCAAATGGAGGTGTTTTAAATTGATAAATTTCTGATATTGCTTTACCTGTTTGTACTTTATAGTAATAGGTTGTAAATCTTTCTAAACCAGACAAAGCAACTTCATGTACTCTTTTTTCCGTAAAATTAACATCAAAAGAAATACCTTTTGTTTTGTTTTTTAATTTGTTCTTTTTGGTACCCCAATACACAATTGCCTCTTCACCAGAATTAGTTTGCCACATAATTTTGATTGAAGTTGGTTCTGCATCTTGCAAATAAGGTTTTATTTCTATTTTTTGAGCTAGCAAAAACTGTGTAAACATAACAACAGCAAGTGCTAACATTCTATTTTTTTTCATCTTTTTTTTAATTAAAAGAAGGCCGTAAAAATTACGACCTTCTCTATTTTTATTCTTTTATTTTAACCACCAAGTAATTTCTCTAATTCCGTCGTTAGAACCTCCAAATTGTCTTTCAATAGCTTCAGTTACATTTGCTGAATTGTTATTGTATTCGTCTAAAGGATAAATCCATCTTGTTGGTGGTGTGTCTGAACCTAAATAAGGAAACTCAGGAACCCCTGTTCTTAAATGATCAAAGTACATTTTCCATCCTCCTTGTAAAAAAGACGTTAAATACTTTTGAGTTAAAATTAATTCTAATTTTTCTTCATCTGTAGTTGCATTTAAAAAGTTCACTTTTTCTAATGATACTTTTTTCATCTTTATACTCTATCTTAAAATTTCCATCAAAATCAGTGGTTGTCCATTTATTTTCTTTTAATACACGAACACTTGCTTCCGGTAATAAAGCTCCAGTTTCATCTACCACCTTTCCCTTTAAAACTTGCTGAGAAAAAACTGCTGTCCCCAGAAATAGTAAGATTAAAATTAAAAAATCACTTAAAAATTTGTGTTTCATTTTGTAGTTATGTTTAGTATTACAATTGGCTACAAAGCAAAAAACATTAAGTTAAAATAACGTGTTTTGAACGTTAGTATATTGCTTCTAAAAATCTAAAGCAGGGTAAGATTATGTTATCTAGAAGGTCTTTTTTTAACTATAATTAACATTAAATTAAGAATTAGAAAGCATAAAAAAACCTTGAGTTTAAATTCAAGGTTTTTTTTATACTATTTTATAATAAAATTTTAAACTAAAGGAGTTTACGTATCGTAGATTCTCCTATAACAATTCCTTTTTTTAATTGTGCACCTCCTTTATAAAGTACTGTAGATTCTCCGTAAGAATTTACTTTTATTTTTTCGGACACGTTAAACTGAAAAGTTCCATCTCCGTAAGCCGTTATTTTAGTTTCTTTTGAAACTACATCTACAGCCATAACTTTACTAGGTCCGTAAGCAGTTATTTTTTGTTTATTAATGGTTCCTTTTTCTATATTTAAAAAACTATCACCATAAATAGAAACATCTAATTTATCTACATCCATTTTCTTTATTGTAACTTCGGATTTACCGTATATACGTAATTTACATTCATCTTGAACAAGAGGTGTTTGAAATGTAATTTTCTCTTCACCTCGTAAAGAAAATATTTTTACATCTACATACGTAATAATAACTTTTACTACTCTATTATTATATAAAGGTACTTTCTTCTGATAATTATTAGTTACCTTTTTATTTTTAGTATATGTTTTAGCACCTTCTAAATACACTTGCAGTGTTCCTTTATTTAATTCATATTTAAATTTTTCTATTGGTACTGAAATATCTTCAATTATAATGCTTGGTACAGCTCCTTTCTTAAAGATTGCTTCTATATGTGGACTAACAATAACTTTATCAAAATCATTCTCTAACTTTATTGTTGTTTGTGCACTTACATGAGTATTTATAAATAGTAAGGAGATTACAAGAGTGATAATTTTTATTTTCATAATTTCTATTTTATAATTCGTTTATTCTTGTTAGTTCTAATTTTATAACTACGCTATTACTACGTAAAAGACTACACCTATTTTAAATTGTGACGAATTCTTTTATATTTACCCACTAATTTAAATATTTAATTAATTTATGAGCTTTTAAAAAACTTTATGTTGGGCACTTGCCAATGATAAATTGGATACAAATGTATACATTCTTAAAAAGAATAATCAAGAGATATCCTTTCTAAAAAACAAAGTTTCCTAAATAAAAATCACCTTAAAAAAGCATGAATTTTAAATTTCTAGATAAAAAAGATTCTAGAGGTATCGTAAATAATTTATTTAGTATCTCTTTTACAAAAGAAGATTTACCTTTTAAAACAATTATAATACCTATTGGCTTACCATCACTTGTATATATTTTTAGTAAAAACCAAACAGTTCTTTTTAATAAGAAAATAACACCTTTACAAGGACTTACAGTAAGTGGCCAATTTTCAAGCACTTATCATTATCATGTAAATGACGAAAGTTATAATGTAGGCATTAATTTACACCCAACAGCTTTATATAAAATACTACAAATAGATATTTCTACCTTAACCAATAGACTTGTTCCTTTAATAGAAATTGATAAAGATTTATTTAAAAGAATGAATCCATTTTTTTTAAATTATAAACAAGACCCTTCTAGTTTTATAACTAACATTATAGCGTTTATAGAAAGTTTAGAGTTAATTGATGATAAAGATGTAAAACATATAGATAAAGCAATTGCCTATATTGATAAAAATGAAGGCATGATTAATGTTTTAGATTTACTAAAAATACTACCTTTTTCACAAAAATCATTAGAAACAAAATTTAAAAAAATTATTGGTATAACTCCGGGTAAATTTATTAGGTTATCTCGCTTTACAAAGCTTATGCGTAAATACGAAGACAAAAAATTAAGTTTAAAAGACCTCATACATAAATACAATTATTACGATCATTCTCATTTTTTAAAAGACTTTAAGTTATTTATGCCAGAATCTCCTAAGTCTTACTTTAAAAATGAGTATCCGCTTATAAAGTCATATTCTAAAGATTTATAATTACGATTTTTTACAACATTATAGCAATAACTCTTATTATTTTTGCGGCATTATTAATAACATAATAAATGTTTTGGGGGAAATATTTATGTGAATTTATTTTTAATAGATTGCTATGAGTCTAAAAAGATCAAATTTAATTATTTGGTCTTTTTTACGTTTAAGAAAAAATATTTTTCAATAATATTTAAAATAGTGTCACAACTTTTAAAAAAATAGGTCATTATAATGTAAACCTTTTAATGCCTTAAAAAATGAAAAATAAAATTACACTGCTAGCATTCTCTTTTCTTTTTATAACTACAGTTGCTCTTGCTCAGAAAAAAGTAAAAGCCTCTGATATTATGAAAGATATAAAAGCAGGTAAAGCAATTTCTATAAACAACGCAACTATTATTGGTGTTTTAGATTTTACTTATATGGATGATGCTGTAAAAAAAATGCCCATTAAAAAGAAAAGTAGCTGGTTTAATTGGAGCTCAAATAGTTCTACAAACGAAATTAAAAAAATAATAGACGTTCGTATTTCTTTTATAAACTGCACTTTTAAAGATGATGTTTTAGCTTATATACCCAATGAAGCATCTGGACTTACATATACAGCTAGTTTTAAAGATGAAACTATTTTTAAAAACTGCATTTTTAAGCATAAAGCCATGTTTAAATACTCTCGTTTTGAAAGAAAAACTGATTTTTCTGGAACTTCCTTTAATGATGACAGCACCTTTAAGTATGCCAAATTTGACAATAAAATTAGCTTTTCGAATACCATTTTTAATGAAATTGCAACTTTTAAATATGCCAAATTTAGTAATAATGTAAGTTTTAACAATGCTTTATTTAAAGACACTGCAACCTTTAAATATACTAACTTTTCTAATGGAGTATCATTTAATAACACAACTTTTAAAGAGGATTTAAATATTAAATACATGAAAGTTTCGGGTGATTTTAACATTACAAACATGCACGTAGCTTATGAAATAGACGCTAAGTACACCAAAATTAACGGAAAAAGCTTCAATAAAACTTCCATTGATAAAAATTAGGTATTTCTACCTGTATTTTATTGTTTTTTAAATTATAAATTGCACCCATAATGGAGATAGTTAGAATTAAGGGGCTAACAAAAACCAAAACTAACTAGCTTTTTTTTAAATAAAAAAGCTAGTTTTTTATTTTTAGAAAACTATCAATTAATTATCAACATTATTATAACGTAAAACAACTTTTAAAGGTTTAAAAACACTATTCTTCTTTACTCTCTTTTCCTATAAAATTACATTTTTTTCTTATGTAATAACTATAAAACCTATAATTTTCTGCTAAATAAAAAGCACCAAAATGGCCTCATAAAACATTTAAAATAGTGCAGCAAATAAAATTATTATAAAACAGGTATTTATACCTATTTCTTATTCATTAATAAATTATAAATTGCACCCACAATGGAATAGTTAGAATTAGGGGGCTAACTAACACCAACACTAACTAGCTTTTTTTAACAAAAAAGCTAGTTTTTCATTTTTAAACAACACTTTTTTAATATTTAACTCATTTTTAAGTAACGTAACACTCTTTAAACAAAGTTTCTCTAAAAATAGAATTAGTACTATAAGACAACAATTTAAGTAAATATATTAATCATTATTAATAAATAAATAATGTAGTATAAATATTAAATTATTCACAATAAAGAACTCTTATAATAAGTATTTGTTAAATCAATCAAAAATTCCTAATTTGCCTATTCAAATGATAAACTATGGCAGTAGAAATTACAAGATTATTCGATTTTCCTTATTATCAATTAGAAACCTATAATTTAGAAAAAGCGTTTACATCTAAAATAAATGGTAGCTGGAAATCTATTACAACACAAGAATATGTAGATCAAGCCAACCGAATTAGTCGAGGATTAATTAATCTAGGCATAAAGCCTAACGATAAAATTGCCGTAATTTCATCTACAAATAGAACAGAATGGAATATTTTAGATATCGGAGTTTTACAAACAGGAGCACAAAATGTACCTATTTACCCTACTATTTCGGAAGAAGATTACGCATATATTTTAAACCACTCTGAGGCAATTTATTGTTTTGTTTCAGATAAAGATGTTTTAAAAAAGGTAAATAAAATAAAAAAAGAAACCAATTTAATAGCTGTTTATACTTTTGATGATATTAAAGGTGAAAAAAGTTGGAATGAAATTATAGAATCTGGAAAAGATAAAAGCAATCAACATATCCTTGACGAAAGAAAAAACAATGTAAAAACAGATGATTTAGCTACTTTAATTTACACATCTGGTACAACAGGTAAACCTAAAGGTGTAATGCTTTCTCATAAAAATATTGTTAGCAATGTTTTAAGTTCAGAAAAACGGGTACCGTTTGATTATGGTAAATCTGTAGGTTTAAGTTTTTTACCTATTTGCCATATTTTTGAACGCATGATTTTATATTTATATCAATATTGTGGTGTTTCTATTTATTTTGCTGAATCTATTGAAAAACTTGCCGAAAATGCACAAGAAGTAAAACCACACGTTATGACCGCCGTACCACGTTTGTACGAAAAAATTTATGATAAAATAATTTTAAAAGGAGAAACGTTAACGGGGTTTAAAAAAGGGTTGTTCTTTTGGGCTGTAAATTTAGGTTTAAAATACGAACCGTATGGAGTAAACGGTTGGTGGTATGAACTACAATTAAAGTTAGCTAGAAAATTAATTTTTTCTAAATGGCAAGCCGTTTTAGGTGGTAAATTAAAATTAATGGTATCTGGTAGTGCAGCATTACAACCAAGATTAACACGAGTTTTTGCAGCAGCAGGAATGCCAATAATGGAAGGTTATGGTCTTTCTGAAACATCGCCTGTAATCTCTGTTAACGACGAAAGAAATGGAGGTTTTAAAGTTGCAACTGTAGGTAAAATTATTGATGGTATTGATGTAAAAATTGCAGAGAATGGCGAAATTTTAATAAAAGGCCCTAATGTAATGTTAGGATATTACAAAGACGATGAAAGAACCGCAAACGTAATAAAAGGTGATTATTTTTACTCCGGTGATAAGGGAGAATTTGATTCTGATGGCTTTTTAAAAATTACTGGACGAACTAAAGAAATGTTTAAAACTTCTGGAGGTAAATATGTAGTTCCACCATTATTAGAAGGAGAACTTAAACAATCTTTATTTATAGAACAGGTAATGGTTATTGGTGAAGGTGAAAAAATGCCCGCAGCTTTTATTCAACCAAATTTTGATTTCATTAAAGAATGGATTCATCATAAAAACTTAAATATTGGTACTACAAATAAAGAAATAGTAGCTTCTGACATCGTTATAAAACGTATTCAAAAAGAAGTAGATAAATGTAATAAAAACTTTGGTAAATGGGAACAAATAAAACGTTTTGAACTTACACCAGAAGTTTGGTCTATAGAAGATGGTCATTTAACACCAACCATGAAAATGAAACGAGCAGTTATTAAAGAAATCTATAAAGATTTATTCGATAAAATTTATAGATCATAAAATTTATTATTTAAAAAGATAGCCTAGATTAAATTCTAGGCTTTTTGTTTGAAACAAAATAAAGTATTGTGCAATTAATAATACTTCTTTTGAAATTAACTTAAACATTTATTTTAGAGCATAAAAAATTATACTATCTATAAAAAGATAGTAAAATAAATTAATTAAAACTGTAAATTGTTTAACTTACATTAGAAAAAAGGTCTAATTCAACTTTTTAGCTATAGTTTTACAAAACCTTTTGTAAATTAACGCTTTAAATAATTTAAATGAGATTTTAGTGATACTTTTTGGGTAAATTGTTTTAGCTGTTTTTTAATATTTTAATATTTTTACTCTTTAAACTCAACCAACCTAATACCAATTAATTAAAATGATTAAATATTTTAAATTAACAACTTTTTTAATTTTTATTATTTGCTCTTTTAATTATTGTTTTTCTCAACAAATTTCTAATTTTAAATTTGTTGAAATAAAAGAAGGCATAACAAAACGAGCTGTAACAGCAATAAAGCAAGATAAAGAAGGTTTCTTATGGTTTGGTACCAATGGAGCTGGTTTGTATCGTTATGACGGTATTACTTATAAATTGTATGAATACCATTGGGATAATTATAACTCTATAAATAGTGGATTTATAAACGCTATTTTTGAAGATAGTACAGGTAAATTATGGATAACTACCGATGAAGGACTTAATTTATATAATAAAGAATCTGATAATTTTAAAAGAATAGATTTAAACAGTGCTTTTCCTGCAACAGAAAATTACTCCATTCAAATTAAATCTATTGCAGAAGCAAATACAAAAGAACTTATTCTTGGTACTTATGGTCATGGTTTATTTCTGTTTAATAAATCTACCTATAAATCAAAAAAACTTCCTTTTACAAAATCACATCATAATGGTTTTTTAGTAAATTCAATTATTAAATTTAAAGAAAAAGATTTTTTTATAGGTACTTCAGAAGGTCTTTATCAATTTAATTTTCTACCTAAAGAAAAAAAAACAAACACAAAACAACTAACTAAAAACCAGTTAATTGAATCTCAATACATTGATAGTAATGATAACTTGTGGATTGGAACTCAAAGAAATGGCCTATTAAAAATAGATTTAAAAAAGCCTCAAAAAACAGTTTCTACCTATAATATTACAGATAAACGAATATTATCAATCACAGAATTCGAAAACACAATTATTTGCGGAACAGAAAACGAAGGTTTAATTATAGTAAATAAAAATGGTAAAATTCTTAAACAATACCTCCATAATAAATTTGATGACACTAGTTTAAAATCTAATTCAGTTTGGTCTTTATTAGTAGATAGAGAACAAAGAATTTGGTTAGGTTTTTATAATCAAGGTGTTTCTGTAATCGATAAATTATATACTAAATTTAATACAATAGAATGTTTAAATAATAATACAAATTCTTTACAATCTAGTTCTGTTACAGGTATTAAAGAAGATAAACAACATAGACTATGGATTACCACAGATGGTGGTGGTGTTGATGTTTTTAACAAAGAGAATGGCAAATTTATTCATATAAATAACAAAGAAACTTCTAAATATGGTAAAATTTTAAGCAATGATGTTACCGCCATTTATATAGACAAAAAAGACCAGGTGTGGTTAGGTGCTTGGACCAGTGGTTTAACCAAGATTAATATAAAAACCAAACAAAACATAAATTATTCTACCCAAAATAGTAATCTTAAATCAAATAGAGTTTTAAGTATACAAGAAGATTCTAAAGGTAAAATTTGGATTGGTACTTTTTTAAAAGGACTGCATTATTTAGACCCAAAAACCAATACAATTACACATTGTAATACCCAACCTTTTTTAGATTGGAATTTAAATGATGAAGATATACGTAGAGTTTTTGTAGACATAGATGATGATATATGGCTTGGAACCCTAAACGGGTTATTTCAAATTAAACAACTTAAAGACAACAAATTTCAAGTAATTTCTTTACGAGATAAAATGTCTGTTAAGCTTAGAAACCATACAAGTACACACAGAATTCTATCTATTTATCAATCTAATGACAAACTTATCTGGATAGGAACCGATGGCGGAGGCTTATTTAGTTACAATAAAACCACAAAAAAATTTAATTGGTATAATAAAATAGACGGTTTTAACGAACTATACGTAAGCTCTATCATAGAAAGTAATAATAATAATATTTGGGTTGCGGGTACTGGCGGAATTACAAAATTAGACAGAAAAAACAATACCGCCTTTAATATTACTAAAGATGACGGTTTGTTAGCAAATGATTTTAATTATAATGCAGTCTTTAAAAATAGCCAAGGTAAACTCTACTTTGGTAATTATTTGGGAGTAAATTATTTTAATCCAGATAAATTAAAAAAGAATACAACAGAACCTAAATTGTTTTTTACTGATTTTAAATTATTTAATAAATCGGTTAAACCAAGTGATCAAAACTCTCCCCTATCTAAATCTATCACCTACACAAAAAAAATAGTATTAAATAGTAATCAATCTGTATTTACCATAGATTATATAGGTTTAAATTATACGCGACCAGAAAAAAACAAATATGCCTATTTTATGGAAGGAGTAGATCCTGAATGGAATTTTGTAGGTAATGCTAAAAATGCTACCTATACTAATTTATCTCCCGGCAACTATACTTTTAACGTAAAAGCTGCCAATAATGATGGTGTGTGGAACAAAACACCTCTAAAACTTTATATTAAAATATTACCACCTTGGTACGCTAGTAACTTTGCTTATTTTTTATACTTTTTAGTATTTTTAGCTTTGATGTTTTTAACAAACTGGCTGCTACAAGAGCGTTTTAAAGAAAAACAAGCCGTTGAATTTGAACGAGATAAAAGAATACAAGAAGAAAAGTTAAACGATAAAAAATTACAATTTTTTACAAACATTTCTCACGAGTTTAGAACGCCACTAACCCTAATATTAAACCCTTTACAAGATTTAATAAAAGATAAAAATCTTAATTTACCTACGGCAGCAAACGAAAAACTACAAATTGTACAAAAAAATGCAGATAGATTAAATAGACTGATTAATGAACTGATGGATTTTAGAAAACTAAAATTTAATAAAATTAGTTTACAATCTAAAAATATAGAAATAGTAAGTTTTGTTAAAGATTTAGTTAGCCATTTTAAGCAAGAAGCTTCTCATAGAAAAATAGATTTAGTGTTTACTTCTAACGAAGACCTTTTTACATCATACATAGACAAAGAAATGATAGAAAAAGTTTTGTTTAACATTATTTCTAACGCTTTTAAAGTAACTCCAGATAAAGGTAAAATTATTATTTCCGCTCAAAAAACCAAAAAACCAGTTTACTTAGAACTGTTTAACGAAATTAAAAAAGTAGAAGCCTTTGAAATTGTAGTGCAAGACACAGGAGCAGGATTAAATAAAAAAGAACTCACAAAAATATTTGAACGTTTTTATCAGTTAAATAAATTAAATAAAGGTTATTACGGTAGTACCGGTATTGGTTTAGAAGTAGTTAAAGATTTTGTAGAACTACATAAAGGAAAAATAGACGTAAGTAGTAAAGTTAACGAGGGTACAAAGTTTAAAGTAACACTACCTTTAATAACAGAACATGTAGAAGTTAAAGAAGAAATAAATAACGAAGAACTTACAGAAAACATTAATGATAATCAAACTAATATCATTCCAGAAAATGAAATTGCAAAAATACAAGAATCTGATAATAAATCTTATACAGTTTTAATTGTTGAAGATAATATTGAATTATCTCACTATTTAAAATCATCATTAAGTCCTTTTTATAAAATAATAACAGCCTCAAATGGTAAAATAGGTTTAGAAAAAGCAATTTCTAAATTACCAGACATTATTTTAACAGACCTTGTTATGCCAGAAATGGATGGAATTGCTTTATGTAAAGCCGTTAAAACAAACATAAAAACAAGTCATATTCCGTTACTTATGCTTACTGCAAAATCTATGATCGAAGACAAAATAAAAGGAATAGATTCTGGTGCAGATGCATATATTAGCAAACCATTTAATATGGAATTCTTAAAATCTACATTATGTCAATTACTATCTAGTAGACAAATAATGTTTAATAAATTTTATACAGGCGTATCTAATAAAACACAAGAAAAAACTACTTCTTTAGACAATAAGTTTATACAAAAACTATTAAAATACATAGAAAACCATATAGATGATGCAGACTTAAGTGCAGAAATACTTGCAAAACAAATGTTTTTAAGTAGAAGTCAACTATATAGAAAATTAAAAACACTTACAGGCACATCTGTAAATGAATTTATTAGAAATGTACGCTTAGAAAAAGCAAAACAATTGCTAGAGACAAAACAATTTTCAATTAGTGAAATTACCTTTAAAGTTGGCTTTTCTTCTCCTTCTTATTTTACCAAATGTTTTAAAAAACGATTTAGAAAATTACCAACTGAAGTTTAAAATTATACTATTTAGGGATATAATAGTAACAACAAACACCCTTAACAACCTATACAACAACACTTTAATAATAAAGAGACAATAGTACCATTGAATGCATCAAAAATGTTAAAATTTACTTTTTAATAAATATACCTTTAATCTGAATTTAAAGAAAACGATTTAGTAAAATTGCTATTCTATATTCAAAACAAGTTTATTTAATGAAAAGTAAAAATTTAATTATGAACAAAAAAATGGTAAAAAAATTATTTTTTCTGATGATATTATTATCCGGAAGCGTAATTTTTGGTCAAACTGTAACAGGTAAGGTTAGTACTAAAGGAGAACCCTTACCAGGTGCTAGTATTTTAGTAAAAGGAACCAATAACGGAGCTATAACTGATTTTGACGGAAATTATACATTAAAAAATGTTTCTGCTACAGCAACATTAATCGTTACTTACATAGGTTATAAAACTCAAGAAGAAAATGTAAATGGTAAAAAAATACTTAATTTTAATTTAATAGAAGATGCAGAATCTTTAGAAGAAATAGTAATAATTGGTTATGGTGCTGTAAGGAAAAGTGATTTAACCGGTGCTATATCAACAGTAAAATCTGATGCATTAGAAGATCAACCTTTTACAGGTGCAGATCAAGCTTTACAAGGTAAAGTTGCCGGGGTAACAGTAATGCAAAATTCTGGTGCTCCAGGTGGGGGTGTTTCTGTTAGGGTGCGTGGTATAACCTCTTTAACAGGTAATAATGAGCCTTTATATGTAATAGATGGTGTACCTGTAGAAGCAGATTCTAATAATGATTCTTTTTCTTTCTCTTCTTTAGGAGGTGGTAATGGGCAAACTAAAGTAAGTGCATTATCAAACATAAATCCTTCAGATATAGAATCTATGCAAGTTTTAAAAGACGCTTCTGCAACTGCAATTTACGGTTCTAGAGCATCTAATGGTGTAGTTTTAATTACAACAAAAAAAGGTAAAGATGGTAAATCAACCATAAGTTATGAGTCTTATATTGGTTTTCAAAGTACTCCTACTTACTTAGATTTAATGAATCTACAAGAATATGCTGAGTTCTATAAAGAAATTGCAGCGGTTCGTGGACAATCTGTTCCTTTAGAATTGCAAAACCCTGCTTTATTAGGGAGTGGTACAAATTGGCAAAAAGAAATTTTTAGATCTGCACCAATTATGAATCATCAAATATCTGTTAATGGTGGTAATGAAAAAACAAAATTTTATACTTCTATCAACTACTTTGAGCAAGATGGTATTGTTATAAATTCTGATTTTAATAGAGTTTCTATGCGTTTAAATGTAGACCATAAAGTAAATGACTGGTTTAAAGTTGGTAACAACCTTACCTTTAGTAAATCTAGAGAACATATTACTTTTAATGATGATGAAAGTGGTGTAATTAGTAGTGCTGTTAGGCAATCGCCTGTAATACCTGTTAAATATTCCGATGGAAATTGGGGTGGTCCTACAGATGTTTCTGGTGTTGGTAATGGTAGAAATCCTGTTGCATGGTCAGAAATTAGAAACAATCAATTAGATCGTTTTAAAATTAATGGTAATTTGTTTGGAGAACTTACTTTAAAAAAAGATTTAACCTTTAGAACAGAATTAGGTTACGATTATAATACAAGTAAAGTAGCTGTATTTAACCCTACTTACGAAATGGGAACCGAAATTAACACAGTTGCTACTTCTGCTAAGTCTAATTCAGATAGTTTTTATTGGATCTTTAAAAATTATTTAAACTACAATAAAAGTTTAGGACTCCATTCTATTAATGCAATGATTGGGCAAGAAGCACAAGAATCTAAATACGAAAATGTAAGTTTAAGTAGAAGAGACTTTTTAACAAATGATGTTACTACCATAAATTTAGGTGATGCAGAAACTGCTAGAAATGGTAACGCTAAAGGTACCTGGAGCTTAATGTCTTATTTTGGACGTTTAAATTATGCTTTTGATGGTAAATATTTACTAACAGCTACAATGCGTGCCGATGCTTCATCTAACTTTGGTAGCAATAATAAATGGGGGTACTTCCCTTCTTTCTCTGCCGCTTGGGTGTTAAGTAAAGAGAAATTTATGGAAACTACAAATGACATCATCAGTTTAGCTAAAATTAGAATTGGTTATGGTGAGGTAGGAAACCAAAATATTGGAGGTTATAAATATGGTGCTGCATTAAGAAATGTTAATACAGCTTATGGTACTGGTTTTACCCAACTAAATATTGCAAACCCAGATGTAAAATGGGAGTCTACAAAATCTACAAACCTTGGTTTAGAACTAGGTTTTATAGACAACCGTATTTCTTTAGATGTTGATTTATACAAAAAAACATCTGCAGATTTCTTATTTCAAGAGCCTTTACCTAGTTATTTAGGTGCTTATAATGTTGCTAGCTATTTAGGCCTACAACCTCCTTTTGTTAATTTAGGTGAAATGGAAAACAAAGGAATCGATATTAAATTAACTACTAGAAACATTGCTAAAGAAAACTTTAATTGGACTTCTTCTTTTGTATTCTCTAAATACAAAAACAAATTAGTTTCATTATCTAATGATAATTCAGCAATATTTCAAACTATAGAATTTAACAACACAATAACCAAAACAGCTGTTGGTCAACCAGTAGGTCTTTATTATGGTTATGTTTCTGACGGATTATTTCAAACAGAAGAAGAATTATACGCAAGTCCATCTCAAGGAGATATTAATAAAGACACAGGTATTTGGTTAGGTGATATTAAATGGAAAGATATAAATGAAGATGGTAAAATTGATGATGCTGATAAAACCTTTATCGGAAATCCTCATCCAGATTTTACATTTAGTATTTCTAATAATTTAAACTATAAAAATTGGGATTTAAGTATTTCTATGAATGGTTCTTACGGAAACGATGTTTATAACTGGACTCGTAAATTAACTGAAGGAATGCTAGAGTTAAACGGAAATCAATCTAAAGTTATAAAAAACAGATTTATAGAAGGTGTAAATACAAATACCACCACACCTAGATTTGTGTTTGGAGACCCTAACGGAAATGCAGGCGTTTCTGATAGATTTATTGAAGATGGTTCTTATTTAAGAATTCAAAACCTAACATTAGGGTACACAATACCTTCTAATTTACTAACTAATCAAAACTTAATAAGTAAAGTAAGACTTTATACAACCATTCAAAATTTATACACTTTTACAAACTACTCTGGGTACGATCCTGAAATTGGTGCATATAACCAAAATTCTATGATGATGGGTATAGACAACGGTAGGTATCCTATTCCTAGAACATATATGCTTGGAGTAAAAGTTGAATTTTAATTGAATAAAACATCATATTATGAAACTAAATAAAATAATACTATTATTCACCTTATTGTTTGCAATATCTTGTTCAGAAGATTTTGTAGAGCAATCACCTGAAGACGCAATAACTGTTGATAATTTTTTTAATACAGATCAGCAAGTTTTAAGCTCTGGAAGCCCTTTATATGGTTATCCTTGGTTTTACTTTAACGAAAAATTTTTAATTACAATAGGAGACTTATATGCAGGAAATGCAATTGGTAGCTACTCTGATTTAGCACAATTTGAAAATTTTACCGTAAACGGATCTAATCAATTTTCTAATGAAGGTTGGGATTCTTTATACAACGTAATTGCAAATGCAAATGTGTTAATACATAATTTAGAAACAAAAGTTGGCAGTAATGTCTCTCAAGAAGTTATCAATAAGGTAATGGGAGAAGCGTATTTTATGAGAGCAACTGCTTATTTCTATTTGGTAAGAATCTGGGGGCCTGTACCTATTATATATTCTGTAGATCAAATTAATTCAAAAGAGCCTATCTACAAAAACAAAACAGAAGATATCTATACCTTTTTAATTAAAGATTATGAAAAAGCATATAGCTTATTACCTACAACTTGGGATGCTAATAATGCAGGTCGTGTAACAAAATCTGCCTGTGATGGTATGTTAGCTAAAGTATATATTACTATGGGAGACTATGCCAAAGCTAATAATTACTCTACCAAAGTTATAAACAGTGGTTTGTATAATTTACTACCAAATTATCAAGATTTATTTAACCCAATTTTTAACAATAATGCAGAATCTATTTTTGCTTTACAATGGGTAGCTTGTGGAGATTGGGGATTCCAAAATGCAAATCAAGCTTACTTAGCAGCTTCTCCAAAATTAACTCAAGTTGGTGATGGTTGGGCTACATTTCAACCAAGTATAGATTTAATGAATGCTTATGAAAATGGAGATCTAAGACGTTATAGAACCATTATGGAACCAGGAAACTTTTATCCTGAATTGGTTACCGCAGAAGGTGGTTATACAGTACCAGATGATGGTATGACAAGTACACTTGCCGGTTTTAGAAAATACGTAGTAGGATCGCCAGATGAAGGTAATGTTTGCTTTATGTCTACAGAAGTTAACACCAATATTTTACGTTACGCAGACATTCTACTTATACATGCAGAAAGTATATTAGGTACAAGTACTTCTACTACAGATCAAGAAGCATTAGATGCTTTTAATGCGGTTAGAAAAAGAGCTGGATTAGATGCTAAAACAGAAATAACTTCATCTGATATTTTTAATGAAAGAAGAATAGAGTTTGTTGTAGAGGGAGATTATTGGTTCGATTTGATAAGAAGAGACAGAACAGAAGCTATCGAAATTCTTTCTAATCAAGAAAGAGGAGTATATCAAGACAGAAACATAAACACTATTGCTTCTAAAAAAGTAACCCCTTCTCAAGCCGATTTTTTATTACCAATACCAAGTGCAGAAACAGCTAAAAATCCACTTTTATTAGAAGAACCCGTAGCTTTTGATTTTAACAATTAAATAAAAAATTATGAATACAATAAAATTAAAATATATAAAGTATTTGTTTCTTTTTGTAGCAAGTACAAGCCTTTTTACTTCGTGTGATGAAGACGAGCAATTACAACCTAATATAGACGCAATTTACACTTCTAACACAGATCTAGATAAAAACCAAGGTTTTCCTGATGATGTTGTTATGGCAGAAGGTGTAGACTTGCAAGATGTTAAAACCATTACTTTTGATGGCAAAGTGGATGTTTTATTTAACCCAGTCTTTAATTCTAATTTAGCAATTTCTTTTTCTATTCCTTTTGATGAAGACAAAGGAAGTAGATTTGGAGTACAAAAAATTACGTTTACAAAAGAAAACGGAACATCATTTCAAACAGATTTTGAAATATTACAACCTGTTCCCACTATCAATAAATTTAATCCAGAAAGACCTACAGTAGGTACACCAGTTACCGTAAATGGTAAATGGTTTAACAATGTATTAGATGTTATCTATCAAGGAGAATCAATGAATTTTGAAACAATTTCTTCTACCCAATTATCTTTTACAATACCTGCAAACTTAACACAAGGTGGTCAATTAGAAATTATTACCAAAGGTGGTAGTGTTGTAAAACAATTAGACATATACTTAGGTTTCGAAGAATTAATTATTGCAGATTTTGATGGTGGTGGTTTAAGACCTAATAATAATTGGATCGCTTATGGAGATTATAACACTTTAGAGTATAAAAATGCAGGTGGTATTTCTGGCAATTATGCAGAACTAACTTGGGTAGGTGCAACGGCTAACGGTTACAACGGTTCACAATCTGATGCAGGGGCATTAATGCTAAATGAAACAAACCCAGAAAAAGTAAAATTTTTAATGCAAGTTAACGCTAACGGAGCTATTGGAACTGTTATAGAAATATTTATAGTAGATACTGATGGTGTAAACTGGGCAATAAATTACACAATTGCTGCAGATGGTTGGCAAACTGTAGAGGCTATAGTAGCTGATTTTGGTAAAAATTACGATCCAAGCAATCAAAGTGATGGAGACGCAAACCCTGCTGCAATTAACCAAGTTAAGGTAGGTATTGGTCAAAATTCTGGTACACCTAATCCTTCTACCGTACAATTTGATAATATCAAATGGCAAGTTTTTGAAACAGTTCAACCTTCTACGCTGCCTCCTACAGGACCTAAAAACATTCTTTTAAATGGAGATTTAGAATTAGGCGATTCAGATAACTTTGAAAACTGGGGAATGTGGAATGGTGCAGATAGAATGACAGCAGAAACAACTGAAATTCATGGTGGTGCAAGAGCTTTAAAAGTTGTAAATCCTGCTGCCGGAAATTCTTGGGACGCTCAATTTGTAAGTGATGCTGTAACTACAGAGGTAGGTAAAGAATATACTGCATCAATGTGGATTAAAGGAGAAACTGTAACACTTCGTTTTTCTACAAATGCAGATGCTGGTGCTTTATATGGTGTAGATTATACTACCACTACAGAATGGCAACAAGTAACTTGGGACTTTGTAGCAAATGATGCTTCTACAAGATTAGTGTTAGATATGGGTGTATCTCAAGGTACATTTTATATAGATGATATAGAACTTAAAGAAAAAATATAATTCATTAAAAAGTAACTGAGTTAAACTCGAGTTGCCCTTTTTTGGGGCAACTCTTTAAAAGATAATAAAATGAAAATTAAATTTAAATATGCAATCTATATCCTTATTATAGGTAGTTTTTTTTCGCTAACTAGTTGTGCAGATGCTGGCGATGATAGTAATATTGCCAAAGCAATAGCTTTAGGAAGTCCTATTATCAATAACGCAACAGATGTAAATTCTAACAGTTTTAAAGTAAGTTGGACCCGTGTTTACGATGCAGATAATTACGAATTAGATGTTGCAACAAACAATACATTTGAAAGCTATGTAACAGGATACCAAGCAAAACCTGTATCAACTTTAAACGAACAAGTAATTGGTTTAAAAGAAGCTACTAACTATTTTTATAGAGTTAGAGCTATTAATAGTAGCGAAACTTCTAAAAACTCTGCAGTTATTCAAGTAACAACTTTAGAAGGAAATGATCCAGAACCAACTACATCTTTAAAAGAAGCTTCAACTACTTTCTTTGTAGGTATGGCTGTTAAAGCAGAACAACTTACAAATGGTTCTAAGTACGATGAAATTATAAAAAATGAATTTTCAAGTATTTCTGCCGAGTATGAAATGAAAATGAATATTATAGAACCTACAAAAGGAAACTATAATTGGTCTAAAGCAGATGCCATTGTAGATTATGCCATAGCAAACGGAATTAATGTTCACGGTCATGCATTAGTTTGGCATGAGTCTGCACCAGATTGGTTGGCAAATTATACAGGTACAGATGCCGAGTTTGAACAAGAAGTAAAAAACTATATTACAGCTGTATTAACAAGATATAAAGGTAAAGTTGCTTCTTGGGATGTTGTAAACGAAGCTATTAATGATTCTAATGGTGCCTTAAGAAACTCTATTTATAGACAAAAAATGGGTGACAATTTTGTAGCTAAATGTTTCCAATTTGCTCGTGAAGCTGATCCGGATGTTTTATTATTTTATAATGATTATGCGGTAACAACAAATAAAACAAAACAAACTGCAATATTTAATTTAATAGATGATTTACAAGCAAATAACACTCCAATAGATGGTGTAGGTTTTCAAATGCACATTAAATACAATAGCCCTTCGGTTGATGAAATTAAAACTGCTGTTGATAAAGCGGTAGAAAGAGATTTAAAACTTCATTTCTCTGAACTAGATGTGCGCGTAAACCCAAATAAAGATATTACAACTTTTACAACTGAAAGAGCCATAGCTCAAAAAAATAAAGTTAAAGAAGTGGTATCTGTTTACAATGCTATTCCTTTAGAAAACAAATATGCCATTACAGTTTGGGGTATGAAAGATGATGATTCTTGGATTATAAATCAATATAATAACACCAATGAATGGCCTTTATTATATGATTCAAACTTCGAAATTAAAAAAGCACATACCGGATTTTTACAAGGTTTAGAATAATAAATAAAACAGCAAATACACAAATAAAAAATGAAGGTAGTAATAAAAATACTAATTATAGCGCTTATCGTTTCCTGTACAGATAAAATACCTCTTTATAAAAATGATACTGCATCATTCGATGAAAGAGCAAAAAATTTAGTTTCATTAATGACTTTAGATGAGAAAGTATCTCTTATGGGGTATGAGTCTCCTGCTATTGATCGACTAGAAATTCCGGCCTATAATTGGTGGAATGAATGTTTACATGGAGTTGCCAGAGCTGGTGTAAGTACCGTATTTCCACAAGCAATAGGTATGGCGTCTATGTGGGATAGAAAACAAATGTTTAATATTGCCGATGCTATTTCAGATGAAGCTAGAGCTAAACATCAAGCATTTGCCGCTAGAGGTAAAAGAAGAATTTATCAAGGGTTAACTTTTTGGACACCAAATATTAACATTTTTAGAGACCCTCGTTGGGGACGAGGAATGGAAACTTATGGTGAAGACCCTTATTTAACAGGAGAATTAGGCGTTCAATTTATTAAAGGTTTACAAGGAGATGACCCTAAATACTTAAAATTAATTGCCACTGCAAAACATTTTGCTGTACACAGCGGACCTGAAGCTAGCAGACATAGCTTTAATGCAGAACCAACTGTATTTGATATGTTAAACACATATAGCCCTCAGTTTGAAAAAGTAATTAAACAAGCAAACGTATACTCTGTAATGTGCGCCTATAATAGTTACAACGGATTACCTTGTTGTGGTAATTCAGAATTAAGTGATTTATTAAGAAAAGAATGGGGTTTTAAAGGTTATATCGTTTCCGATTGTTGGGCTATTAAAGATTTTTACAATGAAGGTGCACACGAAATAAGTAAAAATAAACAAGAAGCATCTGCAATGGCTGTTCAGGCAGGCACAGATTTAAACTGTGGCGATTCTTACCCATCATTAGTAGAAGCTGTAAAAAACGGGTATATCACAGAAAAAGAACTAGAAGTATCGGTTGAAAGATTGATAAAAGCAAGAATGAAATTAGGTTTATTTGCACCAAAAGGAGCTGTTAAATACGAAAAAATTCCGTACGATATTGTAGATTCTGAAAAACACAAATTATTAGCACTACAAACGGCTCGTAAATCTATTGTTTTATTAAAGAATGAAAAAAACATACTTCCTTTAAGCAAAGACATTCAAAAAATTGCAGTTATTGGCCCTAATGCAAACGATTTAGAAACTTTATTAGGTAATTATAATGGATTTCCATCAAACGCAATTACTCCGTTAAAAGGTATTCAAAATAAATTACCAAATGCAGCAGTAAATTATGCAGTTGGAACTCCTTTGGCTAAAGGCCTACCTATTTTTAACATTGTACCATCATCTGTTCTCTTTACATCAAAAGAAATGAATGCTAATGGTTTAAATGCAGAATACTTTAATAGTACAGATTTATCAGGAGAACCTATTCATAAAGTAATCGATAAAAATGTTGATTTTGTTTGGGGAACCAAAGCGCCTTTTAAAGATATGAATGCAGATGAATTTTCTGTACGTTGGTCTGGTTACTTATCGGTAGATAAAACAGGTAGTTACGCTATTGGTGGCGAAGCGTTTTCTGGAATGAAATTATATATTAATAACAAATTATTAGTTGCAAGACAAGATGTACATCACCCAAAGAAAGAATACGAATATGTAGATTTAAAAGCAGGTATTCCTTATGAAATTAAATTAGAGTATGTACAAGAAAATACAGAGCACGCTATGATGCAATTGCTTTGGGAAGCTCCTAATAATAATTTAGAAAAAGAAGCAATTCAATTAGCAAAAAAATCTGACGTTATTATCTTATGTATGGGATTAAGTCCTTTATTAGAAGGAGAAGAAATGAAAGTAAAAGTAGATGGTTTTAAAGGAGGAGATAGATTAGATATTAAATTACCAAAAGCACAAACAGATTTAATGAAAAAACTAAAAACATTAGGCAAACCAATGGTATTAGTTTTATTAAACGGTAGTGCAGTAGCAATAAATTGGGAACAAGAAAACATTCCTGCAATTGTAGAAGCATGGTATCCAGGGCAATCTGGTGGTACCGCTATAGCGGATGTATTATTTGGAGACTATAACCCTGCTGGTAGATTGCCATTAACCTTTTATAAAGATATTAACGATATTCCGGCCTTTGATGATTACAATATGAAAGGAAAAACATATCGTTATTTTAAAGGAGACCCACTGTATGACTTTGGTTTTGGTTTAAGCTATTCTACTTTTGAATACACTAATTTAAAAGTGGTATCAGAAAGTAAAACATCCGAAGAAATTAATGTAACCGTTGATGTAAAAAACACAAGTAATTTAGCTGGTGATGAAGTGGTACAATTATATCTAACTAGAGATGATGATGGTTTTAATCCAATCAATACATTACTTGGTTTTGAGAGAATCCATCTAAAAGCAGGAGAAACAAAAAGTGTTCCTTTTAAAATTACACCAAAACAAATGGCTTCTGTTAATTTAACTAGCCATAAAATGGAAGTGAAATCAGAAAATATTAAAATTTCTGTTGGTGGTGCTCAAAATACTGTAAAAAGAGAAAATCAAAAAAACATCATTGCTAAAAATATAAATTTAACAGGAGAAACTTATATCATACAAAATTAAATAAAAGTTGGGGGACTTTTATTAAGCACCTTTTTAGAAATAAAAAGGTGCTTTTAATCAAAATAACGTCTATAAATCATCTATAAAATGACAAAACAAAAAAATATTTTTAACCGGTACTTATCATTTCTAATGATGGGTTACCTATTTGTTATGAGTGCAAAAATGAATTCTCAACAAGTAACTGCTCAAAATAATTTAGACCAATCAATTGAAAAAAGTATCGACAAAATTTTGCTACAATTAACTTTAGAAGAAAAAGTAGCCATGTGTCATGCACAATCAAAGTTTAGTACACCAGGTGTTCCGCGGCTAGGAATCCCAGAAATCTGGATGTCTGATGGACCTCATGGAGTTAGAGGTGAAATAAATTGGGACGATTGGGGATATGCCGGTTGGACCAATGATTCTATCACTGCTTTTCCTGCTTTAACCTGTTTAGCAGCCACATTTAACCCTAAACTTTCTAAAAAATACGGAGTTAATGTTGGTGAAGAAGCTAGATATAGAAAAAAAGATGTACTCTTAGGGCCTGGTGTAAATATTTATAGAACACCTCTTAATGGTAGAAATTTCGAATATATGGGAGAAGACCCATACTTAAGTTCTAAAATGGTGGTACCATATATACAAGGAGTACAAAGTAACGGAGTTGCAGCTTGTGTAAAACATTATGTATTAAACAACCAAGAGCACTGGCGAGATCATATTAACGTAGAAGTAAGTGACCGAGCGTTACATGAAATATATTTACCTGCCTTTAAAGCCGCTGTGCAAGAAGGTAAAGTTTGGTCTTTAATGAGTGCATATAATCAATACAAAGGGCAATATTGCAGCCACAATGAAAAATTAAACAAAATATTAAAAGAAGATTGGAAATTTGATGGCGCATTAATTACAGATTGGGGAGCAACACACAATACAAAAGAAGCTGCTTTATATGGTTTAGACATAGAAATGGGTACAGGTACAGATGGATTAACCATAAGTACAAAAAACGCCTATGATTACTACTATTTAGCCAATCCTTTTTTAGAATTATTAAAAAAAGGAGAAATAGAAGAATCTTATTTAAACGATAAAGTACGTAGAATTTTACGTTTAATGTACAGAACCACCATGAATAAAAATCGTCAATTTGGTAAAGCAAATAATCAAGAACATTTAGATGTAGCTAGAGAAATTGCAACAGAGGGAATTGTATTGCTAAAAAATGAAAATTCATTTTTTCCTATTAATGATACTAAAAAAATAACTATTGCTGTAATTGGCGAAAACGCAACCAGATCTATGACAATTGGTGGTGGTTCTTCTGAGCTAAAAGCAAAAAACGAAATTTCTCCATTAGAAGGTTTAAAAGCACGCTATAAAAATGCTAACATAATTCATGCTATGGGTTATGAGTCAGGACCTTCTGTATATGCAAAAGTGCTTCCTGCTACATTAAATGCAGAAAAACTTAAAAAAGAAGCCATAGAAGTTGCCTCAAAAGCAGATGTAGTCCTCTTTTTTGGAGGTTTAAATAAAAGTCATCATCAAGATTGTGAAGGAGGAGACAGACAATCATACGGACTTCCATTCGGTCAAAATGAATTAATTAATGAAATTACAAACGTAAACCAAAATACAAGTGTCATTTTAGTAAGTGGTAATGCAGTAGAAATGCCTTGGCATAATAAAGTAAAAGCAATTATGCAAACATGGTACTTAGGTAGCGAAGCAGGAAATGCAATTGCAGATATTATTAGTGGAGATGTTAACCCATCCGGAAAACTACCATTTTCTTTTCCTAAAAAATTAGAAGATAATGCAGCACACAGTTTCGGAAAAATTTCTTATCCAGGAGATAGTATCAATCAAATTTATAAAGAAGGAATTTTGGTTGGATATCGTTGGCATGATACAAAAAAAATTAAACCTTTATTTGCATTCGGTGAAGGCTTATCTTATAGTACGTTTAAAATATCTGAAGTTAAAGTTAATAAAAAATCTTTTTCTAAAAACGATATCATAAAAGTTACGTGCCAAGTAACTAATACAGGTAATTATGATGGATCAGAAGTTGTTCAAATCTATGTTGGTAAACCTAAATCTAAAGTTAACAGAGCTCTAAAAGAGTTAAAAGGTTTTCAAAAAGTTTTTATAAATAAAGGCAATTCTAAAAACATAGAAATTACAATTAAAAGTAGTGATTTAGCTTTTTATGATGAATCAATATCAGATTGGAATATAGAAAACGGAAATTATGTAATACATGTTGGTAATGCATCTAATAACATCGTTTCGAAATTAAAAATTGAAGTCGAATAAGATTAAAAAGACCAGTCTTTTTTTAATTGTTTATTCAATAAAAAATTAAGGATCAAATAAAGCAGGTATCAAGCAAATTAAGCTAATACCTGCTTTTTTGTTATCTAAAAATGGTGCTTCTCATTTAAAAACAAAAAAAAGGTATTTACAACTAAGCATATAAAAAACATTACAAGAATAAAAATAAATAACTATTATGGCGTGCCCATTTTTAAACCCCCACAGATAAATCAAGAACCATTATCGTAAAAATGGTCAGGCTTTACGTTGCAAGTCCTCGTTCGTACCTCACTGTGGGCTTTTCACTTCAATCCTTCACGCAAGCAACATGAAGAGTTCTTAATATATAAATCCAAAAAACGAACAACAGAAGCAACTTAAAAAAGCTAATAAAACAAGTTTTCTACAAACAGAAAAGTATTTCCCTCTAAACTAAATACATCCTTTTATAAGAATGTAAATCTATTCCCATAAAAAGCACAAAAAAAAACACGAAAACACCCTGGTAAACTAAAGAATAAAGCCAGAACCAAGTCTAAACTACAAAAACCTAAACCCACATCTCTTTAATTTCCAACAATTACAACAATTTCGTTAAATTTATCGCATAAAAAAACCTCAATTCATTAAGAATTGAGGTTTATAGATACGGACATTAGTCCGTATTCAATTTTACGATTATGTAAACTATATATATGCTTAAGTTATTGCAAATCACCTATAAAAGTAACAGACCGCACAAGTATACACCTTAATAGTCTAAAAAATGGAGTCAAACTATTTTTGGTAGTGTAAAATCCTAATATACCCTTAATTTTCATGCATAAAAAAACCTCAATTCGTTAAGAATTGAGGTTTAAAGATACGGACATTAGTCCGTATTAAAGAAAGGCGGCGACCTACTCTCCCACATAAATGCAGTACCATCGGCGCGATTGGGCTTAACTTCTCTGTTCGAGATGGGAAGAGGTGAGCCCCAATGCTATAACCACCCTAAGATTTTAGTTCTAAGTTTAAAGTTCCAAGTTTTAAAGTTTTTCAACTCATAACTCAACACTTATAACTCATAACTCTTTAGCTTTTGCTAAAGTATAAGTTAACATATGGTAAAATAATATCTAAATCGTCTTATAAATAAAGAGTCTGTGCTCCCGCCTTTCGGCGGGAAGC
>NZ_CP150661.1:3967500-4079563 GCF_038024105.1 Polaribacter butkevichii
ACTAGCAGGTTCGTTACTAGTACTGTCTGCCAATTGTATGTTTTCGAAAATAAACTCTACTTTATTTGTATTAGAAATAGCAGTCCTATAAGAATGACTTGCGGCAATTGGGGTAAAAGTTGCCATGTCTAAATCGATATCAATAATGTCTTTTACCACAATATTAATAGCAGAAGCTGTTCCGGTATTTTGAAAACGAATTCTGTAGGTTAAATCGTTAGTTACTTGTGCAGTACTAATTTTATCACCTTCAAAACAAACTACATCATTTGGGTCATATGCATTTACAATAATGTCAGAAAAAATATGCGAGTTATCTGTCGGTGTTGCATCACCCGTTAAGGGTGTAATAGTAGTTGTGTAGCTAATTGTATCTCCTCCATTTACAGGGTTTGTAGCATCAATAGGTGTGTTAATAGTAAAGTATACATCTATAAAATTTTCTTCAAAAGGTTGTAAGTTGGTATAATTCCAACTTAAAGAATTACTTGTTTGTGTATCTGGCGTTGTACTTGCATTATTAAAAACTTCTTGGTTTTCATTAAAGTTTAAAGTTACCGTTCCGGATGGGATAATTGTAGAACCATTGTTTTTGTGAAAAATTCTTAAGTGCGTATCAAAACCAGGTCTAGACTCAGAAGTTGTAAAAGAATACACTTCTACATCGTCTACTTGTGCATTTGCAGTAATACAAAAATTGATAGTTTCTGTATTTCCAGAACCCGTAAAATTAGTAGTTTGTGTAGTTGGTGTTGCTGTAAAAAAAGAAGGAAAGTTAGGTATTAATTCTGTTGTAACATCCGTATCATTTATATGTATTGTATAAGTACCATCTGCAGCACTAAAAGAAGAAGCACTTACGTTTGTACTAGTTGTGTTAATTCTAGTATTTACAGATTTTGTATCGGCAGCATCGCAGCCATCATTATTAAAATCAAAAGATACTGTACCTGTTATTGTATTAGAGTTTACGGGTACAAAAGAACAATACTCTGTAAAGTTAGTGTGTGCATCGATACCATTACCTAAACTTCCGGCAGCAACCAAAGCATCATCTACACAAATAGCATTTAAATTGGCATTGTTTTTAGTGCTAAAAGTATTGTAAGCTAAAGCGTTTGAGTTTCCGTTTTTAAGATTTAAAGAGGTTAGTAAATTATTATTACAGTAAATTTTATTTAAACTAGAAAAGTTATACAAATCTAATTCTGTAAGTAAGTTTCCAGAACAGATAAAACTTGTTAAAGTGTTGGTGGTAGTAGTGTCTAAACTTGTAATTTGGTTATTAGAACAGTCTAAATTAGTTAAAGTAGTATTAGTTAGTGTATTTAAAGCAGTAAGGTTATTGTTAGCACAAGACAAGGTAGTTAAGCTTGTATTTGTAGAAACATCAAGCATATTTAAGTTGTTATTATTGCAATTTAATGTGGTTAAATTTATAGAGGAGCTTAAATTTAAACTAGGTAAACTATTTAAATTACAAACTAAGGTTTGTAAAGATGCTGTGGTTGGTAAAGTTAAACTAGTTAAAGAATTGCTAGATGCATTTAAAGTAACCAAACCAGAAGTAACCGAAGTTTCTAAAGTTGTTAAGTTATTTTGATAACATAAAAGCTTGTTTAAAGTATTTGTTGTAGGCAAAGTTAAACTAGTTAAAGAATTTCCATAAACACTAACTTCTATTAACCCTGTTGCCATAGAAGCATCTAAGGTTGTAATCTGATTAACCGAAGAATAAATATGTGTTAAAGTACTAGTGGTTGGTAGCGTAAGGCTATTTATAAGATTATGATGACTATTTAAAGTAACTAAAGCAGTGTTATTAGTTGCGTCTATACCATTAATTTGATTGTAAGGACATTTTAAAGTAGTTAATGCAACCGAAGTAGAAATATCTAAGGCTGGTAATTGGTTGCGTTCACAGTTTAAATTTTGTAATAAGGAGGTGTTGGTTAAAATTAAACTGGTTAATGAATTGTTATTTACAATTGCTGATGTTAATGAGGTCTGGTTAGATAAATCTAAACTAGATAGCACATTTTGATTGGCTGTTAATGTTGTTAAAGAGGTTTGATTGGTTAAATCTAAACTAGCTAAGTTATTATTATTTACGTTTAATGTATTTAACGTATTTGTATTTGGCAGGGTTAAATTAGATATACCTATAAAGTTACCAGAAAAATTATTATAGTTAATATTATTAGAGCAATCTAAAAAAGTTAATTGGGTTAAGGCAGAAACGTCTAAACTAGTTAAATCATTAAAACTACAATTTAAAGAAGTTAAATTAATAAAAGCTTCAATACCAGTTAAATCAGAAATACCTTCAATAATAATACCGCCACCACCACCTAGGCAAGCAGGGTCATTTGGGTCTGGACAAAAACCTCCAGGGTCCTCCATACTCTGATGGTAAGAAACATCTAAACTCGTTACAGCGGCTGCTTCTGTTACTTGTATTTCGTTATCATTATTTGTATCTATACTTGGCGAATAAGTTAAAAGTACATTTTTAAATTCATTATCAGGAATGTTTACAATTTGGCAAAAAATTGTACTAGAGATAAAGAAAAGTGCAATGGAAAGTAGTTTTAGTTTCATATTTGGGCTTTTTATTTTTTTCAAAGTTAGCTTTACTTGTCGGATAAAATTAGGGGCAAAACACTGTTTTTAAAAGCGTAATTTTTATCAAGATATATTAATTTTTAAAGCCTTTAATACCTTATAAGTTTAAAGACCAGTTTCATTAAAGGAATGGTTATTTTGATTAAATGAATATCTTTACGCTCTTAATTAAATTGAAATTAAAATGCAGCAAAAAGTCTCTAAGTCTTGGCAACCTATTTTACAACCTGAGTTTGAAAAAGAATATTTTAAAGAATTAACAGCTTTTGTTACTTCAGAATATAAAGAATATCAATGTTTTCCTAAAGAAGATGATATTTTTGCAGCTTTTAATTTTTGTTCTTTTGATGCGTTAAAGGTGGTAATTATTGGGCAAGATCCATATCATGATGAAGGACAAGCAAATGGTTTGTGTTTTTCTGTAAAAGATGATGTAAAACAACCTCCGTCTTTAAAAAATATATTTAAAGAAATTGCAACAGATTTAAACCAAGAGATTCCACAAAGTGGCAATTTAGAAAAATGGGCTAAACAAGGTGTATTGCTATTAAATGCAACTTTAACCGTAAGAGCGCATGAAGCCGGTAGTCATCAGAAAAAAGGGTGGGAAACTTTTACAGATGCAGTTATTAAATCAATTTCTGAAGAAAAAGAAAACGTAGTTTTTTTACTTTGGGGAAAATTTGCAGAAAGTAAAACAAAATTAATAAACACAAAAAAGCATACCGTGTTTACAGCTCCTCATCCATCCCCATTAGGTGCTTGGAGAGGTTGGTTTGGCAGTAAACATTTTTCTAAAACAAATAAGGTTTTAAAAAACTTAAAAATAGCTAAGATAGAATGGTAGGGAAAGCAGGTTGCGTATAGTACGGAGATAATATTGCTTCTAAAATATCTTCGGTAATATCTGGATAATCTACAGCAATAATAGTATCACTCTGAATCCATTTTGCAATTTTTTTAAGTTGTTTTCTGTTTAATTTTTTAACTACTGCAACACCCATTTCTTTTAAAGCAATAGCATTACATTGTTGTTCATATTGATTTTTCATAGGTATTACCATTAATTTTTTCTTAAGATATAAGGCTTCAGAAGGAGTTTCAAACCCTGCACCACAAAGAACTCCTGCAGACGAAGCCATGCTTTCTATAAAATCGAATTCGTTAATGGGATAAATGGTCATATTTTTTTTAAAGATTAAACTTTTAGCTTCTTTAGAGAATATATGCCATTTTATAATGGGTATTTTAGATAAAACTTTTACAATTTTATCAATATTATAAGACGGTAAGTAAACCGTAATATGACCTTTGTTACTTGTTTTTTTAGCTCTAATTTTTTTTCTGATGATAGGAGCAAAAATAGCAGAACTATAGTTTTTAAAATGAAAACCAAATCGAACGCTAGAAGGAGCGTAGTGCTTTAAAATATATTTTTCAAACTTATATTTTCCGTATTTAGGAGATGCCGCATCTAACACAGCGTTTTGATGACTTAAAGAAACAATAGGTATGTTATTTAATTTTGCAGCCCAAGCAGAAACAGGTTCAAAATCGTTTATAATTAAATCGTACTCCTGTATTGGTAAGTTTTTGATTTCTTTATAAAAACGAGATAATTTCATCTTTTTAAAACTAGCCCAAAAGTCTATACCGCCTTTTTTACCAAATGTAAAATTTAAGCCTTTTAGTTTGTATTTTATTTCGAAACCTAATTCTAAATTATTTTCGTTACCACTCACTAAAATGTCTAAATCTCCTTTCTGTTGTAAAATAGGTATAATTTCTTTGGCTCTAGTTAAATGTCCATTTCCGGTTCCTTGAATTGCATATAATATTCGCATACGTATTATTTTAGGGGTTTTTCAATATCAAATTCTTTTAACAACTCTTCAAAAAGAAAGTTGTTTTTTTCTTCTTTGTATTTGGCTTTTAACTCTTCTTTACTCAGCTTTTTATCGCTGTTTTTAGCAATTTCATCAGAAGCGTATTCGTATAAAGTCCATTGTTTATTTTTATATTCTAAGGCTGTTAAATTTTCTATCCAATCTCCAGAATTTAAATAAGTAGTTTTTCCTTTCTGATTTTCAATTTCTCTAATTTCTGGTTGATGAATATGTCCGCAGATTACATAATCATACTCGTTATCAATGGCAATGTCCGAAGCTGTTTTTTCAAAATCATTGATAAATTTTACGGCACTTTTTACACTGTTTTTTATTTTTTTAGAAAGCGATAATTTGCCATATCCCAACAGATGGCTAATCCAATTAATAAAGGTGTTTATTAAAATCAACACATCGTATCCTTTACCACCTAATTTAGCAAGCCATTTAGAGTGTTGCATGGTAATATCAAACACATCTCCATGAAATATCCATGCTTTTTTATCATCAATATTTAAAACAAGTTTGTTTAAAATTTTAAAGTTTCCTAACCTAAAACCCTTAAACTTTCGCAACATTTCATCATGATTTCCTGTAATGTAGTAGATCTCTGTTCCTTTAGATAAAAGAGAGGTAATGTGTTTAATAACATTCATGTGAGATTTCGGAAAATAACGTTTGTTAAATTGCCAAATGTCTATAATATCGCCATTTAGAATTAGAACTTTAGGCTGAATTGTTTTTAAGTAATTTAATAATTCTTTTGCCCTACAACCATAAGTACCTAAATGCACATCAGAAATTATAACATAATCTAATTTACGTTTTTTTTGCTTTTTCATTTTTATAAATTATGTAAGAAAAAGAATTGTTTTTTGTGTAAAAGAGTTTTTTACACAAGGTTTAGAAGAAAGAGATATCTTAATTCTATTAGGTAAACAATGGTCTTAATTCTACGTTCTTTCAAACATAAAAAAGGAATGTGTTGTAAACGTAAAATAAAAATGAAAAAAAAGTAAGGTAAGCTTTATTTAAAAGTTTACTAAAAGTTATCTTACTATTAAGAGAATAAGGTGGTTAGCGGATAAAAAAAATCCGCTGTAAAAGCGGATTCATTGAATTTGGAATTAAGAAACAAGCCGATTTAAATTAAATCTGCCTGCTTTAATGTTGTTTGAATAGTTGTTGTATTGTCTGCTAAACCACAATGTTTAGAAGTGCTTCTACAAGAAGAAAAACAAATGCTTCCTAAAATACAAACTGCAATAAATACTACTTTTTTCATAAATAATGGATTTTCGTGTTAAATGTACATATTTTTTATGAAACTGCTAGAATTTTTCTTCTCATCAATAACGTTAAACTGTACCATTTTATTTTGAGTGCGTGTAATTATGTTTTTGGTAATGGGTTTTCCAGCATTCCATTCTGTAATTTTTAACCATTCTTGTATGTCTTCTAATTGTTGCTCGTATCTTTCGGCTAAAATTTTATCAATATTTTTAGTCTTTTTAAAGTCTTTTGTTTCATTATTAATAATGTCTAAAACTTTTTTAACTTCGTTAAAATTGTTTTCTAAAACTTCGTTTCTAACAGCAATAACAAAACAAGGCCAAGGAGTAGGGCAGTCGGCAATTCTTCTAAAAGTACCGTTGTCTACCAATGGTTTTGTTGTAAAATGTTCCCACATAAAATAATCGGCTTCTCCGTTAGTTAAAGCATCAATTCCGCCTTGTAAATTACCAATAACTTTAAATTTTAACTTAGAAATATCCCAACCTTGGTTGTAGGCATTTACAATGGCCATTAAATGAGATCCAGAGCCAAAGCGACTAATAGCAATGGTTGCGTGTTCTAAATCTTTACTGTTTTTAAAAGTTGATTTTGCACCTACATGAATACCCCAAATTAATGGTGATTGTACAAAAGTTTGTACAATTTTAGAAGGATTTCCAGCAGCAATGTCTTTAATAATACCTTCTGTTAATACAATAGCAATATCTACCTCTCCGTTTCTTAAAGCTTTGCACATTGCGCCTGTACCGCCTGGGTAATCTTGCCAACGAAGATTAATGTTTTGCTTGTTGTATTCTTTATTTTTTAGGGTAGTATACCAAGGGTAATTAAAATGCTCAGGAACTCCACCAATTTTTAGATTGGTCATTTATTTAACTATTTTATCGAGTGTGTATTCTATTAAATTGGCAATCACTTTACCTGGGTTTTTACTAAAAGTACCGTTGGCTCTATTGGCTATAATTGCGTTGATAGAACAAGCTTTATGACCTAATAATTTAGACAAACCATATATGGCAGAAGTTTCCATTTCTAAATTGGTAATTCTATGTTCATTAAAATTAAAACTATCAATTTTATGGTTTAAGTTATGGTCTTGTAAAGCCAAACGTAAAATTCTTCCTTGAGGGCCGTAAAAACCACCTGCAGTAGCCGTTATACCTAGATGTGTTTTTTCTGATTTTAATTTATTGGCTAACTCTTTATTGTTTTCTATTACAATAGGATATGATTTTTTAGCACTCCAATTGGTGTGTTTTACAAAGGCATCTTCTATAGCAGGATTAGAAATTGTTTCAATTTGATAAGAGTGCAGCATACCGTTTAAATCTAAACCATGAGAACCAATAACAAAAGAATCTACAGGAATATCTGCTTGTAAAGAACCCGAAGTTCCTATTCTTACAATGGTTAAAGAGGTTAAATTTTCTTTAGGTTTTCTTGTTTCTAAATCAATATTAACAAGTGCGTCTAATTCATTTAGAACGATATCTATATTATCTGGTCCAATACCTGTTGATATAACAGAAAGACGCTTGTTTTTATAGGTACCTGTGGTGGTTTTAAATTCTCTTTTTTGAGTTGTAAACTCAATAGAATCAAAATGTTTAGAGATTTTATCAACTCTATCTTGGTCGCCAACAAAAATAATAGTGTTGGCAATATGTTCTGGTCTTAAATTAAGATGATAAACACTACCATCGGGATTTAAGATAAGTTCAGATTGTTTTATAGACATTTAAGATGTAATTTGTAATAGTTTTTCTGATTGATTATTGAATAGAAAACTATATTTTTTTGCTCCACCAAGATACAAATTTTCATTACGAAGTTCACCATAAAAATTTAATTGGTTTTCTAGTACTTTTTTTCCTTTTCGTGATAATTTTACGGGGTTAAAAGAGGTAAACAATTTATGGAGTTGTTCTATGTGATGGTCGTATTGTATATCTCCAAACCCGTATGTTGTTTGTGTTTCTATTAATTGATGTACGAGTTGTTTTTTTGAAGAAAATTGATGTGTATTTGCTGTTTCTAGAATGGTGTTTTCTAGTTGGTTTAACCCGTTTTTTATAGAAGGAAATCTTAATAAATGTGCGGCTAAAGCGTCTGCTAAATGCGTAAAAGGAGACATCGGGTTGTATTTATAAACGGTCTCTAATCTTAAAGGACTGTCTGAGCAATACAATTGCCAAATGTAATCGGCATACTCAATATCATCTTGTGTTAAACTGACTCTGTTTTTATAGTGTTGCAGGACTTGATTTTGGGTAAGTTCAGATAAACTTTTTGGTTTCTTTGTTCCTTTTGGTTTATTGTTGGTAACTAGAGAAATGGCATATCCTTTTCTGTAAACTTTTAACCAACTAATTACCGCAATCATGTTAATTTGACAAAATAAATCATGGTCAAACCATAAAACGATTTCTTTGGTTTCTTTTTTCTTACAAAGGTTTCTGTATTCTTTTAACGTGTAGTTAATAAACTTTTGTTTGCTTACTTTGTAAGAAGATTTTAAGAATTCGAACCTGTGTTTCCAAAAGGTTTCACTTCCTATATCTGTTGTTGTTTTGCCTTCGCATAACATTTCTCTCCAAGTAATAAAGTCTCCAGAAAAATGAAGTTGTTTAAGGTAGTTTGTAGTACTATCTCCGTTTGTAATATGTAGTGTTAAGGAGTTCATAATCTAAGTATTAACGTTTGTTTTGTTTTTTTATTGTGGGTGATAAAAAAAATTAACCACCAACACGTTTTACTTTAAATCCTTTTTCTTTTAATAGGGTCATTATTCGGTCTCTGTAGTCGCCCTGAATAATAATTTTATCATCTTTAAAACTACCACCAACAGATAATTTTGTTTTAATTTCTTTGGCAAGTTTTTTAAAATCTGATGTTGCGCCTGTGTAGCCTTCTAAAATAGTGATGGGTTTTCCTTTTCGTTTTTCGTATTTACAAATAATTGGGTCTTCTTGTAGCCAAATATCTGATTTTTCTTTTACTGGTTCTACGGTTTCCTGGTGTTCTGGAAATAAGTTTTTTAATTGATCTTTTAAATCCATTTTTTTAGTATTCAGTTCTCAGTTTTTAGGCTGTTACTTTAATTTACTGTCTTTTTTTTATTCTATTTGTTGGCAAACAAGTTTAGCCCAGATTGAAATGGCATCCTTTTTGTTTTTTCAACAAAAAGATATAATGTAAAGCTGGAAATAGCTTCTAATAAAAACAGTTTACAGTTGCAGTTTTTAGTTAATTAAGTACTGTAAACTGCAACTGAAGACTGCTTACTTATTTTTTAAGACCTAATTCTCTTAAACGTTCGTCTAAAAATTCTCCTGCCGTAATATCATCAAATTGTTTGGGATTCTTTTCATCGATACAATTTTCTAAAACATCTAATTTCATGTCTGATATTGGATGCATAAAAAATGGAATTGAATAACGAGAGGTACCCCACATTTCTTTGGGCGGATTTACGACTCTGTGAATGGTAGATTTTAGTTTGTTATTACTGTGGCGCGATAACATGTCTCCTACATTTATCATAATTTCGTCTGGTTCTGCCATGGCATCAATCCAGTCTCCATTGTGGTTTTGCACTTGCAATCCTTTTCCTTGTGCACCCATTAATAAAGTAATTAAATTAATGTCGCCATGCGCTGCTGCTCTTTCTGCGCCTTTAGGTTCTGTTTGTATTGGCGGATAATGAATTGGGCGTAGAATACTATTTCCGTTTTTAATATAATTATCAAAATACGTTTCTTCTAACCCCAAATGTAATGCTAAAGAACGCAATACGTATTTGGCTGTTTTTTCTAACATTTGATAGGTTTTTTTACCTACTTCGTTAAATTTTGGAAGCTCTTTTACAATTACATTTTCTGGATATTCGTTTGCGTATTTAGAGTCTTTATCTACATATTGACCAAAATGCCAAAATTCTTTTAAATCTCCCTCTTTTTTTCCTTTTGCAGATTCTTTACCAAAAGAAACGTAACCACGTTGCCCTCCAATTCCTGGGATTTCGTATTTTTCTTTTGTTTCTATAGGTAAATCAAAAAAGTTTTTTATTTCTGTATATAAGCTTTCTACTAATTTATCGTCTAAAAAATGACCTTTTAAGGCCACAAAACCTATGTTTTCGTAAGCATGACCAATTTCATCTATAAATTGTTGTTTTTTGCTTTTATCAGATGATAAAAAATCTGCTAAATTTACACTTGGTATTTTATTCATGCTATTTTGTTTTAAAAATTGGGACGATAAAGTTAGTAAAAATTCAATAAAAGGGAATTCTTATTTCTTTTTAAATGGAATTAGGTAGGTAAGTGTGTAGTTAAAACCAAAACCTGTGCTGCTTTCAAAGATTCTATTAAATCCAGGAGAATACAATGTTTTAAAGTTGTCGGGTTCTTTTACACTCATTAAAACTTTGTAAGATCCACTAAAAGAGATAAAGAAATTTTTAAAAGTTTCTACTTTTAAACCTATTACAAATTCAGACCAATGTGCGTTTAAACCAGTAGTTGTAACCGGTGTAGTAATTTGGTTTGCCGGAAAATATACTGAATTTACATTTGGTGTATAGCTATTTAATGTTTGATCGAAAAGGCTAAATCCATAACGATATCCTAAAAATAATTCGTTATTCATGTCTAACCAATTTTTGTAAGCATTGTAGTTAAAACCTAGTTTTATATAGCTTCCTTTAGCAGTAGAGTTTGTGTAATCTTCTGCTGTTGTTTCTTCTTCATAACCTACCTCTGCAGCAATATATAAGTTTTTTTTAATTCTGTAATCTCCAACAATTTCTAACCCACTATAAGTGCTATTAAATTGTGCTAAGATAGGTTTGCTAATATCTATACCCAATCTTAAACCGTAATTGGTTTTGTATACAATTGAGTCTGTTTTGGCGTTTATAAGCGTATCTTTTTTTTGTTCTTGAGAAAACCCACTAACAAAAACAAAAAGAAAACATATGTTAATGAAATATTTGTACATGTGCTGTATTTTGATTGTCTATGGTGGTTAGTGTTTCTGGTGTAAAATCTTTAATCCAATTTGTATTGTCTGAATCGAAAGAAACATCATTAAAGAGAACTTGATACCCACAAGATCTAGAAACGTATTTTTCTTCTGGTGTATATTTAATAGTAAAAGTGGTGTATTGATTGTCTGCCTCTGCTCCATCTTCATTATTTATTTTTAAATGATAAATAGTTTCTGATGCTAATGAATTTAAAGGAATGGCAATACTATCTGTACTTACACTTGTGTAATCTGCTATGGTATCTTTTCCTTCTGCCCAAACAGATAAAAGCCTAGCGTTTTTTAAAGTTTCTTTGCTGGCATCGCTGTAAAAACGGAGCACTAAATTTGGTGTAACGGGATTTTTTAAGCAAAAATCATCTTTTTCGCAAGAGGTAATTATTAGTAAAACGAAACTTAGAATCAGAAATATTTTTCTCATATTAATCTTCAACTTCTACAATTTTATTGATGGCTTTTGCTAACTTAAAATCTAATTTTGTTACACCTTCTGCATCATGCGTAGTTAATTTAATATCTAAGGTATTGTAATTGTTTGTCCATTCTGGATGATGGTTTAAAGCTTCACACTCAAAAGCAATTCTATTCATTGCAGACATACAATCTTTAAAGTTATCAAATTCAAAATCGGTATGCAATGCATCATCATAATAATCCCAATCTTGTAGTTTTTCTAATTTTCTATTAATTTCGAAATCTGTAAGTTTTTTCATATCGGAGTTTTAGGTGCTAAAATAGTTTCATTTTCAGAGATAAAGCCTACTTTTTTAGAAATTATGATTCGATTTAACATTTGTAAGGCAAATTTTACTTTTTGAAATATAAAATATAAAAAAAACTGCATACAATTAAACTTTTGCCATAATAGTAGGTCTAAACATGTAATTGCACTAATTTAACATCAGTGGTATTTTTATGTATTTATACTAATTGACGTTTATCAACAACCAAAAATAAACAAAAATGAGAATTTTAATACCTGTTTTAGTACTACTTTTTTCAACTTCTAGTTATTTTGGGCAACAGCAATCTCCTAACATATTGTTAATTATTGCCGATGATATGGGTATTGATGCTATTCCTGGATTTGGTATAAATGATGATTTACCTGTTACACCAACATTAGATTCTTTTAGAGAAAAAGGACTTGCTTTTACCAATTGTTGGGCAGCTCCACAATGTACACCAACGCGTGCAGCAATAATGAGTGGTAAATTTGGAGTTAAGACCGGAGTTATGAGACCTCCTTTAATTTTAGATACGAGCCATACTTCTTTGTTTACAAAGATAAAAGAACAAAGTACAACAGATTATGCCATGGCTTTAATTGGTAAATGGCATATTGGTGGTAATGATGTTAGTAATTACAGTCACCCAAAAGATTCTGGTGTACCTTATTACGAAGGGCTTTTTACCAGCCAGGTTTCTGACTACTATAATTGGACCAAAGTAAATTCTGAAGGGAATGAAGAGCAAGTAACAGAATATGTAACAACGCATTTAACCAATAGCGCAATTTCTTGGATTGATGATCAAACAAAACCTTGGTTTTTATGGTTAGCTCATGTTGCTCCACATGTGCCTTTTCAAGAGCCTCCAACAGGAACTTACACCACAATACCTACAGATAACAGATCTACTTATTTATCTATGATAGAATCTATGGATTATGAAATAGATAGGCTTATAAAAAGCATGGATGCAGAAACGTTAGAAAATACAGTTATCATTTTTATTGGTGATAACGGTACGCCTGGTCAGGCAAATAGTTATTGGCCATCAGGACATGCAAAGGCTTCTATATATGAAGGAGGAATTCGTGTACCTATGATTATTACTGGTAAATCTGTAGAAAGAGTAAATGAAGTAGAAACAAGTTTGGTGCAAGCTACCGATTTGCATGCTACCATTTTAGAGTTAGCGGGAGTGCAATTATTAGGAGGTACAGAAAATAGTTTAAGTTTAAAACCGACGTTAAAATTTGAAAACCAAGTTTCAAAAAAAATAAATTACACAGATTATGAAAATGGAGGTATCCAATATTGGGCAACAAGAAACGATACATATAAATTAATTGAAGATGCTAACGGTAACGAGGAGTTTTACAATATTGTTACAGATATTAAAGAAGAAACCAATTTAATAGGCAATTTAACTACAGAACAAGAAACTATTAAAAAGATGTTGCAGCAAGAAGCGCAAACCATTAGAAATGATTGGTCTTGTAACGACGGAATTAAAAATGGAACAGAAACTACCATTGATGATTGTAATAATACTTGCGGTACTACAGATGTTTTAAGTTATGATAATATAGATTGTTGCGGCACACCATCTAGCCCAAGTATTTATTACGAATTTGTAGAACAAAACGAAAGAGTTGTTTATTCTAACAATTACCCAAACCATAATTTTTGTTTTGTTGCAGACAGAACGCCAGAACCTTATTATAGAGTTTACAGGTTCGATTTAAAACCTAAACTATCAGGACAAGTTACTAGTATTTCTAGAACAAATGGTAGACCTGTTAACTTTTTTGGGATTGCTTTAAATGGCGTTTATATGATGCCTGCACCAGCTACACCTTTTATTTTTGAAGATGTAAATACAGGAGAATATAATTGGGATTGGGTTTTTGAACCAACAACAAATATTGGCGATGGAAGAGATTTTGTTGGTTTAGATTGTGCTTCTGCTCATGTAAATCCTAATTCGGGTTATCATTATCATGGAAATATGTTTGAGTATGTAGAAGAATTAGACCCAGGAATTTCTACATTAGATTCGCCACCCACAGAAGTTTTGCAAGTAGGTTGGGCTTCAGATGGGTTTCCCATTTTATATCGTTTTGGTCCGGATAAAGAAGGTAATATTAAAGAAATGTTTCCGAGTTATCAATTAAAAAGTGGTTTACGACCAGGAGACGGGCTTAGTGCTCCTTGTGGTCCGTATTCTGGAAAATACACGAATGATTTTGGCTACGTAGCAGGAAAAGGAGATTTAGACGAATGTAACGGAATTGAAGCGTCAGTGACTTTAACAACTGCCCAAGGTGAAGAAACTTTTGAATATTATTACGTGGTAACACAAGATTTTCCTCAGATTTCTAGATGTATGAAAGGAAATTTTAACGATAGTTTTATTAGTAGTTCTTCCGCTTTAAATGACGTGGATGCAGATGGAGATGGTTTTGTAAAAGCCTTTGATTGTGATGATACCAACCCAAATATAAATCCGTTTGCAACGGACGATCCAACTACAAGTTTCGATGAAAGTTGTGGTACTACTTTAGGTACAAAAGAGCTAGCTTTAAAAGATTTAGGATATTATATCAACTCAAACCCTAATAATGGTAATTTTGCAATCATATCTACCAATTCAGAAGCCTATCAAGTTAAATTGTTTTCTATAAACGGACAGCTTGTTCGTGAAAAAACTGGTGAAGGTGTTGTAGAAATAAATAATGTAACAGGTGCTGGAGTTTACTTATTGAGTATTATAAAACAAAGGAAAGTATTGGGAACAACTAAAATTATTGTAAAATGAGAATTTTAATAATAATCTGTTTTGCTTTCTTAAACATTAATATGACAAATGATGTGCACGAATCTATTTCGGCTACATTTAATGTGATAAAAAGAGGACACGTTTTAATGCTGGAAATTGAGTTTGATGAAGAAAACTTTATCAAGTTTGGTGAATCTAGTAGTTTGCATGTCTCTAAAGAGGATTTTGGTAACTATTTAAACAAAACTACAAGTTGGGAGTTTGATGGTAAAAAGTTAATACCACAAATTTTAGACGTACAATCAGGAGAACATCATACAAAAGTTACCTGTTTTTTATCTAAAAATCCAGATAATATAAAGTCAGTTAAAATTAAAAACGAATTTTTATTGAATGTAGCATCGCACTCTAATATTGTTCAATTAGACATTAACAATACGTTTAAAGACTTTAGATTACATAAAGGAAGAAAAAAAATAAGCTTAAATTATAATTAATATAATTTAAGCTTATTTAGTGTTTTTATCTCTCAAATAAAACCACAGTTTCTATATGACTTGTATGGGGAAATTGATCTACCAAACTAATTTTTTTAATTTGATAACCAGCTTCAGCTAACAATTCTGTATCTCTAGCTTGCGTTGCAGGGTTACAAGAAACATACACCATTCTGTCTGCATTTAAATTGATGATTTTCTGCAATGTTTTAGGCGCAATTCCTGCTCTAGCAGGATCTAAAATAATAGTTTTAATTTTATCTTTAAACTCAGGATGAGCAATTAAAAACTTACCAACATCAGCAGCATAAAACTTTAGGCCATCAATATTATTTCTTTTGGCATTTTTCTTTGCATCTTCAATGGCAGAAGCTACAATATCTACACCAACAATTTTTGCGTTTTCACTTTTAGAAGCCACAATCTGACCGATTGTTCCTGTTCCGCAGAATAAATCCATTACAACTGTATTGTCTACTTTCGTTTTATCTTCTAAAACATATTCAACAACTTTGTTATATAATTTTTCGGCACATTTTGGGTTGGTTTGAAAAAAGCTTTTCATGCTAATTTCAAAGTTTAAACCTAATAATTCTTCTACAACTTTATCTTTACCATACACCAAATCTAAACTACCAGCAGTTGCAATAGTTCTATCACCAGTTTCATCATTAATTGTATGTAATAATCCAGCTAATCTTTCGCCAAAAATATTTTTTAAAAATTCTGCAAAAGCTTGTAGGTCGAACTTCGACAACTCAGGAGAAGTGGTTACTAAATTACATAGTAATTCATCCGTTTTAAAAGATTTTCTTACTACAAAATATCTAAAGAAACCTGTCTTTTTTGGTCCATGCCAAGGCTCTAAACCTGTATCTATACAATATTTACGAATGTTTTTTAGATTGTCTTCTAGTTGTTTATCAAACAAACCAGAGTCTTTTTCTAAATTATCTCCCATCCACCAAACACCACGTCTTTTAAAACCAAGTGTAAACTCGTCTTTATCTCTTTTGGCAACTCTATCGTAACCAATTGCAGAGAAACCGTATTCCATTTTATTTCTGTAATGAAATACATTTGGTGAGGTAACAAATTCATCAAAAAGATCTTCAATATTTTCTACTTTTCCTATTTTTTTAAATAAAGTTAAAGTACTTTCTTTTTTATATTGATGTTGTAAATCAATTGGTAATTGAATGTAAGGTGCACCAGGAATGTCTTGAAAAGGTACTTCTACTTCATCTTCAGAGTGTTCTAAAACATCAATTAATTTAGCTTCTGCATAGTTTTTACTCGACTTACTTATTTGCGCTTTTACCAATTGACCAGGTAAGGTATTGGGTACAAAAATAACAAAACTACCGTCTTCAGATTTTATTCTTGCAATTCCTTTTCCGCCAAAAGCGTAATCTTCAATTTTTAATTCTAAAACTTGATTCTTCTTTACAAATTTGTTTCGTTCTCTACGTGGCATTCTTAATTGTTTATGGGTTGCAAAATTAGGGAAAATATAGTTTGATGAAACAAAAAAGGCCACTCATTTGAGTAGCCTTTTTATAAATGTAAGATTCTATTTAGTTTCCAGCTTCTTTTTTAGCTGCTTCAATCATTTGTTCGTTTGCTACAATAGCAAATTCTACACGTCTGTTTTTACTTCTTCCTTCTGCAGTTTCATTCGTTGCAATTGGGTCATTAACACCTAAACCTTTGGTTTCAATTCTTCCGTTATTTAAGCCCTTTGTAGTTAAAAAGTCTTTTACAGAGCTTGCTCTTTTTGCAGATAAAGTTTGGTTATATTCAACTCTCCCCGTGCTATCTGTATAACCATAAATAACAATATTAGTGTTTTCGTAACTATTAAAAATAGGAACTAACTTTTCTAAATTAGCTTTTGCAGTTGCAGACAAGGTTGCTTTATTTGTGTCAAATCTAACCGCATTTTCACCTAAAGTTAACATAATCCCTTCACCAACTCTTTCTACTTCTGCACCTGGTAAAGCTTCTTCTATTTCTCTAGCTTGCTTGTCCATTTTATTACCGATAACTCCACCAGCAACACCACCAATAACACCACCTAATACTGCTCCTAATTCAGAGTTTTTACCGTTACCAACATTGTTACCAATTACAGCACCTAAAATTGCACCTGCAGCAGTACCAATACCAGCACCTTTTTGTGTGTTATTTGCATTTTTAACAGCTTCACAAGATGTAAGTGAACCTAGAGATATAAGTAATACTGCTAAACTATAAATTATTGTTTTTTTCATCGTTTTTCTTATTGATTTGTTTGTTGAAATGTATATGTAATACTTTTTTCTTGTCCTGCAACGTTAATTTTGTCTACTAAGTCGAAACTAGTTGGAGTTAAATTTGTTAATTTTAAAACAAAACCATTATTAACTTCTTTTGCTTTATAATCATTAATAATTTTTAAAACAAAATTTCCTTCTTTATTAACGTACCAAGTTATAGGAGAACTAAAATCTTTACAAGAAGTACTTGGGCTATTTAGTGTCATTTCTCCTTTATTGTTATTCGAGATAAAGCTCCAATTACTACCAATAAAACATTTTGAGTCTGCTAAATTAAAAGACGTTACTTTTAAATAATCAGATCCTGGATAGTTTACTGCTGTAATTGTAAAATTTCCTTTTAAACTACGTTCGGTTTTATTGTCTAATTTAGTATTGACTGTTGATGTAGATTTACACCCAATCATTGCTGTTAATAATAAGACAATACATAAAATTTTTTTCATAAATAATATAAATTAATTTTTGTAAAGTTAAGAATACTTGTTGGCATTTTCTTTTTTAATATGCTATAGTTTATAAGACACATTTACTTGTAAATAGTCACTATTATTTTAAGTAAATATTCATTAATAATACTTATTAAAAAAGCTAAAAAAAAATAAAAGCGTTGCTACTTTTTACAGAGGCAACGCTTTAAAAAATTTAGGGGCTATGTATTATTTAATACTCATAATGTATTCAGAAATGTCTTTTAAATCTTCAGCTTTCATAGGTTTTGTAATACTAAGACTTGCCTGCATAATTGCTGTTTGTCCTGATTCAGTTTCTACAATAGGTTTTGCTTTACCTTGTAAAAACAACACAATGCTTGCTTTTTTTGCTTTGTATTTAGCCGCAATGTCTTTTAAAGAAGGTCCTACAACTTTTACTTTTTCTTGATGGCAAGCACTACATGTTTTGCTAGCAAATAGTTTTTTTCCGTTTTCTAAAGAAGACTTTGTATAAAGTATTGTTTCTTTCTCTGTTTTTAAGGTAAAACTAGATAAAACAAAACAGAGAGTTACAAGGGGTAATACAATTTTTTTCATTGTGACTTTAATTTAAAAAATGATTGTAAAAATAATTAGATGTTTTTTCTTTTATTATGATAAAAGTCAGGTTAAAATATTTCATTACTTTTGTTAAACTTCGGGGATGATTTCTTTCCCACGCTGAATTTTCAGTTTTCACTGAAAGGATAAAGGTAGAACAGGAATGGTTATTTAATTATAAACATTTAAAACGAAAAAAAAATGACTGTTTTAGACAAACTGACTTCGAAAGAAGCAATCGAATTAGAAGACAAATATGGTGCGCACAACTATCATCCGCTTCCTGTGGTTTTAAGTAGGGGTGAAGGTGTTTATGTTTGGGATGCAGAAGGTAAACGATATTATGATTTTTTATCAGCATATTCTGCTGTAAACCAAGGGCATTGTCATCCTAAAATTGTGGATGCTATGGTAAATCAAGCAAAAACATTAACCTTAACTTCTAGAGCATTTTATAATGATGTGTTAGGGAAATATGAAAAATTTGCAACAGAGCTTTTTGGTTTTGATAAATTATTACCAATGAATACTGGTGCAGAGGCTGTAGAAACGGCTTTAAAAATTGCTAGAAAATGGGCGTATGAAGTAAAAGGTATTAAAGAAAATAAGGCAGAAATTGTGGTTTGTGAAAATAATTTTCATGGAAGAACAACTACAATTATTTCTTTTTCTAATGATCCAGTTGCAAGAAGAAATTTTGGACCATATACCAAAGGGTTTCTAAAAATTGAATATGATAATTTACAAGAATTACAAGAGGTTTTAGAAAGTAGTAATAATATTGCAGCATTTTTAGTAGAACCTATACAAGGTGAAGCAGGTGTTTATGTACCGTCTGAAGGTTATTTAGCAGCTGCTAAAAAATTGTGTGAAGATTACAATGTACTTTTTATTGCTGATGAGGTACAAACAGGAATTGCTAGAACAGGTAAAATGTTAGCCGTAGATCATGAAAACGTGCAACCAGATATTTTAATTTTGGGTAAAGCATTAAGTGGTGGGGCGTATCCTGTTTCTGCTGTTTTGGCAAATAACAACATTATGGATGTTATTCAACCAGGAAACCATGGTTCTACTTTTGGAGGAAACCCAATTGCTGCTGCTGTGGCTATTGCTGCTTTAGAGGTAGTTGCCGATGAAAAATTAGCAGATAATGCAGAGGCTTTAGGACTTGTTTTTAGAGCTGAATTGTCTGCTTTTGCAAAAGAAAACGATTTGGTAAAATCTGTAAGAGGTAAAGGTTTGTTAAATGCTGTTTTAATTAACGATACAGAAGATAGTTCTACTGCTTGGGATATTTGTATAAAATTGCGTGACAATGGTTTATTAGCAAAACCTACGCATGGTAATATTATTCGTTTTGCACCACCTTTGGTGATGAATAAAGAGCAGTTAATGGATTGTATTGCTATTATTAAAAAAACTATTTCTGATTTTAAAAAGTAAAACAATGTTTGTTTTTTTGCAAAAGTAAAAAGACCGAGTTAATCAATATTTAGTCACGAATGCACAAAGTTATAATTGTGAATTCGTGGCTTCTTTTTTTTGTTTATTTTTGAACAAACGAAACCATACAACTTAAATTATGATAAACAATCCTATTACACAATTAGAGCAATTAACAATAACAAGTGCATCTAAAAGCTTTTTAAGAGAAACCGCTAAATGGGCGAAGTTTTTATCAATTATTGGTTTTATATTAATTGGATTGATGTTGATTTTTGCCATTTTTGCGACTACTATTTTTGAATTAGCTGCTCAAATGCAACCAAATATACCCAAAGGTTTAGGATTAACTATGACTATTACTTACTTGGTTTTATCTGTTATTTACTTTTTTCCTGTGTATTATTTATTACAATTTTCTATAAAGATGAAAAAAGCATTGGCTACAAAAAGTGATGAAACTTTAGCAAAAGCTTTAGAAATGCTAAAATCGCATTATAAATTTATTGGTGTCTTTACAATTATAACCTTATCCTTATATGCTTTATTATTTGTAGTTGCTGCCTTGGGTGCAATTTAATAAGTAAATTAATTATATAAAAAAAGGGAAGCATACTGCTTCCCTTTTTTTATGAACTTAAATCTGTAAAATTATTCTTCTTTTTTAGTAGTTTTCTTTTTTCCGAAAAGGCCACCTAAAACATCTTTTACTTTATCGGTAACTTTGTCTTTTGCATCTTCTTGATTGGTGGTGTCTTTTTTAGAGTCAATACCAATTAAGTTCTTTAATTTGTCTTTTCCTTGATCTAACAAAGCATTTTTTTGTTTTTCTACCAAGTCTTTTACTAAGTTTGCTGTGGCATCTTTAATGTTTGATGAAAAACTAGGGCTTCCAAAACTACCTGTTAAGGTTCCTTTTACAGGCACACTTTTAATGCTGGCAGCATCTTTAGCTGTTAATTTTGCAATTAAATTAGTTACATCAGCACCTAAATATTTTACAGGAACATCAAAAACAATATCGTAATCCATTGTTTGATCAAAACCATGTTTACCAGATACTTGCATGCCAATATCTTGGTAATTAAGTTTAATAGGTTTTACCGTTACTTGTCCGTCTTTAAAAGAAAATAACCCTGTTGCTTCGTGTAAATTTAATTTGCTAATATCTAAAAAGTTTACTTTTTCACTTAAGGTAGTTAACATCTTAGAATTACTCGCCTTTAATTTGGTATCTAATAATTGTCCTAATAAATCACCCGAAATGGTTTTTAAATTAGGCGTCATATCTTCATTTAAGTTCCCAGAAACGGTAATGGTAGAGTTCATTTTACCTTCAATAGTTTTAGCTATTGGAGCAATGGATTTTAACATATCTAACGCCCCAAAAGATTCGCCAATATTTAATTTAGAAAGGTTTAAATCCATTTTAAAACTAGCCTTTTTTCCTTTGGTAGAAACATTTCCATTCATAGCAATGTTTCCTCCAAATACATCAGATTTTAGGTTTTTTAAATCCACCGTTTCATCATGAATGTAAAGATCACCAGAAACGTTTGTTAGGTTTATATTATCATAAGCCACTTTTTTAGCATTTGCAGTAAACTTAACATCTAAAAAAGCAGGAATTTTTAAAGAAGAAGTACTTGTTTCTTGCGTTGTAGTCGTTTCATCAGCAGCAATAAAATCGGCTACTTTAAGGTTATTAGAGCTTAAAAGAAAGTTTCCTTTTAAAACTTCATTTTTAAATATAAATCCATAGAAATTATCTAGGTTTCCATTTATCGATAAATCGGATGTTCCTGTTTTTGCTTCAAACTCATTAAGTTTAATGGCGTTGGTGTTAAAAGTAACTTTGGTTTTGTTGATAAAAAAAGGATTTGCAACATCTGTACCATCATATTTAAAACCAGTTACTGTAATTTCTCCAGCGTTTTTAATGTTTTGATAGTTGGCTTTTTCTACAGAATTCATATCAAAATTTGTAGAAATATCTGCTTTTAAAATTCCTGCTAATTCTTTTTGAATAGGAGCAGGGTATACTTTACCAATATTTGCTAAATTAATAGTTCCTTTTGCTGTTAAATTTATACGTGGGTTTGTGGTAAGGCTTTTTAAGTTTCCATTGGCAGCAAAAACATCTTCATCAATTTTAAAGTTGAATTTATCTATGTTTATATAAGTGTCTTTTACAAGACCTGTTTTGTTAATTATTTTGGTGTCTATGTTTATGTTTGTAACTGATTTTGGTAAATCAGCATATTTAAACAGTGCATTTTTAGAAATGATTGAGATATCAAAAGCAGGAATCGTGTTTTCTGACAAAGTTCCTTTTACAACACCATTAACTTCAAAATTACCTTCTGTTTTAATCGACTCTAAATTACCTGCATATTGTTTTGGCAATAAGGCCAAAGCATTTTTAAAAGAAGATGTTGGTGTTTTAAATTTTAGGTCATACAGTTGATTTCCATCCACTAGTTGAATAAAACCATCAAACTCTAAAGGTAATTGATTAATGTATCCTGTATTTTCTTTAAAAGTATATTTACTATTCTTTAAGTCGATACCAAGTACTGCGTCTAAAGAAATTTTTACTTTATTTAGGTAATTAGTATTATCTAAATCAAAAGAAACAAAACCCGTAGTTTTGGTGTCTAAATTAAAAATATCTTCTGCAAAATTTCCTTCACCAGTATGGTAAATACTATCTATACTTAATTTAGTATTGGTGCTTCTATCAAGATAATTAAAATTGATATCTTCTAGTTCATACCCATCAATATTTAAAGAAAAAGAACTCTCATCACTAGAAGTAGTGGTTTCTTCTGTAGCTTTAGCAATATCAAAATTTCCATTACCTTCCTTGTCAAAAATAATATTGATGTTTCCTTCTTTAGAAGCAATGCTTTTAATTGCAAGTGTTTCATCAGACTTTTTAAAAAGTTCTGTAATATTTAAAGCTAAACTTAATTCTTTTGCATTAAACAACGTATCGCCAACAAAAGGAGCCTTATTAGCAACCGCTAAATCATTAACGGTTAAACTTACCGAAGGGAAATTTTTAAGAAGACTTAAGTCTGCTTCTTTAAAAGTTACGTTAGCATTAATATTATTGTTAATGGTGTTGGTAACCATTACTACAATTTTATCTTTAAACAAAAAAGGAATTGAAATTACGGCTATAATAAGCAGCAACGCAACAATAGAAACCCATTTTAGAATTCTTTTTCCTATTGATTTTTTCTTTTTTTCGGTATTTGTCATTTTTTTCTACTTGATTAAGTGTCAACTGCAAAAGTACAATTTAGGCACTTGGGTTTATGTTTATAGAACGTTAAATATATAAGAATCGTACATAAAAAAATACTGTAACTCTTAGTAAGAATTACAGTATTTATGAGCTTATTTTTTTAGGTAATTTACTGCCCAAATATTTCATTTACTCTTTGTTCTAACAAAATAGGGTCTTGCAAAGCATCTAAGCCAATCTTGTAAAAGAACCATACCATTACTAAGATAAAAATAGTGTTTAAAATAATACCAATAAGGCCTGTTATTTTACCAGCAGTAGCATTGCCTACACTGTTGTATTCTTCTGGGTTTTGTTTGTATAGATTGGTTGCTTTGTTTCCTAAAATAAAAGCGATAATACCTAAAGGTAATCCAATAATTCCGTAACAAATACAAGTTACTAAAGATAAAATACCAAGTACTAAAGAAGTGGTTGCGTTGGGTAAGTTTTGTTTTTCCATTTTGTTTTTTAAAGTGCAAATATAGGTTTCATTTTAATACCATAGCTAATTACAATAATTAGAAGGTTTATAATAGCAAAAGAAATAATTATTTTTTTACTGTTTTTAAATTTTCGTCTATTATTAATCAATAAGAAAATTCCGAATAAAATTAGTGTATAAACAGCAGGATACATTTTAAAAGCATTGACAAACTCACCTTTTATAAGTAGCACAATTGCTCTTTGAATTCCGCAACCTAAACAATCGATACCAAAAAGCGATTTGTTTAAACAAGGCAGTAAATAATCATTTATTGTTAAAAACATAGCTATTATTTAAACATATCCATTCCCGGAATGTTTGGCATACCACTTTTTGCAGCAACAGCCATTTCTGCGTCGTTAATTTTGGTGGCTTTTTCAATAGCTTTGTTTAAAGCAATAATTAAGTAGTCTTCTAATTCTTCTGCATCAGAAAGTAAAGCATCATCAATAGAAATAGATTTTATTTCTCTATTGGCAGTTAGGGTTATTTTTAGTTTTCCGTCTGCAGCAACTTCATCTACTAAAACAGAGTTTAATCTTGTTTTTGTTTCTTCTACTTTTTGCTGTGTTTCTTTCAGCTTATTCATCATTCCAGATAGGTCTCCAAACATTGTTTTTCTTGATTATAATTTAGTTCGCTACAAATTTAGTATTTTTATAAGAATTTAAATCTCCCAAAAATGAGAAAAATTGTTATTCCTTTCGTTATTTTAAGTCTTACATTTGCAACCGCTTGTAAAAATGAGACCATGAAAAGTACAGATGCAAAAACTCCAGTAGCAGAAAAACAACCTACAAAATTAGAGAAACACGGTGATGTTAGAATAGATAATTATTTTTGGATGCGTTTATCTGATGAACAAAAAAATGCAATAGAAAAAGATGCTCATACTCAAAAAGTAGTAGATTATTTAGAGGAAGAAAATACCTATTACAAAGAAGTAACAGCTTATACCAAACCTTTTCAAGAAGCTCTATTCGAAGAAATGAAAGGTAGAATAAAAGAAGATGATTCTTCTGTGCCTTATAAAGACAACGGTTATTTTTATATTACTCGTTATGAAATAGGAAACCAATATCCAATTTATAGCCGTAAAAAAGAAAATTTAGAAGCGGAAGAAGAAGTGCTTTTTAATGTAAACGAAATGGCAAAAGATTTCGATTACTATCAATTAGGCGGTTTAAATGTTTCTTCGGATAATAAATTGATGGTTTTTGCCACCGATACGGTAAGTAGAAGACAGTATTTTTTAAGAATTAAAAACTTAGAAACAGGCAAAATTTATAAAGATATTATAGAAAATACTACAGGAGGTTCTGTTTGGGCAAATGATAATAAAACTATTTTTTACACAAAAAAAGATCCTGTAACTTTACGTAGTTCAAGTGTTTATAGACACGTGTTGGGTACTCCAACATCCGAAGATGTAGAGGTATTTCATGAGGAAGATGATACATTCGGTACATATGTAACCAAGTCTAAATCAGATAAATATATTATTATTGGTTCTTATAATACGGTTTCTACAGAAGCACAGTATTTAGATGCAGATAATCCTACAGGAGCCTTTACAATGCTACAACCAAGAGAAAGAGATTTAGAATATAGTGTTGCACATTTTGGAGATTATTTTTACTTGTTAACAAATAAAGACAATGCAATCAACTTTAAGTTGATGAAAACACCAATAACAAATACAACAAAAGAAAATTGGGTAGATGTTATTCCGCATAGAGATGATACTTTATTAGAAGATTTTTCAATATTTAAAGATTATTTAGTTTTAGAAGAACGTACCAATGGTTTAAATAAAATACGTATTAAACGTTGGGATGAAACTGAAGATTACTATTTACCTTTTAACGAAGAAACGTATTCTGTAGGAGTGTATGCAAATCCAGATTTTGATACAGATGTTATTCGTTATTCATATAATTCTTTTACAACACCTAGTTCTGTTATTGATTTTAATATGAAAGATCAATCTAAAGAAATTAAAAAAGAGCAAGAAGTTTTAGGAGGAAAGTTTAAAAAAGAAAATTATATCAGCAAACGTGTTTGGGCAACTACTAGAGATGGTAAAGAAGTAGCAATTTCTTTGGTGTATCATAAAGATACAGAGCTTAATAATACTACGCCTGTGTTACAATATGCATATGGTTCTTACGGATATACCATACCAGATAGTTTTTCGTCTACCCGTTTAAGTTTATTAGACAGAGGTTTTGTATATGCATTAGCTCACATACGTGGAAGTGAGTATTTAGGAAGAGAATGGTATGAAGATGGTAAAATGTTGAACAAAAAAAATACGTTTAACGATTTTGTAGATTGTTCTCAATATTTAATAGATAATAACTACACTTGCTCAGAACATTTATATGCTATGGGAGGTTCTGCAGGAGGATTGTTAATGGGCGCTATTGTAAATATGAACCCAGAATTGTATAACGGAATTATTGCTTCTGTACCTTTTGTAGATGTAGTTTCTACCATGTTAGATGATAGTATTCCTCTTACTACGGGAGAATATGATGAGTGGGGGAACCCTAATGATAAGGAATATTACGATTATATTAAATCGTATTCTCCTTACGATCAAGTGAAGGCAAAAGATTACCCAAATATTTTGGTAACTACTGGTTTTCATGATTCTCAAGTACAATACTGGGAGCCAGCAAAATGGGTTGCAAAATTACGAGAATTAAAAACAGATACTAATTTATTGTTATTAGAAACCAATATGGAGGCAGGTCACGGTGGTGCTTCTGGGCGTTTTGATGCTTTAAAAGAAACCGCTAAAATGTACACCTTCTTTTTGGCCTTAGAAGATAAATTAGATGGTAAAAAAAATTAAGTATTAAAAACAGTTTCAGTATTTAAGGATTAACCGTACTTTTGCCGCAAGAATCAAAGATAAAATAAATAACATTACAAGCGTAACGAAGCTGTTTTTTTATAGCAACAAATAAAATCGTCACGTTATCTTGTAATGAGTTTTACTTTGAGAATAGTGAGAGAATGACTAGAAATAAAGGAATTACAAATTCAATATTAGATTTAGTAGGTGAAACCCCACTAATAAAACTTCATAAGATTACAAAAAATTTACCTGGCTCGTATTACGCAAAATTCGAAGCTTTTAATCCAGGTCATTCAGCAAAAGATAGAATTGCATTACACATTATACAAGACGCAGAAAAAAAAGGTATCCTTAAAAAAGGTGCTACTATTGTAGAAACAACTTCTGGTAATACAGGGTTTAGTTTGGCAATGATAAGTATTGTAAAAGGATACAAATGTATTTTAGCGGTGAGTGATAAATCTTCTAAAGATAAAATTGATTTGCTAAAATCTATGGGAGCAGAAGTACATATTTGTCCTGCAAATGTAGCTCCAGACGACCCCAGATCTTATTATGAAGTTGCTAAAACAATCCATAAAAAAACAAAGAATTCAGTTTATATAAACCAGTACTTTAATGAGTTAAATATAGAAGCTCATTACAAAAGTACAGGGCCAGAAATTTGGGAACAAACTGCCGGTAAAATTACACATTTAGTAGTGGCAAGTGGAACAGGAGGTACTATTTCTGGAACAGGAAAATATTTAAAAGAACAAAATCCTGATATCAAAATTTTAGGAGTAGATGCTATTGGTTCTGTATTAAAAAAATACCACGAAACTAAAGAACTAGATTTAGATGAGGTAAGTCCGTATAAAATAGAAGGTTTAGGTAAAAATCTAATTCCTACGGCTACCGATTTTGATATCATAGATATCTACGAAAAAGTATCAGACAAAGAGGCTGCTTTAGAGGCAAGAAATATTGTAAAGAAAGAAGGTCTTTTTCCGGGGTATACAAGTGGAGCTGTAATGCAGGCCACAAAGCAATATGCAGCAAAAGAAATGTTTAATAAAGATAGTTTTGTTGTATTAATCTTTGCAGATCATGGATCTCGTTATATGAATAAAATTTATAGCGATGATTGGATGAAACAAAACGATTTTTTGTAAATAGAATAGAACCGTACACAATTTGATAAACTGCAAAAAAAGCGGTTACTTTGCAGTTACAAGAATAATATAAAATAGAGCACATGGCGAAAGATTTATTTGAAAGAATAGAAGCAGATAAAGGTCCCTTAGGTAAATGGGCAAAACAAGCAGAAGGCTATTATGTTTTTCCTAAATTAGAAGGACCAATATCTAATAGAATGTCTTTTAATGGAAAGAAAGTTGTTACTTGGAGTATCAATGATTATTTAGGTTTAGCAAATCATCCAGAAGTTATAAAAGTAGATGGAGCTGCGGCTACAGAGCATGGTATGGCTTACCCCATGGGAGCTAGAATGATGTCTGGTCATACTAAATTTCATGAACAATTAGAGAAAGAATGTGCTGAGTTTGTAGAAAAAGACGCTGCATATTTAGTAAATTTTGGCTATCAAGGAATGGTGTCTGCAATTGATGCATTGGTTACAAAACACGATGTTATTGTTTATGATATGGATACACATGCATGTATTATAGATGGTGTTCGTTTACATGCTGGTAAACGTTTTGTTTATAAGCATAATGACATGGAAAGTTTTGAAAAAAACATTAAGCGTGCTCAAAGAATGGCAGAAAAAACTGGTGGAGGAATTTTAGTGATTTCTGAAGGTGTTTTTGGTATGCGTGGAGAGCAAGGTCGTTTAAAAGAAATTGTTGCTTTTAAAAAGGAATACAATTTTAGATTGTTAGTAGATGATGCACATGGTTTTGGTACCTTAGGTAAAGACGGTAAAGGAACAGGTGTAGAGCAAGGTGTACAAGATGAAATAGATGTATATTTTGCAACGTTTGCAAAATCAATGGCAGGTATTGGTGCGTTTTTTGCAGGTAGCAAAGAAGTAATACAGTATTTACAGTACAATATGCGTTCTCAAATGTTTGCAAAATCATTACCAATGGCAATGGTTAAAGGAGCATTAAAACGTTTAGATATGTTGCGTACAATGCCAGAGTTAAAAGAAACATTATGGAAAAACACTAATGCGTTACAATCTGGTTTACGTGCTGCAGGTTTCGATCTTGGTACGACACAAACATGTATTACTCCGGTTTATTTAAAAGGAGATATACCAGAGGCTATGGCAATGGTAAATGATTTACGTGAAAACCACGGAATTTTCTGTTCTATTGTAGTTTATCCTGTAATACCAAAAGGATTAATCATTTTAAGATTGATACCAACTACAACACACACGCAAGAAGATATTGATGAAACAATTACAGCTTTTTCTGCAATTAGAGAATTGTTAGAAAATGGTACGTATAAAAAAATTGCAGCTTCAATGGTGTAATTTTTAAATAAAAAGATAACTTAAAAACCTCACATTATTAATGTGAGGTTTTTGTTTCTTAAAGGATTTAAAATAATAAGTTTAAATCTTACTCATTATACTTGTTTAAAGTAACTACTCTGTCATTTAAGGGTTGTTCGTTTCTATAATTGTCTTTAGGCATATTACTTTTAAGTTTTAATACTTCATCCACAGAAATAATTATAGGTTCTTTAAAAACCATCCAATTTACACTTTCTGTACATGGAGGTGTTGTTAAAGATCCTCCGTAAGAGTAAAAATTGGTGTTTTCTGGAAATAAAGTGCTTAAATCTAAAGGTTTGTGAATTTCTTTCGTTTCCTTTTCTTTAATAGGTAAAAAGCTTTCAAAAAATTCAAATAACTGACTTTTTGTGCCTTCTTTGGCTAAAATACTCATTACTGTATACTTGTTAGATTTACTTTTATGTACTAAGTGAATTTCTAAAGGAAATCGTACGCCATTTATAGTGTGTTCTGAGGGTTCATGAAAATGTAATTGCAATAAAAAATAGGTGTTTCCTTTATATTGTATAGAATCTCCTGTTTCAAAATCAAACTGAATCGAATGTCCATTATTAATGGCTTGTTTTAATTTTGTTGAAGGAGAATATAAAATATTTAATGGATTTTCTTTTTCTACTTGTGGTTTTGTATCAACATCAATAATATTAATTGGCGATTGTTTTTTACCACCACAATCTGAGTTTTTTTCTATTTCTGCCCAGTGTTCTGGAGCTGTTTCTCCGGCATATGTCCAATGAGTTTGATGTTCTTTTTTATGAAACTCTTTCTCTTTATTAGAGGATTTACAAGAAGTAAAACTTATCAATGTAAAAATGGCGCATAGTGTAATAAACTTTAACATGTTTTTTATAATTTATTTTTATAAGAAACAAAAGTAGGACTAGAAGCAAGGTTTATTTTATAACATTGGTCATATTTTAAAGAAAAGTAAGAAATCGGTTTCGTTATTATTAACAAAGCCTCATCATTTAAAAATGATGAGGCTTTGTACTTAATTTATAGGAAAATCATCAAAAAAAACTACGTTTTACAGCGTTTTTATTGAAAGAATAGTTAGAATTATTTTATTTCCATCCTCCTCCTAAAGATTTATAAATATGAATATTTGCTATTAATTGTTCTTTTTTCGTTTCAATTAATGCAATTTTAGCATCTAAGGCTTCTCTTTGTGTTAATAAAACTTCTAAATAATCGGCTCTAGCAGATTTAAATAAACGTGTAGAAAGGGCTATAGATTCTGTTAACATTTGTACTTGATTAGCTTTTAAATTATAGATCTTTTTTAGATTTTGAATGTTAGAAAGACCATTTTCTACTTCTATATATGCACTTAAAATGGTTTTTTCATACTCAAAAATCGTTTGTAACTGTTGGTCACTTGCGTTTTTATAAGCTGCTTTTATTGCATTTCTATTAATTAAAGGACCAATAAGATCTCCCGCTAAAGAATAGGCTAGAGATTCTGGAGTGTTGGTTAAAAATTTAGATTTAAAAGATTCTAAACCTACACCTGCTTTAATACCTACAGAAGGATAAAAATTGGCTCTTGCTACTTTTGTATTTAATTTAGAAGCTGCTAATTCTAATTCTACTTTTCTAATATCAGGTCTATTTTGTAATAATTGAATAGGAACTCCAGCATACATTGTATCTATTTTAGTTGTTAAAAACTCTTTCGATTTTCTATGTACATGCTGAGGTTTTTGTCCTGTTAAAAAATTTATTTTATGCTCTATAACAACAATTTTTTGCTCTATTTCATATTTTTCACTTTGATTTTTAAGCACTTCAGCCTGAAATCGTCTCACTGCCAACTCCGTTGTTTTTGCAGCTTCTTTTTGCAGTTTTACAATTCTTAAAGCATTTTTTTGAATGTCTAAATTTTGATTAACAATGTCTAATTGATTGTCTAGGGCCATTAACTCGTAATAGGTATCTGCTATTTCAGAAACTAAAGTAGTAACCATAAAGTTTTTACCTTCTACAGAAGCTAAATATTCATATACAGCCGCTTTTTTTTCGTTTCTTAGTTTTTTCCAAATATCTAATTCCCATGAAGCAGAGAGGCCTACAGAATAATTAGTAAGAGGTTCAGGAAATTCTTTCCCATCAATTTCTAATTGTTTTTCTACTGAACCATTTCTGGTGTGTTCTCCTACTTTTTCTACTTCAGCTCCAGCAAAAATATTTACAAAAGGAAGGTATTCTCCTTTTTTAGCCTGAATCTGATTTTTAAACATATCTACACTTTGTAACATTATATTTAATTCTTGATTGTGTAGAAGTGCAGTATCAATTAAAGAAATTAAATAAGGGTCAGAAAAAAAAGTACGCCATTCTGTTTTTGCTGTATTTAAAGTGTCTACGTTTTTATGCAGAAACGTTTCTGGAACCGCTGTATTTTCTTTACGTATCTTTTTAGTAGGCGCGCAGGAATGCAAAAGCATTACTGCGAAAATAGCTACTAAAAAGAGTTGGCTGTTTTTTATACTATTGTTCATCATCTTTTCTTTTGGTTAATTTTTTCAATAGTTTAGAAATCTCGTTGAGTCTAAGTTTTAACTTACTTGTGCTATCGTCTTGTATATTTTTCATTAATTCTTCGGATAAAGGTTGACTAGATTCGTCTTTAATGAGGGTTTTACCATCTGCCATTTTAGCAAATACATAGTAAAGCCCCGGAATTAATAATACACCAAACACAGTACCAATAAACATACCTCCAAGTGCAGACCCTCCAATAGTTTTGTTACCAATTGCGCCCGCTCCTGTGGCAACTACTAACGGAATTAAACCAGCAACAAACGCAAAAGAAGTCATTAAAATAGGTCTAAATCTTTCTTTAGAACCTTCTATTGCCGCCTCTAAAATGGTGGCGCCTTGGCGTCTTTTTTGAACGGCAAATTCTACAATTAACACGGCATTTTTACCTAGTAATCCAACTAACATTATAATTCCTATTTGTGCATATACGTCATTGGCAAGTCCCATTGTCTTCAATAAGAAAAAAGAGCCAAAAACACCTACTGGTAAAGATAAAATAACAGCTAATGGCAATAAAAAACTTTCATATTGCGCAGCTAATACAAAATAGACAAATATTAATACAACAATAAAAATGTATAAAGATTCATTACCTCTATGTGCTTCATCAAAAGTTAAACCTTCCCATCCAATATCATATCCTTTTGGCAATTCTTTAGCAGCAACTTCTTTTATAGCTTTAATAGCATCTCCACTGGTAAAACCTTTTGCAGGCAAACCTCTAATTGCTGCAGAATTGTATAAGTTATATCTTGTAATTTCATTAGGACCTAATTCTTTTGTGATGGTCATAAAAGCAGAATACGGTACCATTTTACCCGATTCATTTTTTACATATAATTTATCTAAATCTGTTGGAAGCCTTCTGTATTCTGGTGCAGCTTGTGTGTATACTTTAAAAAATCGACCAAAACGAATAAATCCTTGCTCGTAAGTACTACCTATTAAAATATTTAGGTTTTCCATGGCTTTACCAATACTAACCCCTTTTTGCATGGCTATTTTGTTGTTTATTTTTAATTTATACTGCGGATAATTTGCAGAAAAGAAAGTAAACAAACCTGTAATTTCTTTACGTTTAGATAAGGCCTTCATAAATTCGTTATTTACCCTTTCAAACTCATGATAATCTGTAGAGTTTGTTTTATCCAACAAACGCATAGAAAATCCTCCAGAAGAACCAAAACCTGGAACAGCAGGTGGTTCAAAATATTCAATTATGGCTCCTAAATCTTTGGTTTTTTCTTCTAATTCCTCCATAATTTCGTGTACAGAATATTCGCGATCATGCCAAGATTTTAGGTTGATAAGACAAGTACCTGCATTAGATCCTCTACCTTCTGTCATAATTTCATAACCCGCCAAAGAGGAAACAGAGGCAACTCCTTCTGTGTCTTCGCAGATTTGTTGTAATTTTTTAGCAACTTCATTGGTTCTTTCTAAAGTAGCACCAGGAGGCGTTTGTATAATTGCGTAAATCATTCCCTGGTCTTCATTCGGAATAAAACCAGCAGGTAGTGTTTTGTTGGTGATAAAAATACCCAAACAAAAAGCAATTAAAATTCCGAAAGTTACAATTCTACGTGCAACAATTTTATTTAAAATTAGAACGTATTTTCCTGTAAGTTTTTCGAAACCACCATTAAACCAACGAATAAATCTATCTATAGGAGATTTACTTTTTGGTTTTCCATGATTATTTTTTAACATCATTGCACAAAGTACAGGTGTTAATGTTAAAGCTACAATTGCAGAAATAACAATAGAACCTGCCATGGTAATAGAAAATTGACGATAAAAAACACCTACTGGCCCTGTCATAAATGAAATAGGGATAAATACAGAAACCATTACCAAAGTAATTGCAATAATTGCCCCTCCAATTTCATTTAATACCTCGTAAGAAGCTTTGTATGGACTAAGATTTTCTTCTTCCATTTTAACATGAACAGCTTCTACAACAACAATGGCATTATCTACTACAATACCAATGGCTAATACCAATGCAAACAGTGTAATTAAGTTAATAGAAAGTCCGAATAGTTGCATCACAAAAAAGGAGCCAACTAAAGAAACAGGTACTGCAATAATAGGAATTAATGTAGAACGCCAATCACCTAAAAATAAGAAAACAACAATGGCTACCAGTATAAATGCATCTCTAAGCGTATGTAAAACTTGTTCTACAGAAGCATCCAAAAAGTTAGAAACATCGTAACTAATTTTAAATTCTATACCAGGAGGTAAATCAACTTTTAACTCTTTTAATTTTTCTTTTACAGACTTAATAACATCGCTACCATTACTGCCAAAAGTTTGTTTTAGTACGATAGAGGCAGAGGGATGACCATCTAAATTAGAATAAATATCAAAAAACTCACTTCCTAGTTCTACATCAGCAATGTCAGATAATTTTACTAGTTGACCATCTTCATTTGCTTTTACAATAATCTCTTTGTATTGGTCTGCTTTGTTATACCTGTTTTCATAGGTTAAAACATATTCTAATGATTGTGCTGTTTTACCAGAACTTCTTCCTAAACGACCAGGTCTTGCCAAGATACTTTGGTCTTCCATTGCTTCTAAAACTTCTTCGGCAGAAATATTATAGGCTCTCATTCTGTCTGGTTTTAACCAAACTCTCATGGCATATTTTCTACTACCTAAAATTTTAGCACTTGCAATACCATTAATACGCTGTATTTCTGGAATAATTTTGGTGTAGGCATAATTGTATAAAAACTTTTCGTCATTCTTTTTTTCTTTACTAAAAAGGTTTACATACATTAGCATACTCGGTTGTACTGGTGTAATAATAACACCTTCTCTCTGTACCAGTTCTGGTAGTAAGGGCATTACTTGGTCTACTCTAGTTTTTATCCGAACTACTGCCTGATTGGGGTCTGTACCGGGTTCAAAAATTACGCGTAAGGTTCCTTCTCCAGCACTAGTAGCATCCGAAGCTATATAACGCATTCCTTGTACTCCGTTAATGGCGGTTTCTAAAGGAATAAGGGTAGAGTTTACCAAAACATCTGCACTAGAACCAGGGTAGGCTATAAATATATTTACGGTGGTAGGTGCAATTTGTGGAAATTGAGATATGGGTAATTGCTTAATTGCAAGCAAGCCAATAAAAACAATCATCACAGAAATGACAATTGCTAAGACGGGTCTTTTTATAAATTTACTAAACATGTTTTTGAAATTTAAATTCTATTTATTCTGCAGAAAGCGCTAAGTTTGATAGTACCGAATTTGGAGCTACAAATTCCGTAGCAATGGTTTCGTTATTTTTTACTTTTCTAATTCCTTCCAGTAAAATTTTATCATCTTTAGAAAGTCCTTTACTTACAATAAAAAGGTTTTCTAACTCTGCTCCAATTTCAATTTCATGTTGTTTAACGGTATTGTTTTTATCTACGATATAGACATACTTTTTATTTAAAATTTCAAAGGTTACTTTTTGAGGGATAATAATGGCATCTTTAAAAGGGATGGTCATTATAATACTACCTGTTTCACCATGTCTTAAAATTCCATCAGGATTAGGAAAAGTAGCTCTAAAAGCAATGTTTCCGGTTTCGTTATTAAACTCACCTTCTATAGTTTCTACAATTCCTTTTTGATTAAATAACTTATTGTTGGCCATTAATAGAGATACTTCTTCTTTTTTATCTCTTTTAGTACTAATTATATAATCTAAATATTCTGCTTCTGGCACATTAAAGTAGACCCACATTTTACTATTATCAGACAAAGTGGTTAGTAGTTCTCCTTCGTCTAATAGACTACCTTCTCTTACGTGTAAGTGATCCATTATTCCATCAAAAGGAGCTCTAATATCTGTAAAGCCTAAATGAGTTTCGGCTAAAGAAACTTCTGCTTTTTCTTTATCATAATTAGCTTTAGACATGGCGAGTTCATTTTTAGAAACTACATTTTCATCGGCTAATAGTTTTGTGTTTTTGTATTCTATTTCGGCAACTTGTGCTTCTGCTTTTGCTTTTTGTAGTTCTGCTTTGTAAACATTGGGCATAATGTTAAACATTTTCTGTCCTTTTTTGAGATGTTGCCCTTCATCTACAGATATATGCTTTAAATATCCTCTTTCTAGAGCTCTAATTTCTATGTGCTTAATAGAATGAATTTGACTTACATAGTCTTTTGTAATAATGGTGTCTTGTTTTATAGGACTAGTTATTAAGTATTTGGCAGTTTCGTGGTGTACTTCTTGTTTGTGTTTGCAGCTTGTGTATATAGACAAGATAAACAAGCCAATGAAAATTTTTTTCATAGGTGTCATAGTATAATGGTTGTTTTGTAAATAAAAGGTTGCAGAAAATTCTTCCAATAATTAAAAGGAAATCTTTTCTGAAATAAATAATAATGGTTAAATGTTTTTTTTAATAGACAGAAGTAAATGCGTGTCTATTTTTAAGAATCAAATTCTAAAAACTTCAAATTTCACATACAAACCTACATGAGTAGTTCTTGTATTAAAATTTTGATAAACAGTTCTTTCTTGGGTTTTTATAGAATTGTTTTTAATAAAATATTGATGAGAAACTGTGTGTATACTATGATCAAAACAGGGCTTTTGTTTGTATAAAGTTACGTGCTCTTCACTTTCTTCAAATTCTTCAATATTTACTTCTGTAGAAAAATGTAAATCTGTATTTACACCTGTAGAAGGTTTAAAAAATAGGTGTTTAACTATTTTGCTTGTTGCAAGGTAGTTGGTTGTTGCAACGTTGAGTTGTTGTTTAAAATGAGTGTTTTTTTGATTTTTATTTGTAGTATGAGCATGTAGATTAGTAACACTAACTAAAAGTGCTGCCAATGCCAAAAACAAATAAAATTGAATTTTTCTTCTCATTTGGAACAAAAATATAGGAATGGAATATTTTAACCAAACAAAGTAAGTGCTAAGTTGTTTAAAGGCTTAGTTTTATGAATGCTATTATTTTTTAAGATTTTTTTTATAATAAATTTTAAATGTGATGATAGATTCTTGTAATTCTAAAAAAAATAGGCTTATTTTTTTAATCTTTTCTTGTTTCGTCTTTTTAATTTCTGATTTTTTAAAGAATAATTAACTTTATTAACGCTCTTTAGTTTTTATTTAACATGGTTAAAAATCAACATTGATGTTCTTTAGGTATTTTACGTAAAAGAAAATGATTTTTATAGATAGTGGAGCTAAAAGAGCAATAGCAAGATCTTTTTATAATCCAAAAAAAAAGCCTCATCATTTTTAAATGATGAGGCTTTGTATAGTATTTGTGCTATTTAGCTTTCTCTACGTTTTCTTCCGAAACCTCCAGAAGATCTTCTCTCTCCAGAACCTCCGCCAGAGTTTCTATCTGATCTATCAGAAGAACGTCTGTCTGATCTTCCTCTAGAAGAAGAACCTTCAGAGCTTCTACGTCTACCAAAACCTCCGTCTTTTTTACCAAAAGGTTTTTTACCACCTCTTCGTCCACCACCAGAACGTTCTTTCTTAGTAATCTCTATGTTTACAGAGCGTCCATCAAAATCTGGTTGATTGCTAGCAAAAGCTTCTAAAGTTTGGTCTTCGAAATTTTTATCAAGTTCAAAGAAAGAAAAAGTATCTAAGATATCTATAGAGCCTATTTCTATCTTGTCTCCAATATTTTGGTCGTTAATTAAACCAATTAATTTACCAGGGTTTAAGTTGTCTTTTCTACCAATATTGATAAAGAAACGTGTCATGTTTTCATTAACCGTTCTAGCTCTAGAATTGTCTCTAGAAGATAAATCGTTTAAATCTTTAGCGTTTTCATAATACGCTAACATGGTATTGAATTCTAAAGAAACGAATTTTTTAATTAATTCTTCTCTGTCTAAAGCTTCTAATTTTTCGTAAATACTTGGTAAAAACTCATTAATTTGAGTTTCGTTTACTTCAATATTTTGCACTTTATCAATTAAGTTCATTAATTGATTCTGACAAATTTCTTTCCCAGAAGGAACTTTTGTTTCTATAAATTTCTTTTGAATGATTTTTTCGATCTGGCGTAATTTACCTTTCTCTTTTCCATTTACTAAAACAATAGAAATACCTTTATTACCAGCTCTACCAGTTCTACCACTTCTGTGTGTGTAGTTTTCTATTTGATCTGGTAATTTATGATTTAATACGTGTGTTAATTCTGTAACATCCAATCCACGAGCAGCAACATCTGTAGCTACTAATATCTGAATTGTTTTTTTACGGAATTTACCCATTACAGAGTCTCTTTGCGCTTGAGATAAATCTCCATGCAAAGCGTCTGCACTATACCCATCTTTTATTAAATTGTCTGCAACTTCTTGTGTTTCTCTACGAGTTCTACAAAAAATAATGGCATAAATATCAGGGTTTAAATCTGCAATTCTTTTTAATGCAGGGTAACGAGTTCTTTCTGTAACAGAATAATACTCATGACTTACGTTTTCTGAACCAGAATTCTTTTGACCAGAAGTAATTTCTACCGGTTTGGTCATGTAGTTTCTTGCAATTGCTTCTACTTCTCTAGGAAAAGTAGCAGAAAATAATAAGGTTTGTTTTGTGTCTGGAGTCGCTTCTAAGACTTTATCTAACTCGTCTTTAAAGCCCATATTTAACATTTCATCCGCTTCGTCTAAGACTAACCATTGAACGTTACCTAATTTTAAGGCTCTTCTGTTAATTAAATCTACGGTTCTACCCGGAGTTCCAACAACAATCTGAGACCCTCTTTTTAAAGATCTAATTTGATCTTCCATACTAGAACCACCATAAACGGTAGTTACTTTTACATCTGGTAAGTATTTACAAAAATCTTTAATGTTATTACCAATTTGAACTGCAAGTTCTCTTGTTGGTGATAAAATAATAGCTTGTACGTTCTTACTGCTAGTATCTAAAAGCTCTAATATTGGCAAACTAAAAGCAGCAGTTTTACCTGTACCTGTTTGTGCAAATGCTTTTAAATCGTCTGTTGATGAAATAATTTGTGGAATTGCTTTTTCCTGAATAACGGTAGGTTTTTCGTAACCTAAATCCGTCAATGCTTTGTTAATCGGTTCTTTTAAACCTAATTCTAAAAATGTTGACATTACTGTGTTTTTTTGGATTCACAGAACGCCCACCTGCAAACCCGATTATAAAATTCGACCTGATTATTAATGAGTTAAACTCAAAATAAAAATCGTGCAAATTTACAAATAATATATTGATTAAACCAAAATATTAGTGATTATTTAATTTCTTTAGTTCTGAATACAATTTTTTTGAAGAAATAGAGGCAAAACCATTGGTTACAACTCCTTGTTTATCAACAATGATAGACCTTGTCATTTTACTTGTTAGAAAAGAGTTAGCCTCACTATCTGCGGTAATAAAATATTGATTTTTAATATCTAGTTTTGGTATTCTATCATGTGAGTTTCCATCAATTTTTATTTGAATAAATTGTATGTTTGGAAACTTTCTAGATAAATAATTAACTCTAGAAGAGATGTAAATTGGCGTTATATACTCTGAATTCCAAAATAATAGAAAAGTATTTTTATTTTTGGTAAGCGTTTTTATAGTGTGTTTTCCGTTTGTAAAATCATAAAGTGTAAAATCTGTAAGTTCTTGCCCTTTGTGCAACGTTTTGCTATCTAAAAGTAATTGTTTTACATGGTCTTTATCTTTTGTACTTGTGCTTAGCTTAAAGTAGGCGTCAAACGCATCTTTGTTAGCGTTACAGCTAGATTTTTTATAAAAATGACCAATTACAGTTTGTTTTAGAAATGCATTTTTAGAAGCTTCTGATTTTATATTATTGTCTATCGTTTTTAATAAATCTACCGTAAAATCGGATGAATATTCATCTGTCATTGGTTTATGACCTAAAGCATAGGTAGTATTATATAAGAAATTACGCACATAAAGAGAATAAGGTGGGTAATACATTAAAGAATCATTATTAATACTTACAGATGCTCTGTACTTATAAAATGATTTATCTATGGCTGTAAATTTTGTTTTATGATTGTATTTTACGTTTGCTATTGGGTATCTTTCTATTCTTGCATAAATAGGGTAGGTAAGTGCAACTTTTAAAACATTGTTAAAACCTTTTGTTTCATCTGGGTGCTGCTCTATGTAATTTCTATATGTTTTTTGTTTTAAAAGTAATAAAGAGTCGGCTTTTTTAATAAAAGCACTAGGTTGTAGCTGGTTTAACTTGTAAAATATTTTATTGTCTTTTTCTTCTTCTAAAAAACAATCTATTAAAATATTGTTTCTTTCTGCTCCTTTACCAGCAAATACTATAGATTCATCAAAATCCCAAGTGTTTAAACGCAACATTAAACTATCTTTTGGTTCTATATAAATATACTGGTTTTCGTTACCATGTTTAAAGTAGTATAAACCCTCATTGGCGTTATCTAGTTTTCCTAAAAATTTATTGTCTTTACCAAGATAAAGTGTATCTATCACTTTATCCATAGAATACAAAACAATAAAATTAGATTTTGGGTTTATAATTTTACCGCCAAAATACGTTGTTGTATTTTTAGAAGTAGAATTACAACTTGCAAAACCAGTAATTGTAATTAATAAAATGAAACGAAGTAGATATTTAATCATATACATTATAGGGATATAATAAGCAACAAAGTTAGGTATTCATAAGAGCTATTGTTGTTAATTGATTGTTAAAATAGGTCTAAAATTATTACTATGATAGTATTTTTAATTTCTCAAAAACCGTTTGAAATCAAGGGTGAAAAGACAAATCAAATTTGTACTTTTGCACAAATTTAAAAAATAGAGTATGTTATCAGTTTCTAATTTATCTGTTCAATTCGGAAAACGAGTTTTGTTTGATGATGTTAATACAAAATTTCAAACAGGAAATTGTTATGGAATTATTGGCGCAAACGGAGCCGGAAAATCCACTTTCTTAAAAATAATTTCTGGTGTACAAGAACCAACTTCGGGACAAGTGCATTTAGAAAAAGGAAAAAGAATGTCTGTGTTAACACAAGACCATTATGCTTTTGATGAGTTTCCTGTGTTAGAGACAGTGGTTATGGGTAACAAAGAGCTGTTTAAAATTAAAAAGCAGATTGATGATTTATATGCGGATTATACGGATGAAAACGCAGAAAAAATTGGTGAGCTTCAAATAATTTTTGAAGAAATGAATGGTTGGAATGCAGATTCTGATGCTGCTGCCATGTTATCTAACTTAGGTATTTCTGAAGATTTACATTATACATTAATGAAAGATTTAGATGGTAAACAAAAGGTACGTGTGTTAATTGCACAAGCACTTTTTGGTAATCCAGATGTACTAATAATGGATGAGCCTACCAACGATTTAGATTTTGAAACCATTGCTTGGTTAGAAAACTTTATCGCAAATTTTGATAACTGTGTAATTGTAGTATCGCATGATAGACACTTTTTAGATGCCGTTTGTACACATATTTCTGATATTGATTATGGTAAAATTAACCACTTTTCTGGAAACTATACTTTCTGGTACGAGTCTAGTCAATTAGCAACAAGACAAAGAGCACAACAAAATAAAAAGGCAGAAGAGAAAAAGAAAGAATTAGAAGAATTTATTCGTCGTTTTTCTGCAAATATGGCTAAATCAAAACAGGCAACTTCTCGTAAGAAGATGATCGAGAAATTAAATGTAGATGAAATTAAACCATCAAGTAGACGTTATCCTGCAATTATTTTTGATAGAGATAGAGAAGCCGGAGATCAGATTTTAAATGTAGAAGGTTTATCAAAAGAATTTGAAGGAGAAAAGTTATTTTCAGACATTCATATCAATTTAAATAAAGGAGATAAAATTGCTATTATTTCTAGAAACTCTAGAGCTGTAACTGCTTTTTATCAAGTTGTTATGGGGAATGAAAAAGCTGATGAAGGTACTTTTGATTGGGGAGTTACAACAACACAGTCTTATTTACCTCTAGATAATTCTTCTTTCTTTAAAGATGGCGAATTGAATTTAGTAGATTGGTTAAGACAGTATGCACAAACAGAAGAAGAGCGTGAAGAAGTTTTCTTAAGAGGATTCTTAGGTAAAATGATTTTTTCTGGTGAAGAAGCTTTAAAGAAAAGTGATGTATTGTCTGGAGGGGAAAAAGTACGTTGTATGTTATCTAGAATGATGATGAAAAGAGCGAATATCTTAGTTTTAGATGAGCCAACAAATCACTTAGATTTAGAGTCTATACAAGCATTAAATAATTCATTAATCAATTTTAAAGGTACCGTTTTGTTTACCACTCATGATCATGAGTTTGCGCAAACAGTTGCCAATAGAGTTATAGAGTTAACGCCAAAAGGTGCAATAGATAGATATACTACTTTTGATGAGTATTTATCTGATCCAAAAATTAAAGAATTAAGAGATAAAATGTACTCTTAAGACATAAAGATATATTATATAAAAAAAAGCGAAATCTAAATTTAGATTTCGCTTTTTTTGTTTAAAATAACAGAAGCTAATAATTAAGTAAATAGATATTTAAACTCTAAAATATTTTGTTTTATTTTTTTTGCAAAGGACTAATAATTTTTACATCAGAAAAAGAAATGGCACCTCTAACAACACCATCAATAGTTTTCTTTAAAGCTTCAATCATTTGCATTTTTAATTGCGATTTATGATAAATTAAACTCACCTCTCTTGCTGGTGGAGGACTCGTAAATTCGCGTAAATGGCTTTTATCAACTTCATTTAAATCTAATGTATGTAAGTAAGGTAGTAATGTCATTCCTAAACCTTCTTTAGATAGTTTAATTAAAGTATCAAAACTTCCGCTTTCTAACTGAAATCGTTTTTTATTATCAATTTTATGATTTCTGCATAAATTAAGGACACTATCTTTAAAACAATGACCGTCTTCTAAAAGTAAAATATCTTCCATTTCTAACTCATCTGCAGTAATGTTTTTGTTTTTATACAATCTATGGTTTTGAGGTACCAAACCAACAAATGGTTCGTAGTATAACGGTCTTTCTTTAATAGCTTCGTTTTCTAATGGTGTTGCAGCAAGTCCTGCATCTATATGTCCGTCTGTTAACTTTCTTATAATTTCTTCGGTAGTTAACTCTTCTATAATTAATTTTACTTTCGGATATTTTTTAGTAAAGTTTTGCAAAAACATAGGTAATAAAGTAGGCATAATTGTAGGAATAATTCCTAATTTAAATTCACCACCTATATATCCTTTTTGTTGATGTACAATATCTAAAATTCTATTACTTTCATCAACTATAACTTTAGCTTGTTCAACTATTTTTTTTCCTACTTCAGTTAATTCGATAGGTTTTTTAGAACGATTAAATATTTTAACACCTAATTCGTCTTCCAATTTTTGAATTTGCATACTCAAAGTAGGTTGTGTTACAAAGCTATGCTCTGCAGCTACGGTAAAATTTTGATACTCTGCAACGGATAAAACGTATTTTAATTGTGTAATGGTCATTTTAGATAAAATTTTTTGATAAAGATATTAAAACTATCAATTAAAATTATAGTATTTCCTCTTAAATTTCTCGTAAATTTATGTTATTAAAAAATAACAACAAAATGAGCAAAACAATATTAGGATTAGACAAAAAAGAAACAGCTAATTTAGTTACAGAACTAAACGGATTGTTATCAAATTTTCAAATCTATTATCAAAGTTTAAGAGGTTTGCACTGGAACATAAAAGGGAAAAACTTTTTTGAATTACACGTAAAATTCGAAGAGTTTTATACAGATTCACAAGTTAAAATAGATGAAATAGCAGAACGTATTTTAACCTTACAAGGAAAACCATTACATACATTTTCCGATTATTTAGAAAACTCTTCTGTGGCAGTAGGTAAAGATATTTCTAATGATGTAGAGGGTGTAGAGTTGGTAGTAAATTCACTATCAGAATTATTAAAAAACGAGCGTTTAATTTTAGATTTATCAGACAAAGCAGGTGATGAAGGTACAAACTCTATGATGAGTGACTTTATTGCAGAACAAGAAAAAACAATTTGGATGTTAAATTCTTGGTTAGGTAAATAATTAACTAATGTTATTACAAAAAAAAAGGAACTCATTATGAGTTCCTTTTTTATTTTAACAAATATGAAAAACCAATTTCATACCCAAGAATATTATACCCGTTATTTGGGTCTTGCGTATCAAAGTTAGAAACATGTCCTATGTTAGTTCCTATATATAAAAATGTTGTATTGGTTGTTTTGTAAGAGAATCCTAAAGAACCGTTTTCTATAAACGTAAAACCTTTAGCCAAACGCTCAGTTCTTGTGTTAATTGTGGCAACACCTAGTCCTATTTTTGCTTGTAAATCTAACTTTTTTAAAAGTTTCTTTTTTAGAATAAAACCTAATTCAAAAGCATACAAATGCATGGTTTTGGGAGTTGTAAATTCAGTTCTTTTATCTTGGTAATTTTCTTCGGAAGGCAATACAAATTGCTCGTTTATTAACTGATGTTTTAAAGTCTGAATTTGAGGTTGAACACTTATTTCAAAATTTAATTTTTTCCAACTTCCTAAATCGTAAAAGAGTTGTGCTTTAAAAGTTTCTGTAGTATAAGAATAATCTTTATCATCAAATAAAAAATTATTGTCTTGTGCTTTGTTGTAAAGAAATCCAACTTTAGTTGGATGCCAAATTCCTACTTTTTTTTCCTGACTAAATACAGAAAAAACAATAAAAAACAATAAAATAAAAAAGTGTTTTTTCATCTAAGACAAAGAAAACATTTTGGCTACTTTCTCTGCCTTTCTACTCTCTGAATAATCATAAAAACCTTCGCCAGATTTTATACCTAATTTACCTGCCATAACCATGTTTACTAATAATGGGCAAGGTGCATATTTAGGGTTTTTAAAGCCATCGTATAGCACATTCATAATAGACAAACAAACATCTAAACCAATAAAATCTGCCAACTGTAAAGGGCCCATTGGGTGTGCCATTCCTAACTTCATTACCGTATCAATTTCTTCTACACCAGCAACCTTATTATACAAAGTTTCTATAGATTCGTTAATCATTGGCATTAAAATTCTATTTGCCACAAAACCAGGATAATCATTTACTTCTACCGGAATTTTACCTACTTTTTTAGAAAGTTCAGCAATGGTTTCCATCACTTCATCAGACGTGTTGTAACCTCTAATAATTTCTACCAATTTCATAATTGGTACAGGGTTCATAAAATGCATTCCAATTACCTTATCGGGTCTGTTGGTTGCGGCAGCAATTTGCGTAATAGAAATAGACGAAGTGTTGGTTGCTAAAATGGTGTTAGTGGCACAAACATCATCTAATTCTTTAAAAATTTTGGATTTTAAAACAGCGTTTTCAGTAGCTGCTTCTACCACTAAATCGGCATTTTCAACTCCTTCTTTAATAGTAGTAAAAGTGCTAATATTTTGTAAAGTTTGCGTTTTGTCTGCTTCAGAAATTTTTTCTTTAGCCACCATTCGGTCTAAATTCTTAGCAATGGTTGCCATTCCTTTTTCTAAAGAAGCTTCAGAAATATCAATTAAACTCACTTTATAATTAAATTGTGCAAATGTATGAGCAATTCCATTTCCCATGGTTCCGGCTCCAATAACAGCAATGTTTTTCATCATAAAAATTATTTAAAAAGTTGTTTTTTTTTGGCGTTTAAACAGGCTTTCGCTACTCGCTTTTTTAAATTTTTTATATAAAAATTTAAAAAGAGCTCAAACAGACCGCTCTATCCTTAACGCAATTACTTGCAAGCCTCAATATTTAAAAGATAAATTTAGAGTGTTTACAAGCTTGTTGTTATCATACTTTGTTGTTTTTATTTAAAAACAATCAATAATCATCTGAGCAACTTTTAAAGCTTCTGTTCCTTGTCTTAAACTTACAATCGGAGACGTGTTATTATTAATAGCATCTGCAAAAGTTTCTAATTCATCTAAAATAGCATTGTTGTTTGCTACTTCCGGATTTTCAAAATAAATTTGTTTTTTAACGCCTTCAGCATTTTGTAAAACCATTGCAAATTCATCAGGATTTTCAGGTACATCTTTCATTCTAACCACCTCAGATTCTTTACTTAAAAAGTTAACAGAAATATAGGCATCCTTCTGAAAAAAACGAGATTTACGCATGTTTTTCATAGAAATTCTACTTGCAGTTAAATTGGCAACACAACCGTTTTCAAACTCAATTCTTGCGTTGGCAATATCTGGTGTGTCAGAAATAACTGAAACTCCACTTGCATGTACATTTTTTACGGTAGATTTTACTACAGAAAGAATAATATCAATATCATGAATCATTAAATCTAATACAACAGGCACATCGGTTCCTCTTGGGTTAAATTCTGCCAATCTATGGCATTCTATAAACATTGGGTTTTCAATCTTATCTTTTACAGCGGTAAATGCTGGATTAAAACGCTCTACATGACCAACTTGTCCTAAAACATGAAATTGACTCGCCAACGTTTTTATAGCTTCTGCCTCTAAAACTGTTTTTGTAATTGGTTTTTCTACAAAAATATGACGTCCTTTTTCTATCGCTAATTTAGCACAATCAAAATGTGATAAAGTAGGAGTTACAATATCTACAACTTCTACAGCATCTATTAACGATTCTATAGAATCAAAAGAAGTATAGCCAAATTCTTCGGTTACATTTTTTGCGTTTTCTTTAGAAGGGTCATAAAAACCTACTAAGTTATATTTATCTGATTGTTGTAATAATCGTAAATGAATTTTTCCTAAGTGTCCAGCACCTAATACTCCAACTTTAAGCATAAGATAGTTTTATTGTCTTCTCGAGCGCAGTCGAGAGGTATATATGAGTGGTCGACTGCGCTCGAACCGATATTTAATATTTTAAGGCAAAATAAAAAGCCAAAAACAAAGATACAATTTTATGCCTATTTATATGGATTAATTACTATTTTTAGACTCCAGAAATTTATAAAAATTGAGAGACACTTCTAAACACCAAGGACTTAGAAACCAACTTGCTAACGTATTAAAAGCAAAAGGTATTATTGATGAAAATGTATTAAACGCAGTGCGTGCAATTCCACGCCATCTATTTATTGATAGTAGTTTTGAGTCTCATGCTTATCAAGACAAAGCTTTTCCTATAGCGGCAGATCAAACTATTTCTATGCCTTACACGGTTGCTTTTCAATCTCAAACGTTAGAGTTAAAACCTGGTGATAAAGTATTAGAAATTGGTACAGGTTCTGGGTATCAGACCGCTGTCTTGTTAGAACTAAAGGCTGAAGTGTATTCTATAGAAAGACAAAGAGAGTTGTATAGAAAAACCTCTCGTTTTTTACCTAAATTAGGTTACAATCCTAAAAGATTTATTTTTGGAGATGGTTATATCGGTTTAAAAGAACAAGCTCCTTTCGATAAAATTATAGTAACTGCAGGTGCGCCTTATGTACCAAAACCATTATTATCTCAATTAAAAATAGGAGGTAGGTTGTTAATTCCTGTTGGAGATAAAACACAAATAATGACTTTGTTTATTCGTAATTCTGCTACAGCCTTTGAAAAACACGAATTAGGTGATTTTGCTTTTGTACCCATGCTAGAAGAGAAAAATTAATCAGCTGTTTTTACATTACCTATAGAACCCTTTTTAGTAGGTGTCAGCTCAAATATAAAGTTAGGATGTAAATCTTTAACAGGTCTGTGAGATACAAATAAAATGGTAGTATCACTTTCTGCTACAATTTTATTAATTAAACTAACAATAATTGAGGTTCCTTGGTTGTCTAAATTAATAAGCGGTTCGTCTAAAATTAACAAAGGCGGATGTTTTATCATAGACCTTGCAATTAAAACCAATCTTTGTTCTGCTGTTGTTAAGTTATTAAATGGGGTGTTTTTTTTACTTTCTAAGTTTAATAATTGTAACCACTCATTAGCTACCTTAATTTGTAAGGTAGACGGCGTTTCGTATAAGCCAACACTATCAAAAAAACCAGATAACACCATGTGAGCTACCGTAATTCTTCTTTTAAATAACTCTAATATTGCCGGACTAAAGTAGCCTATTTTTTCTTTTATTTCCCAAACACTTTCACCAGATCCTTTTTTCTTACCAAATAAATAGACTTCTTGCCTAAATGCTTTTACGTTATTTCCGTAAATCATGGATAAAATAGTGGTTTTACCAGAACCATTTGGACCTATTAAATGCCAAAATTCGTTTTTATGGATAGTCCAATTGATGTTATTTAAAATAGAACGATCATCATAAGAAACATTTACATCTTGTAATGATATTAACTGTTCTGGTATGTCTTTGTAAAAAGTGATTGGTTTTGGTACCTCTCCTTTAAAACTAAAATCAATTTCTTTAAATTGATAGGTATCTAAAGGGATGCTTTCTGTAATTTTGTCGTTTTCGATTTCTAAAACGTGTGTAATTATCGGTAAAATTTCATCTTTTCGATTGAAAATTTGAATAAAAATAATATCCGAAGATAGCGTGATTAGGTGTGTTTTTAAATTAGAAACTGCTTGAGTATCTAAACTTTCAAAAGGACTGTCTAATATTAAAAAATCGGGTTTTTGTTGAAGTAAGTAATTGAGTAAAGCTTTTTTTTGTTCTCCACTAGATAAGGTTCTAATGCTTCTGTTTTCTTTAGTTGTTAAGGTTTGTACATTGTGTTTGGCTTCTTTTTCTATAAAGCTATCTAAAACAGTGTTAGAAAATAAAAGGCCTTTTTTATCTTGTAAATAAGGTAAAAAATCTAGGCCTTTTAAGATGTTTTCTACTAATTTACTGTTAGCAGAAAGTTGTGTATTTTCAATTGTAAAATGGATTTGCTCCATGTTTTTTTAATTTATTTAGCTTTTTTATAGAAAGCTATTTTTCTAAATAAAATAATATCAATACCACCAAGTACTTTTACTGGGTTTTATATTTATGCGAATTGTAAAGAACTATTCAACTACACGGTACCAGTTTTGGGTACGATAAAAAAAGGCAATATAACCTCTCACGTTTAATTTGTTAGCGTTGTCTTCTTCTAACCAAATTTTACAGTCGTATTCTTTTCCTTTTTGAGGGTCTAAAATTGTACCTCCTTTATATTCATCACCTTTCTTTTTTAAGCCTTCAATAATGGTCATGCCTAAGATAAGTTTATCTTTTTTAGCTCCTTCACATTTATCACAAACAGCATCTTGTCGGTCTTTGTTAAATACTTTTACAACTTTACCATAAACTTTACCGTTTTCTTCATAAAGGTTCACGATCGATTTCGTTTCACCAGTTTCATCATCAACTGTTTTCCAATTCCCTAAAATTGATTGTGCATTTACTGTTACTGCAAGCATTAATACTACTAAAGTAAAAATTGATTTTTTCATTTGTTTAAATTGTATTTATGTTCTGTTATTCAATAATTGTTCCAAAAAAGGTTAATCATATTTTGCACTAAAGTTGTTTTCCCATTTTCCTTGTACTCTTAAAATTTGTTCTATAACATCTCTAACACATCCTTCTCCACCTTTTTTGTAAGAAATATATTTAGAAACTCCTTGTATTTCTGGAGCAGCATCATTTGGGCAACAAGGCATTCCTACCAATTCCATAACAGGGTAATCTGGAATGTCATCTCCCATATACAACACATTTTCTGGTTGTAAATTGTATTTCTCTACTAACTCGTTGTATTGTTTAATTTTATCGTGAGCACCTAAATAAATATCTTTAATTCCTAAATTAGCTAAACGAGTTCTTACGCCTTCGTTTTTTCCTCCAGAAATTATACAGACATTTAAGCCTTTATCTACGGCAGTTTTTAATGCATAACCATCTTTAATATTCATGTGTCTTACCAATTCTCCGTCAGGCATAATGGTAACCATTCCGTTGGTAAGTACTCCATCTACATCAAAAATTAAGGTGTTTATTTTGGGTAATAATTGCTTGTAACTAATTTCCATATTTATATTTTGTAAAACTTCTAGACTATTTTAGAAGTATTTTATTTGTTTAAAAAAAATTAATCAATTGAATTTTGAATTGATTTTGTAATAATTTTATATATTTTTTGTTGCTCTTTATTTAACAAATCTAAATGATTTTTAATTGTTTTACTGTCTTTTCTAACTGCAGGTCCGGTTTGTGCTTTTTCTGGCGATAAAGATGCAATTTTACTAGCAGTTTCATTAATTAAGGGGTGTAAAATTTCGAAAGGAACATGGTGCTCTGTGCAAATATCATTTCCAATTTTATAAAAGTGATTGGTAAAGTTATTTACAAATACTGCGGCAACATGCAATGCTTTTCTTTGTTCAGAATTTATTTCGTATCTTTTTTTTCCAATAGACTTTGCAACTTTATCAAGTAATTTTTGGTCTTTTTTATTGGTAGCTTCTAAACAAAAAGGAATCTCGTTAAAATTAACTTCTTTTCCTTTAGAAAAAGTTTGTAGCATGTAAAAAACACCTTTTCTAGTTTGGTTTTTTAATTCGTTAATAGAGCATCCACCGGAGGTGTGTACCACAAATTTGTTGTTTATTTTTGATGAAACTTCTGCAATAGCATCATCAGAAACGGCAATAATTGTAAGGTCTGCTTTTGGGATGTTTTTTAATTCTCTAGAACTAATTTGCGTAACTGCAATAGCATCAGTCTTTAAGAAAGCAGTGTGTAAATGTGTAGCAACATTTCCTTTTCCAACAAGTAGTACAGATATCATAAAACGAAGATATTGATTTTTTTAGTGGATTGCACAAGGAATTATTAAATTAGCCATCATAAAACGATAGAAATGAAAGAATCAAATAAATTTGGAATAAACACTACTTGTGTACATGTTGGCGAAGTTAAGGATGAGCAATTTAAAGGAGCTGTTTCGCCTATTTATACTGCTACTTCTTATGCTTTTGATGGGGTTGATGTAAAACGTTATCCACGTTATTTTAACACACCAAATCAAGAAATGTTGCACAAAAAGATTGCTGCTTTAGAAAAAACAGAAGATGCTTTAATTTTTGGTTCTGGAATGGCAGCTATATCCGCAGCATTATTTGCCTTTTTAAAAAAAGGAGATCATGTGGTGATTCAGCAAGTAATTTATGGAGGTACTTATAATTTTATCGTTTCAGAATTTGATAAATTTGGAATAGAATATTCTTTTACAGAATCTGATAAAGTAGAAGACTTTAAACCATTGATTAAGGCAAACACCAAAGTTTTATATATAGAGACGCCTTCTAATCCGTTATTAGGTATTACAGATATGAAAGCAATTGCTGCTTTGGCAAAAGAAAACGGTATTTTAACAATGATAGATAATACGTTTGCATCACCTATTAATCAAAATCCTATAGATTTTGGAATTGATATTATGTTGCATTCTGCTACTAAATATATGGGTGGTCATTCTGATATTTCTGCCGGTGCCATTGCAGCAACCACAGAACATATTGAGAAAATTTGGAAAACAGCTATCAATTTTGGTGGTAATTTAAGTGATCAAACGGTTTGGTTGTTAGAAAGAAGTTTAAAAACACTGAATTTACGTGTAAAAGAGCAAACTAAAAATGCACAAAAAATGGCTGAGTTTTTAGAAAATAACGCAGATATTGATAGGGTTTATTATCCAGGATTAAAAAGTCATCCGCAATATGAATTGGCAAAAAAACAAATGAAAGGTTTTGGAGCAATGATGTCTTTTGAGTTATCAGAAGGAATTGATGCTATGAAATTTCAAAATTATTTACAATTGATAAAACCTTCTATGAGTTTAGCTGGTTTAGAAAGTACAACTGTAAGTCCGGTACAAACAACACACGCTTTATTAAGTGAAGAAGAACGTTTGGCAAGAGGAATTAAAGATGGTTTAATTCGTTTTTCTGTAGGTATAGAAGAAGCAGAAGATTTAATTAAAGATATTTTACAAGCAATAAAAAAAGCAAAGAGTTAAAACTCTTTGCTTTTATATAGTAAAAATTATAAAAATTCTACATGTGATCTAATTGGTGGTGTTCGTCAATTAATGGACCACCTTCAATAATGTGTTCTGATGCTTCGTTAGCAAATTTTTCGAAGTTTAAGTGGAAGAAATGTGCTAAGTGAATTGCTTTACTAATGTATGCACTTTTGTTTACCCAAGTATTCATTGGGTTTAACATTTCTGTAGGAACATTAGGACAATATTTTGGCATAAATAATCCGAAAATAGGGTGTTGTTCAAATTCGATATTATCTAAACTTCCTTTTAAGATTTCTCCAATCATTGCTCTTGTATATTTTAATTTTATACGAGAACCAGTTCCGTAAGGACCTCCAGACCAACCTGTGTTAATCAACCAAACATTTACACCTGCTTCAGTCATTTTTGTACTTAACATTTCAGCATATTTTGTTGGGTGTAATGGCATAAAAGGTTCACCAAAACAAGCAGAGAAAGATGGTACAGGCTCTGTAATTCCTGCTTCTGTTCCTGCTACTTTTGCAGTATAACCAGAGATAAAGTGGTATGCAGCTTGTCCAGGAGTTAATTTAGAAACTGGAGGCAAAACACCAAAAGCATCTGCAGTTAAAAAGAAAATGTTTTTAGGGTTGTTTGCGTATGATGGTACTGCAATATTATCGATGTTATAAATTGGGTAACTTACACGTGTGTTTTGTGTAATAGAACCATCCATGTAATCTACTTCTCCATCTTCTTTAAATACTACATTTTCTAATAAAGCACCTGGCTTAATAGCTCTAAAAATATCTGGTTCTTTTTCTTCTGATAAGTCGATAACTTTAGCATAACAACCACCTTCAAAATTAAAGATATTGTTTTCTTTAGTCCAACCATGTTCATCATCACCAATTAATTTTCTTGAAGGGTCTGCAGATAAAGTTGTTTTTCCTGTTCCAGATAATCCGAAGAAAATTGCTGTATCTCCATCTTCACCAACATTTGCAGAACAGTGCATTGGTAAAACATCTTTTTCTACTGGTAAAATTAAATTTAATGCAGAAAATATACCTTTTTTAATTTCTCCTGTATAACCAGAACCACCAATTAAAGCAATTTTATCTGTAAAGTTAATGATAGAGAAATTTCCTTGACGGATTCCGTATGCTTTTGGGTCATCACAAATATAACCAGGAGCACATAATACTAACCAGTCTTCATCAAAGTTAGCTAACTCTTCGTCAGAAGGTCTTAAGAACATATTGTAAACAAAAGAAATAGACCATGGGTATTCTGCTACGGTTCTAATATTTGTTCTGTAAGTTGGGTCTGCACATACATAACCATCTTTAGCGTATATTTCTTTATTAGATAAATAATCTGTAACGTTCTTTTTTAATTTATCGAAATTTTCTTGAGAAACAGGTTTGTTGGTTTTTCCCCACCAAACTTTGTCTGCTGTATAATCATCTTTTACTATAAATCTATCTTGAGGAGATCTACCTGTAAATTTACCAGTGTTTACAGCTAAAGTTCCATTTTTGGTTTCTCTACCCATACCTTTTTCAATAGTAATTTTTTGAAGTTCTTCAGTAGGTAAGTTCCAATTTACTGTTACGTTTTTTAATCCGTAAGTTTCCATGTTTCTGTTGGTTGCCATAATTTAATTTTATAGTTATTAATTAATGTTTATTACAATTGCCATCTGATTGGCTTTTATATTATTGTTTTTTGATATTGTAAAATTACTCACATTATAAAGTTTGTTTTATGACATATATCATACCGGTACCATACAGTTAATTTTTATGATAATCCTAACAAAAAGAAGTCAATATTATATAAAATTAAATACGAAAACGTAATAGAAATAATTTCTTATTACGTTTCTTTAAAAAATGATTATTTTTGATGATTCATTTTCTTGTTTTATTGTAGAATAATTAATAAAATGATGAATTTGTTGTCTATTTTAAGGACATTAGATTGGTTTTTATAATAAAAACTGATAAAACATTAATATATCTTAAATAAGTACATTATATATGAAACTAGATATTTTGGCTTTTGGAGCCCATCCAGATGATGTGGAATTGGGTTGTGGAGCAACAATTGCAAAGGAAATTTCTTTGGGAAAAAAGGTAGGAATCGTAGATCTTACAAGAGGAGAATTGGGGACTAGAGGATCTGCTGATTTACGAGATATTGAAGCCGCTAATTCTGCTAAAATTTTAGGGGTTTCTGTGCGTGAAAACCTTCGTTTTTCTGATGGTTTTTTTGTAAACGATAAAGAACATCAATTAGAAGTTATTAAAATGATACGAAAGTACCAACCAGAAATTGTGTTGTGTAATGCTGTTGATGATCGTCATATAGATCATCCAAAAGGAAGCCGTTTGGTTTCTGATGCGTGTTTTTTAAGTGGGTTGTTAAAGATTGAAACAACAATAGAAGGGGAGTTGCAAGAAAAGTGGCGACCAAAGTTGGTATATCATTATATACAATGGAAAAATTTAGAACCAGATTTTGTAATTGATGTTACCGGTTTTATGGATCTTAAAAAGAAATCTGTATTAGCATACACTTCTCAGTTCTATGATCCAACCAGTAATGAGCCAGAAACACCTATTACGAGTAAGAATTTTACAGACAGTGTAGATTATAGAGCAAAAGATTTAGGAAGACTGATTGGAGTAGATTTTGCAGAAGGCTTTATTTCAGAACGTTACGTTGCTGTTGAAAATTTAAGTAAATTAATTTGATATTTTATTTTTTAGAAACAGAAAAAGTTTTTATATTTGCAGCCGCAATTATATGGTGGTTGTAGCTCAGTTGGTTAGAGTATCGGTTTGTGGTACCGAGTGTCGCGGGTTCGAGTCCCGTCTTCCACCCAAAAAAACAAAGCTTCTTAGAAATAAGAAGCTTTTTTTGTACCCAAACTTTTCTTCTGAGTTTAATACAGAATTGTGTTTTAATTTTAGAATATAAAAAAAACCATCTTAAAAATTAATTTTAGATGGTTTTATCATTACTTATAAATTCCCCAACTTATAAATGTATATGTCTTTTAAGACACTTCAAAGATATGACTTTAATGACCTTTAATTTTTTAATTTCGATTAATTGTATTGTTTTGGTCGGTGAGTGGTGTAAAACTATTGTTAAAGTGAGTTAAAGGGAGGCTTCTATTTTTTTAAGTTCTTGCAAGTAGTTAAAAACAATTTAAAACTTCTAAAACCTCGTTTCTTTTTCTAACAGATACAGGTATGTTAGAAGCGTCGGTAAGTACAAGGTATCCACCGTCAGATTTTATAAACTCCTTAATATAAGTGGTGTTTACTAAGTGGCTTTGGTGTACTCTTAAAAAACCAACTTCTTTTAACATATCTGCATAGTGTTTCAGTGTTTTAGAAACTAATATTTTAGATTTATCTTTAAAAAAGAAGGTAGTGTAGTTGTTGTCAGATTTACAGTGAATGATATCTTCAATATTTACTACAATTATTTTTTCTGAAGTATGTAAAGAAATTTTACTCGGTTTATTATTTGGAGATGTTACTGCTTCTTGTAAAACATTTAGCTGTTGTTTGTCTGGCTGAATTTGATTTTGTGCTTTTTCTATAGAAATAGCTAAATCTTCGTCGGAATAGGGTTTTAATATATAATCGATTGCGGCAAACTTAAAGGCTTTTATGGCAAAAGCGTCACTTGCGGTTACAAAGATGATTTTGGATTTTAGATCAGGAAAAATCTCTAGAATATCAAATCCAGTTCCATCGCCTAGCATAATATCTAAAAATAAGATATCTGGTTGTTGTTTGCGTAGCAATTTAGCAGCTTCTACAACAGAGGTTGCTTTTCCTATAATTTTAATTTCTGTATGGTTATTAGTAATATCATTTGCCAACATGTCTAAAGCTACTGGCATGTCATCAACTAAAATAGCGGTTAATTCTTTCATATTATACTTCTTCAACGAGTTCAAATAATGTAATTTCTGGTCTCACATTTAATCGTACTTGGTACAAATTACCAAGTGCTCTATTAATATATAAAGTTCTACCATCATACAAATCAAATTCTCCGGCAGCGTATCTTTTGTTTTTTACAGGAAGAATAGGAGGGTTTAAAAACGGAGGTTTTACTTGTCCGCCATGTGTATGTCCAGATAAAATCCAACCTTTATAATTATTCCAAACATTTAAATCGCAAACATCAGGGTTGTGGCATAATACTACGTTAGCTTTTTTAGCATCGTATTTGTTCATTATTTTTACGGGGTTAAAATTAGAACTCCAATAATCATCAATACCTAGTATATTTAGCCCACTAAAACTAACTTCTTGGTTTCTTAAAATGGTAATGTTTTTTTTATCTAAAATGTTAGAAATTCTATCGGCAACATCTGGTTCTAACCAATTAACACCGTAATCATGATTGCCTAACACGCCTGCAGTTCCTAACTTACCGTTTACCGCATATTTAAAAACTTTTTCTAATTGATCAAACTGTTCTGGAGTTTCATAAGAAACAAAATCTCCTGTGTACACAACAAAATCGGGGTTGTAAAGACGTGCTTTTTTAAAAGAATCGATAATGTAATTATAATCAAACTTATTCCCCACATGAATGTCACTAATTTGCATTAATGTTTTGCCAATTAGGTTTTTAGGTAGGTTTTTAATAGGCATTTTTACGTTTACAAATTCTAACCAAAAAGGTTCTACCTGCCAAGAGTAAAGACCTCCAATAGCAGTGGCTCCTATTCCTGTAAGTAAAGTGTTTTTTATAAATTTTCGTCTTTCCATTTTTTAATAGTCTGTTTTTAGAGGAATTTTAAACCCAACTTTTGTGCCTTCTATGTTGTTTTTATTTTTTATTTCTTCAATAGAAAATGAATTGTATTTTGTTAAATGCTGAATACGCTCTTTTGTAACTTCTAACGCCACCGATTGATGATTTGTATTTTTCTTTTCTTTTTTTGATTGATAAAAGCCAATACCGTTATCTTCTATGGTAAAATGTAAGAAACTATTTCTAACTTCAAAAATAAGTTTAATTTTTGCATCTTTTTTATTCGGTTGAAAAGCGTGTTTGATACAGTTTTCTATAAAAGGTTGAATTAACATAGGCGGAATTAAAATCTCTTCGGAATCTATATTATTTAAAGAGGTTTCTATGTTATATTCAAAAGATTTCGAATTCATTTTTTGTTCTAAATCTAAATAATTCTTTATGGTTTCAAGTTCGTCTTTTAAGCTAATTTCTTCTAAACGAGAATTATTTAAAACACTTCTTAAAAGTATAGAAAACTGAGAAATGGTTTTGTTTAATTCTTTAGAATCGCCAGCATTACCAAGTGCTTTTATTCCGTTTAAAACATTAAAAATAAAATGCGGATTCATTTGTAATTGCAACGCTTTCTGCTCTAGAGTTAATACCTTGTTTTTTATTTTTAGGGTATCAATTTTTTGTTGATTTTTTTTATTGATTTTTCTAATATATAGTTCAACAATAGCAGCCAATAACAAACATAAAAAAGCAACACATAAAATTAAAAACCAAGCTTTTTTATAAATCGGAGTTTCTATAAAAAAAGAAAAGGATGCTTTTTTACTAACTGTATCTCCATCTTTAGACTGCACCGAAAATGTATAGTTACCAGCTTTTAAGTTTGCGAAATCTACCTGATTTTGATGGCTCCAAGGCGTAAACTTATTATTTAGTTGATAACGGTATTGTAAGTTTTTTGGATTTCTTAAATCTACTGTTTTAAAAGTAAATGAAATGTTGTTTTCATTAGGTTTTAAAGTTAGCTTTTTTATGTTTATTGAATCTAAGAATTTATAATTTACAGAAATACTTTCAATAAAAACACGCGGTGTAATTGTTTTTAAAAAGGTATTGTATTTATATAAACCTTTGTTAGAACTTGCAATCCAAATAGTATTTTGTTGGTCTATAATTAGGGCATTTATTTTATTAGAAATTGCTGTATTGTATTTGTTTATGTTTCTTTTAAAAGTATAATTTTCTGCGTCTAAAACTTCGATTCCATTTTCTTTGGTAGTAATCCAAATTTCATCATTTATTTTCTTTAAAGATGAGGTGTTTTTAGAGGTTGGAATGTTTTTAATGATGGAATCATTTTCAATAACTTTTAATCCATTTAAAAAACTACTTGCTATTATTTTATCATTCTGTATTAAAAAAGAGGTAAAATTATCATTAGAAATTTTAGTTACTTTCTTTGGTTGGTAAAGCTTGTCTATGTTCCATAATCCTTTTATAGAAGTAATGTAAAAGGAGTTTTTAACATAAACGATGTCATTAATAATAGAAAAATCTATTTGAGTATTTATTTTTAAAGGCTGAATATAATCTTCTCTTAATTCTGAGACTCCTTGTACCGTTGCTAAAATTATTTGATTTTGTATCTTTTTAATTTTAAGGATTTCTTTACTCTCAAAAAAGATTGATTTGTTGTTCTGAAGAATTAAAAGTCCGTTTTTTAACCCCACATAAACCTTGTTGTCTTCTATAAGAATACAATTTGCTTTTCCTTGTGTGTGGTTGGTGAAATTTACACCATCAAACTTTGTATATCCTTTATCTGTGGCTAGCCATAAATAGCCAATTTTATCTTGTGCAATATCATTTATAGAAGTTGTTGGTAATCCGTCAGAAATAGAAAAATTTTGAAGCGTGTTTTCTTGAGAATACATGGCGTTTATCAGAAAAAAAACAAGAAAGAAAAGTGAAGTTTTTAGTCTCCTTTTTGCTCCTTGTTCTGCGTGATATTTAGAAGACAAAATTTTAAAAATTATTTCCATGATAACAAACTTACTAATTAAAACGTCATTACACCATTTTTAATTTTGTGTAATGACGCTTAAGGTACAATTTCCATTTAAAATTACTTCATCGCATACAAGCGTTTGTTGTTGGTGTCTGGTTCTATGTGTTCTAAATCTCCGTAAGGCTTAATCAATGGTTTTAAAACCACTAAACCAGATGTTCTTCCTCTAATTATTAAAGTGCTGTTTTTAGTACTCCAATTCCATCTATATTTTTCTAGCGGAATGTTATGTGCGTTCATTTCTACCATTAGTTCTTCATTTTGTTCAATCCAATCCATTACTTCTTCTTGTGATGTAAATATTGGCATTTCATCATCTGTATTATGGTATCCAAATTCCCATTTAATAGGTATAGAAAACTGTTTTGTATAAGGTTCACCTACGTATCTTTCTTCTTCATTATTTAAAGCATCATACCAATTTATGTCTTTTTCTTCTGGATATTTTCTGGCGATTTCTTTAGATAAATCTATTTTTCCTGGCGAATTTGCTGTTGGATAAAAAACATAATAAGGTTGTGCTAAATAGTAGTTAGAGAATTTGCCGCCAAAAACGGTGTAATATGGCGATGCAATTACTTTTGGTAAACTTTTAGCAGATAAAGCACTTTTTAACGTATTTAAAAGCGTGGCGTTTTCTACCAAACCAGAAGCATGAAATACTATTTTTGTGTTATTATTTACCACATCTTTTAGGGATGGCAAAGTACCTTCTTTTAAGCTTCTTTTTAGGGTTTCTGTGGTAATTTTGTCTCCTCTAACAATGGTTTCTAAATTCATTCCTTTATAAGGATTGCTTTTATTTACAATATGAATATCTCCATAAGGATGCTTATTTGCGTTTTTATTTAACCACAAAATAATTTCTTCTAAAGAATATTGTCCGTCAATTATTTTGATATCTTTTTCCTGAAAATAGGCGCGCGCATTCGAATAAAAAGTTTCGTTGCCTTTATCGAAACCGGTAATAAATACAATGGGTTTTCTTGCAGCAACATTTACAGCTATTTCATTTTTAATAGTGTTGTTGTCTACTATAGCAATTGTTTCTTTTTTTATTTCGTTGCTATCACAACAGATAAAAGGGCTGCTTAATAAAATTAAACCTGCTACAAATACGGATGTTTTTAAGATAGTTCTCATGTTTTCTGCTTTTTTAAATGTTAATACACTGTAAAAGTAGTTGAGAAGATCTCTTATATTTTGCGGCTATTAGAATTCGTAAATAATGAATTAGAATTCGTGTTTTAATTTAAAATTAAAGAATAATCGATATCAGCCGTAGCTATTATTTTGTTTTTATTGGAAGGATAAATTCCTAATAAAATTTTAAGTTCTTCAATTTCATAAGTATCAAAAACTAAAACTAAATTTTGATGAAAAGTGGGTACCGGTATCTTTCTTCTTTGTGTTGTATTAGCACTGTAATCTAACCAATAATGAATGTCTATGGCGGCAACATATTCTTTAAATTTCTTTAATTGCTCTTTATCAAACTGAAAAAAGATATTATTAAAAATAAGGTTATAATTATTACAATCTTTACAAATTGATATTTCTCCGTTTTTAACGCTAGCTATTATTTTAGATTTTTGACACATTCTTTTAATTTTTAGTAACAGTCAGTTTTAATTTGGTTGTTTTCTTCAAATTTATATAATGAAGATTGTAGGTGTTTTTTACAGATTTCTTCTAACACTTTTGTAACTCCTTTTTGCATAGCAATAGAGCCACAAATCATAATTATATTTCCGTTTTTTAAAGTATTTGCAATTAAAGTTGCTTGCCGTTTTATTATATCTTGAACATATATTTTTTCTTTTTCTTCTTGAGAGTAGGCAGTATAAAAAGAAGTAAGTCCTTTGTTTTCTATAGCAGTATTAATGTTGTTTTTATAGATATTAAAGGATTCTTTTGTTCTTCCTCCCCAAAATAAATGGACTTTTGTGTTTGATTTGTTTCTATTAATCATTCCTAAAAATGGTGCAATTCCGGTTCCGTTGGCAATTAAAATAACTTCTTTTGTTTTCTTCGAAAGATGAAATGCTGCATTTTTTTGAATGCTAGCTACCATTTTATCAGCTGTATGTAAGCTATTAAAATAGGTAGAGCAAAGTCCGAATTCATGTTTTTTGATGCTTAACAGAATTGTATGATCAATTTTAGCAATAGAATACAAACGGCTTCTCGTTTCATTTTTTGGAGTAATAGAAAGTAAGTCTCCAGACTCGAAAGTTGTTTTTTTATTCGGCTTTAATTGAATTAAAAAAGTATCATCAATATTAATATCAGTTTTATTGATTACCGTAAATTCTTGTTCCTTTTTGTTATTTGTTAAAAGACTTTCTGCAGTTATTGTAAGGGTTGTTTTGTTAAAAGAATTCCATTCTTCTAACCATTGATTAAATTCAGAAAAAGATTGATTATTAATTTTAGAAACGGGTAAAATAGGAGTGAACTTATTGTGTAATTGTAAATTAGCGTGTACTAAAACAGCAAACTTACAATATTGTGTATATTCTTTAGAGCCAAAACCTACTACAGAGAAATTTAAGACATTGTTTTGCGGTGTGCTTTCAATTTTAGAAATAAATTTTTTCGCATTTATGGGTGCTTCTCCTTCACCATAAGTTGCAGTAAATATAATAAGGTTTGTGGCTTTTTTATAGCTTGCGTACTGGTTTAATTCTGATAAAAACACCGTTTTTCCAGAAGTTATTAAAGCTTTATAAAATGCCGTTGCAAAATTAAAAGTGCTTCCGGTTTCAGAACCAACTAGTATAATGTATTCAGCTTCATCTTTGTGAAACTTATTTTTTATGATTGTTGTTTTCTTTCTTCTTTGTAAAGTCATTGCAAAACCAGAAAAAATAAAGAATAAAATAGCAAAACAAGCTAATAATAAAATGATAGACCATAAAATAGAGCCTTTTCCTGTATGGAGTAATAAGCTATAATAAGAGCCAAAAGTTACCAATGGTTGTTTTTTTAGGCTAATAATTTGTCCTGTTTTTTGATGTACAGCAACTTCTTTATTAGTAAGTTTTACATAGTAATAATCTTCTTCATCTGTAGAAAAAGGGAATTCTATTTTTTTGACTTTATCTAACTTTGTTGTTTTAAAAAACTCAAAAGTAGCGCTATTAACTGTTGAGGTGTCTTTTTTCTGTTCAATATTTTGATGAATAGCAGTGTCTTTTGGTAACAAAGAAAATTTTTCTAAAGACAAATAAACTCCGGTTACGGTAATGATAATAATAGGAATCAATGTATAGCGACCTATAATAATATGGTAATATTGGTTAAAATCTTCTTTAACAATTTTAGAGAAAAACTTAGAAATACCACCTTGTCTTTTTGCAATTAATACAATTCCGGTAACGGAAATTAACAGCAGTAAAAAGGAAACAAAACCAATTAAGATTCTTCCTGTAGATTTTAAAAATAACGAACGATGTAAATTTGTAGCAAATTCATAAATTGGTTTTTTCTCTATGATCTCTCCAATCTTTTCTCCTGTTTTTGGGTTGATATAAAAAGTAGCACTTTTACCATCTTCTAAAATAACATTTGCAGACACAAAATCATTCTCATCAACTTCTATGGTAATTATCTCTTCGTATTTTTGATGCAATACGGCAATGGTTTCTGCAATAGAAATTTGATTAGTAGGCACAACATCAAACGAGTTTAATTTATCTGAGATTGGTTCAAAAGCTAATATTATTCCGGTAACAGAAGCAATTATAATAAATAAAGCAGAAGATATAGCTAGGGTTAAGTGGCTATATCTCCAAATAGAAATTGTCATTCTGTTTCTTTTTATTGTGCTAACATTCTTACGTAGCGTATAAATCCTTTTCCTTCTATTTTAGACTTTAAATTGGCTGTTGTTAGCTCAAATTCTACATCATCTTTATGATATTTTTGATCTTCTACAGCAGTTTCAAAACGGATTTTATATCCTTTATCTATTTTATCTTTATCAATTCTAATTATGCTAATAGTACGTTGTCCGCCGCTAATTGTAGCTCCTGTAATCGCATCAATATCAGCTCTTTTTTTACCTTGAAAATTCCACCATTCTGTAATGTCAAAATACCATTCATCATCATCACCTTGCACATATAAAGTTTCTTCATATTCGCCATTTGGGTTTAATAATGACACCACTACATAAGCACCCTCGCCCGTGTAGTTTTTCATTTGAATCATACATTTGTATGGAGTGCTTTCACTTGTTTTTTTAAAACTGAATAAGGCTGTTACAACCAATAAAAATATTGGAACTATAAATAAGATTTTTTTAATCATCGTTTAGGGTATTATTTTAAAAAGTTGATTTGTTGTTTTTTTAATAATTCGTTTTCAGAGGCTAAATCAAAAATAGATTCATCAAAATCTGTTTTTATATTTTTATCAGCACCAATGCTTAGTAAATATTTAATGATTTCTGTGTTTTTAGCTTTCATTACTGCTATTTGTAATGCAGATAAGCTTTCTTTATTTAGTGTATTTACATCAATTTTAAATGCGGCTAACCTTTTTAATAAAGGCAAATTATTTTCTTGAGTGGCAATATGTAATAATGTGTTTCCAGAATTTTGAAGTTGATTTATAACCAATCCGTTTTTTTCTAAAACGTTTAATTTGGCATCAAAAATTTCGGGCTTATTTGCTTTAAAGTTTTTAATTAGATAATAAGAAAGCGTATTTCCATCTTTATCAACAATATTAATGTCTGCACCTTTTTTTAATAAGTATTCAATAACATCAACAGAGTTTCTACCAACAGCATTTGTTAGGGCAGTATGACCGTCATTATTTTTTAGGTTGATACTTTTTACATCCTTAGATAATAATTTAACAACTTCTAAGCTGTTGCTATTGGCAGCATTTATAAAAGGAGAATTTCCTTCTTTATCTTGTAAGTTAGTAGATACTCCTTTATCTATAAAGTATTTAAAAATTGAAAGATCCTTATTATTTCTAGCGATAAAGTGAAGTGGATTTCTATTATTGTCATCAACAACATTTGGTTTTATTCCGTTTTTTTCTAAAAATTGATACGTTTCTAAAGTGTTCTGTTTGTTTCTAGAACCTTTGCTAGCAAATAACATCGCATTTTTTCCGGTATCAACCCCCTTGTCTAAAAGAATTTTTAAGAATTGTGTATTTCCTCCTTTTGCGGCATATTCAAAAAGCCCGTTTCCTTCTGCATCTTTATCATCTAAAGAAGCGCCTTTTGTAATTAAATATTTTACAAGTTTAAAATCTTTTAAATGAGAAGCAACCAACAACAATGCATTTGCCCCATCATGGTTTTTTTCTTTTGTAATATCTGCACCAATACTAAAACTATATTTATATAATTCTATATCTAATTGACCGGCAGAAGCTGCAAAGTTTAAAAAAGTGTTTCCGTGTGTATCTATTACATCTGTTTTTGCTCCTTTAGAAACAAGGTGTTTCATAATTTCTAAATTATTAGTGTATGCGGCCCAAAAAATATACGTTCGTCCATCGTGTGTTTTTTTATTAACGTCATTTCCTTTTTTAGTTAAAAGATATTCGATTGTTTTGTTATCTACTTTATTTAAAATGGCATAGACAACGCCATCAAAAGCATTTTGGTTTAAAGCAGAAGCATCATTTCCTTCTGCAATTTTTTGATCTATAATAGAGATACTTGGGTTTGTTTTCCAAAAAGCTCTGTTATGAAAAATGTTGTTTTTTTGCGCAGTTACTGTAACGCTAATAAGTAAAAATAGTAAGGCTATTTTATTTGATTTTTGCATAATTTATTTTTTTACAAATGATTCTATGATTGTGTTTATTTCGTCTTCTTTGGTAATTTTATCAGAAAATAAATGTTTGTACAATGGTTTGTTGTCTACTTTAGTTTCTAAGGATAAATTTCTGTTTCTATTAAAAACATCTTCCCATTTATTTCTAACCAATTGCCATTTATTATTGTTAGCTTTCCACCAATCAGAAGCTGCTTTACATCTACTATCATCAACTTTTACGTACGTATTGTATCCTTTTTCTTTGGCTAACACAACATCTTTTTTTCCCGCTTCGCGAATAATTTTACTGTTATCTTGGTCATGAAGCCAACCGTAGCTTGTAATTTCATGTCTATTACCTCTTAACGTGATGTTGTAATCGTTTCTCTTGGTGTATTCTCTTCTTGGTAATGGAGCGGTAGTTTCGTTTTCCCAATAGCTTTTTCCGTCTACATGAACCCAAGTTCCAGAACCTTCGTAACGTGGACTGTCATCTACTTGATATACTTTTTGTGTCCATTGTTTTTTTACATCACTTTTACTTTTTTGTTCAAAAGTCCAGTTGTTATCACCATTAAACATGTAAAAATCTGTGTTTTCGTACAACCAATCTTGTCTCCAATGCTTAATAATCATTGGGTCTTTTGGGTTACCAACTTGTAATAAATGTTGAATTGATATTTTATTATTCTCGTCTTCTACCAAGCCTGCCCATTCTAAACCTTTATCAACTTTTGTTTTAGAAGGTCTGTAAGTAGAATCTTTACTATAGTTAAAAGTTTCAGCAAAATTGAAAGTCACTTCATAACAGCCACACATTTCTTTTATGGCATTTTGATCTTTCTTCTTTTTACTTTGTGCACTAATAGTTATCGAAACTAAAAGTAGTAGTGTAGTTAATATTGATTTAGTCATTTTATAATTTTTTGGTGTTTTAATTATTTCGACAAAAATATAAAATTTATTTAGATTGATTAAAAATAACGCATATATTTGTCGAAAATTATTAAGAATGTTTCTAAATAAAGAAATTGAAATTGTATTTTTAGTTTTAATACAGAAAGTGAAGTTATTGTAGTCCCAGAAAAAACAAATTGGGACTTAAATTTTACAGTTTTTACCAACGAAATTGAGCGTTATGGTTCTTATGGATTTTCTGATTATGCCACAAAATTTACAAAAGACCAACGAAGTATTGTTAGTACTTGGATAAACGGAGTTGTACCAGGAAGTTCCTCCTCTTTAAAAGACAATGTATTTTATGTTGTAAATGATACAGATGGTAACTTATATAAACTCCAGTTTTTAGCATTAACTAACGAAGCAGGAGAACGAGGTCATCCAGAATTTATATACAGTTTATTACAATAAGTTAATCTATAAATTGTAATTTTAGTTGGAAAAGCCCTTTAAACGAAAGTTTAAACGGCTTTTTTATTTCTTAATAATCTGATTGTAATTTACCAATTGTGTCAACCCTTCTTTAGCTGGGTTTGTTGCAAAAGAACGTAAATAAGTATCTAAATATTCAATAGCTCTATCTTCTGGGTAAAACAATACTTTATTATCATGTTGAGACCATTCTGTAACGCTTATATATGTTTTTCCTTCGTAGGTTCTATAAAAATCTTGAATGTGTTCTGGTAAATTCTCTTCTAACTCTTCATCTAGATAGACAATATAGTATTTTAAATCTGCCGTAAAAAAATGAAAAGATAACAAGTTGTCATAAAAACCTGTTAAGTTATTTGCTAACGGCAACATCATGGTGAAAACCAAAATGGCTAATTTCTGTGTATTAAAAAATTGTAGAAAGAATTCAAATGCATTTGATGTTTTTAAAGTCCAAAAAATGATGATTACACTTAACATATTCTGAATATTCCATGGCACAACATTGTAACCATACCCTAAATAAAATAATAGAAATGTAATTGTTGAGTGCATTAAGAGGATAAAAACGACTCCGAATTTTCTAGTCTTATTGAACAATAGTAAAACCCCCATTAAAGCTTCTAGCCAAGGCACAGCATACGTAAAAGCAACTAAAAACCATTGTGGCAAAAAACTAAAATGTTTGTTGATAGCGCTTAACCACTGTATGTAAAAGGCTTCATTTAATTTCTGAATTCCGCTCCAAAAATAAGTAGCGAAAAAGATAAGGATAATAGCGTATAATATTTTCCTTGGATTTGCTTTTCTATTGAAAATTTCTATTGCAAAAATGGTTAAAAAACTTTGATAAAAGTAAGGCTGCAATCTGTTTTGATCTACGAGCGCTAAAAAGAGATATACACCAAGAATGGTCCAACCTTGCCATCTTTTATTCTGAAAAATATAGACAATTTGTATTAAAAAGAAAAATCCGGCTAAAATATAATCGAAAGGATAGATAGGTATTGGCAACCAATCAAACAAAGGTATTACAGGGAAAACTTTTGTTGTTAGCCATAATTTTGGTGCATAGACCATTAATACCAAAACTGCAAGAATAGCAAGTATTCTTACCCAATTTATTTTCTGTTTGTCTGTTAGATTTGTGATCATCTTATTTGTTTTTATTTTCTAACGTTTGTCATTTTAATACTTTTGTCTAACGTTTGTCATTTCGAAATGAGCTTTTCAGCGATTGAGAAATCTCATCATTTTAATGTTTTAAGATTCCTCTTCGTACCTCATTCGGAATGACATATTAAATATCTTTTCTCACTTTGTTTGCAAACAAGTCTAGCCCGGATTGAAACGACATCCTTTTTATAGCCTTAATTAATGGGCGTCTTTGCGAGGAACGAAGCAATCTCTTTAATTAAGGGATTGCCACAGTTTACAAAAAAGTAAACTTGCAATGACGGCTATAAAAAGATATAGTGTAAAGCCGGAAATAGCTTCTAATAAACCAATTTTTCTGCCAAATATTTAGCCGTATAAGACTCTTTATTTTTTGCTAAATCTTCTGGAGTTCCTTGAAAAATAAGGTTTCCACCGTTTTTACCACCTTCTAAACCTAAATCTATAATATAATCTGCACATTTAATTAATTCAATGTTATGTTCTATCACAATAATAGAATGCCCTTTGTCTATTAAGGCATTAAACGATGCTAATAATTTTTTAATATCGTGAAAATGCAAACCTGTTGTAGGTTCATCAAAAATAAACAATGCCTTGTCTTTGGTGTTTCCTTTTACTAAAAAGGAAGCCAATTTTATACGCTGCGCTTCTCCGCCTGAAAGGGTAGAAGAAGACTGGCCTAATTTTACATAACCCAAACCAACATCTTGCAAAGGTTTTAATTTACTTGCAATTTTTGTTACCAAATTTTCTGAGAAAAATGCAACCGCATCATCAATCGTTAGATTTAAAATATCATCTATAGATTTTCCATCGAATTTAACTTCTAAAACTTCTTTTTTAAAGCGTTTACCGTTACAAGCATCACATTCTAAATGTACATCTGCCATAAATTGCATTTCTATGGTAACTTCTCCTTCTCCTTTACAAACCTCGCAACGACCGCCTTCTACATTGAAAGAAAAGTGCTTGGGTTTGTAGTTTCTGATGGATGATAATTTCTGATTTGCAAATAACGAGCGAATATCATCATAAGCTTTAATATACGTTACAGGATTGGAACGAGATGAGCGTCCGATTGGATTTTGATCGATAAATTCTACGTGTTTTAAGGTGTCAAAATCGCCTTTTACTTCTGTATGTTGCCCAACTTTTTCTCCATGACCAATCAGTTGTTTTTGCATTGTTGGATACAAAATGCTTTTAACCAACGTACTTTTTCCCGAACCAGAAACGCCTGTTATTACAGACAAACAATTTAGTGGAAACGTAACATCTACATTCTTTAAATTGTTTTCTCTAGCACCAATTATTTCAATTTTATTTCTAGAAGTTCTACGTTTGGTAGGAACTTCGATTTTTAATTCTTCGTTAAGGTATTTTGCCGTTAATGAGTCTGATTTTAAGATCGCATCAAAGTTTCCTTCTGCAACAACATGTCCACCAAAAGTACCAGCTTCTGGACCAATATCTATAATATAATCGGCCTCTCGCATAATATCTTCATCATGCTCTACCACAACAACGGTGTTTCCTAAATCTCGTAAATCTTTTAAAACACCAATTAAGCGTTCGGTATCTTTTGGATGCAAACCAATACTTGGTTCATCTAAAATATACATAGAACCCACTAAAGAACTCCCTAAAGAAGTTGCTAAATTAATACGCTGACTTTCACCTCCAGAAAGTGTGTTAGAAGTTCTGTTGATAGTTAAATAGGATAAACCAACATTGGTTAAAAACAACAAACGATTGTTAATTTCTGTTAGTAAACGCTGCCCTATTTTAGCATCGTATTTATCTAATTTAATATTCTTAAAAAAGACAGATAATTCATCTAAAGGAAGAGTTACTAGGTCTGAAATTGTTTTTTCGTTTATTTTTACAAAATTCGTTTCGTGTCTTAAACGTTTTCCATTACAAGACGTACATTTTGTTTTTCCGCGGTAGCGAGAAAGCATTACTCGGTTCTGAATTTTATAACTTTTTTCTTCTAAAACGGTAAAGAAATGATGTATTCCGTTAAAGGATTTATTACCATTCCAAACCAATTCTTTTTGTTCTTCGGTAAGTTCGAACCAAGGTTTGTGAATAGGAATATCGAATTGATACGCAACATCTATTAAGTCTTCTTTATAATGTACATAAGAAGGTGTTTTAAACGGAAAAATACAATCTTCCATAATAGATAAACCCGTATTCGGAATCACTAATTCTTCATCGATACCAATTACGCTTCCATACCCCTCACAAGTTGGACAAGCGCCATAAGGATTGTTAAAACTAAATAAATGTGTGTTGGGTTCTAAGAAAGACATGCCGTCTAAATCGAACTTATTACTAAATTCAGCTACTTTATTGTCTTCTAAATTTTCTATAAAACAGATTCCTTTTCCTTCAAAAAAAGCAGTCTGAATAGCATCTGCTAAACGATTAAAAAAGTCGTCATCGTCTTTGGTAATAATTCTATCTACGACTAAAAATAAAGGTTCGTTTTTAAATTCAGCCTGCGGAAAATCTGCAATTCGATATACTTTATCGTTCCATTTTAAACGTGCATACCCTTGCTGTTCTAAAACTTGTAAAACGGTTTTTAAATCTCGGTTTTCATCAATTGTAATAGGAGCTAACAATAATAGTTTTGTTCTTTCATTAAACTCTTTTACAAAGTTAACAACATCAGAAACCGTGTCTTTTTTAACTTCTTTACCAGAAATAGGTGAGTAGGTTTTACCAATTCTGGCGTATAATAATTTTATATAATCGTAAATTTCTGTTGATGTACCTACTGTAGAACGCGGATTTGTAGAATTTACTTTTTGCTCAATGGCAATTGCCGGTGCAATACCTTTTATATAATCTACCTTAGGCTTGTGTAATTTGCCTAAAAACTGACGCGCATAAGAGCTTAAACTCTCTACATAACGTCGCTGACCTTCTGCATACAAAGTATCAAACGCTAAAGATGACTTTCCTGAACCAGAAAGTCCTGTAATTACAACCAATTTATTTCTTGGTATTACAACGTCTATGTTCTTTAAATTATGGAGTCTAGCTCCTTTAATTATAATGTTTTCTTTAGGATTTACTTTAGAAATGTCCGTCTTCATTCATAAAAAATATAAGGTATAAAAATACCTCTTTTTTAAACCAATTTAAAAGAAATGTTAATGAATTTTGCTAAAACATTTGTTGATTTCAAAAATAATATTGATATTTGGAACTCATAAGCACCACTAAATTAGACGCATATACGTAAAAAACTACTTTTAAATTATTAATTTAATAATAAAACAGAAGGGCAACTTGCTCTTTAAAAGTGGTTATGATGGAAAAAAACTCAATTACAGACAGTACTTTAGTAAGTAATTATATTTTAGGAAAAGAAGCAGCTTTAGAGGTTTTAATTAAAAGACATCAACAAAGATTATTTAGCTTTATATATAGCAAAGTACAAGATAGAGATATTACAGAAGACGTTTTTCAGGATACATTTATAAAAGTTATTAGAACTTTAAAAAAAGGAAATTATAACGAAGAAGGTAAGTTTTTACCTTGGGTTATGAGAATTGCTCATAATTTGGTAATAGATCATTTTAGAAAAACCAATAGAATGCCAAGCTTTAAAAATACTGATGAGTTTGATATTTTTTCTATTTTGGGTGATGGTAACTTAAATGCCGAAAAACAAATTATACAAGAACAGATTCATGCAGATGTAAGAGAGCTTGTAAATGAGCTGCCAGAAGAACAAAAAGAGGTTTTGATAATGCGCATGTATAAAGATATGAGTTTTAAAGAAATTAGCGAAAATACAGGGGTTAGCATTAATACAGCACTTGGTAGAATGCGTTATGCTCTTATAAATATGCGTAAATTAATAGAAAAACATAAAATTATTTTGGTAGATTAACAATAAAAGAAATTAAGTAGCGTTAGTAGTTTATAATCAGTTTATTAAATTAACTATATGATGCAACTTTACTCTAAAAAGTCTTCTGATTTTCGGAAGCAACCTAAACAAGAAACAGTTCAATTTTTGATTAATTTTTCCAAATCGCTAACTTTTGTTAAAACGAAATCAAAAGACTTCATTGAATTGAATTTGAATTAAGAGAGGAAAAAGCTTCAACTAACGTTGGGGCTTTTTTTTGTGCTTCTATGTTTTTTTTTCTTCTTTATTTATTTTTTAAGGTGTTTTTCCTTTCTGATTATCAGTTGTTTACCTTTTTTATTGGTTTGGGTTGATACTACATTTGTAATGCAATTGCAAGTGTAGATATCTTATTATATTAATCTTAAACTAATTATTATGTCTAATCAAACAGAAAAATTAACATCAATTAAAAGTGCGATTGAAAATGAAGGTGCTAGTTGGCAAGCTGGTAGTTCTGATATTTTCGAATTGTCGCAAGAAGAGCAAGATTTACTTTTGGGATATATTCCAGGAGATGATGAGCCGTCTTTAGAAGAAAAAGAAGAAGCTGCTCAAGCAAATTTTCAAGAATACATGGTTATGTTAGCATCCAATAAAGCTTTTTCAGCACCGTCTAGTTACGATTTACGAAATGTAGGTGGCAAAAATTTTATTACGCCTGTAAAAAATCAAAGAAGTTGTGGCTCTTGTGTTGCTTTTGGTACCATTGCTACGGTAGAAGGAACCATAAGAAAAATGAGAAATGATGCAAATTATGCCGTTGATTTCTCAGAAGCACATTTGTTTTATTGTCATGCTAGAGCAGAAGGAAGAAGGTGTAGTGGTAGTAAAGGCGGTTGGTGGGTGCCACCAGCAATGACAGCTTTTAAAAGTAAAGGGGTAACAGATGAAGCGCATTATCCTTATACGGCGAGTGATCAAGATTGTACCGGACTAAAATCTGGATGGCAAAACAGTGTTAAGAAAATTAGTGGTTTTAAAAAATTAACGTCTATCAGTAAAATGAAAGATTGGTTGTCTACAAAAGGACCACTTACAGCTTGTTATACCGTGTATTCAGACTTTTATGGTTATAGAAGTGGTGTTTATAGAAAAACTGCTGGTGCTACTCAAAGAGGGGGACATTGTGTTTCTATTGTAGGTTATAGTGACAGCGGTAGGTATTGGATTTGTAAAAATAGTTGGGGAACTGGTTTTGGAGAACAAGGGTTCTTTAAAATAGGATACGGACAATGTGGAATAGATAATGAAGTGTGGGGCGTTGAAGGAATTGTTGATTCTGGAACCTTAACTAAAAAAGTAACAGGTCTTTGGGCAAATTCATCAACTAGAAATGCTTTTGTGTATTTATCAGGAGAAGGATGGAAGAGAATTAGTAATAAAAATGATACTAATTTCTATATAATGCTTACCTATTTAGCTACAGCTAAAGGAATGAATGGAAATGCAACTGTAAAAATAAGTAATGGCGAAATTATTGAAGTTTACGCTTAATTATTAATCACTAAAAATAAACAAAATGAAAGATGATAAAAAATGTAACTGTCCAGATGAAAATATAGAAGAATTAAATATGCAATCTTCTTTAGAATCTACACCACAAGAAAGTTTAGAAAATACAGATGCTTTTAGTGAGTTTTCTGGTCCAGAATTGCTTCCGCCAAATGAAGAGGAAGCTGCAGAAAATGATAGCTTTGGCGCAGGTGTTTGGCACGAAAACAAAAAAGTTACCTCTTTATGGGCAAAAGATGAAACAAGAAACTCTTGGGCAGGAATTAACGGAATGGGTTGGAAGAAATTAAATTCTTCTAATAACTCTTCTTGTGTAGCTTTATCTATTTTAGCTGCTCATGCAAAACAATATAATAAGAACACTAAAATTAAAATTGATGGTGGGCAAATAAAAGAAATATATGTTTGGTAAAAGAATGTGTAAAAACTTGGGCAGAAATGCTCAAGTTTTTTTAACTTTAAATTAAAAATAGAAATGAACAACGAATTTATTTTAACGAAAGAAGATCATGATAGTGTTATTCATGTAAATATTGGAGATTCTATAAAAATAATACTTACAGAAAATTCAAATACAGGTTATATTTGGGATATTGAAGGGGAAATACCTTCTCTATTAAAGGTAGTTTTTAATGATTATAAATTAACCCATAAAAAAACCTTAGGGGGAAGCGGAAAAAGAGTTGTAGAATTTATAGCCCAAGAACTTGGTGAAATTACTGTTGAGCTTAAATATTGGCAAGAATGGAGTGGCCCCGACTCTATTGATGATCGATTTAAAGTTACTGTACTTATAGAAGAGGAAGATAAATAATTAAGTTCGATAGAATTATTATTTAATTTTTAATCTATTTTTTATAATAGTCATCTAAAACGGTTTTTCTACCAATTGTTTTGGTGATAATATCTTTTTCTAAATCCCATCCTCGAGCAGGAGAGTATTCTCTACCATACCAAATAATTTGCAAGTGTAAATCGTTCCACAGTTCTTTTGGAAACAGTCTTTTTGCGTCTTTTTCTGTTTGAGCAACACTTTTTCCGTTAGATAAATTCCAACGATACATTAATCTTAAAATATGAGTATCTACAGGAAATGCAGGAATACCAAAAGCTTGACTTAAAACAACGCCAGCAGTTTTATGACCAACAGCAGGTAATTCTTCTAAAGCTTCAAAAGTTTTAGGAACTTCTCCGTCATATTTTTCTATTAATATTTTAGACAAACCGTAAATGCCTTTACTTTTCATTGGCGACAAGCCACAAGGACGAATAATTTCCTTAATTTCTTCTACGGTCATTTTTACCATATCAAAAGGGTTATCCGCTTTAGCGAACAACAAAGGCGTAATTTTATTAACTCTTACATCTGTACATTGTGCAGATAGTAAAACTGCAACCAAAAGCGTAAAAGGGTCTTTGTGATCTAAAGGAACCGGTATTTCTGGATATTTTTCTTGCAGTGTGTCAATTACAAATTGTACTTTTTCTTGTTTGGTCATTGTTGTTTTATATGATTAAGCAAATATATGCATATTGATTTTTTTTAATAATAATTTAGAGAACATATAATATTTGTTAATAATAAAAAAGAATAATAGGTAGAAGAACTTGATTTTTTAAACAGGTGTTAACCTTATGTTATAGAGTTGTTTAAGTGTGTATTTTTGAAGTGAGTAAAATAGTTTTTTAACTATTAAAATAAACACATTTTATTAATAATTTAAAACCAAATAATTATGGGAATTGTAATTAATATTACGGCTGCTACAGATGCAAATGCATCAAAAGCAACAGCAACAGGAAGTATTCAGCATATTATTACAGATACTGAGCGGTCTACATTTAAATTATCTGACTCTTCTTTAAAGAATGCTGTTGGAAAGTATTTTGGAAAAAATCCTAATGATGCATATCTTCATAGTCCAACACCTTGGAATGATTTATACAGAACCTATGGTTGGTCTCAAGTAAGTACTGTTTTAGTACCTATTAGAGCAGAAATTTTAGGGATCTCATCTAAACCAGATATTTTAGCAACCAAAACATTTACAAATAATAGTAGTGTTAAAGGCTCTTTTAATGCTAGTATTTCTGAGCAGGTTTCAAATACCGTTTCAAGTTCATGGTCTACAGGAGGTACACTTTCTATAAGTGAAGCTATTGAGGTAGGTGTTAGTATAGAGGTTGTAAGTGCAAAATCAACAACAACATTATCTTATAGTCAGTCTTGGTCTATTGGAGAAACAAAGAGTGAAACTACTACTGTAGGGTCTTCTTCTGGTGTAAGTGTAGATTTAGATCCAGGGCAATCTGTAGAAGCAAAGCTTTCTGCAAGTAAAGGGGCTATGCAAGTTAAGGTTACATATAGGGCATACTTAACAGGTAGTGTGGCTGTAAATTACAATCCAACTTTTAAAGGACATCATTTTTTTGCCTTGCCAGTTGCTAGTGTTATGTCTGCTGCAGGTATAAAAAATTCGGTTGAATCAACTGAAATTTTCGATATTGGTTTTTATTCTGATGGTAAAATAGAAATCATAGATGCTAAAGGTAAAATGTTACAGAATTTTGCTTTGGCAGACCAAAGAGCTTAGTGCTAATTTAGTATAGATTATGAAATTATTTATCACAGTTTAAGTAAAACTGTGGTTTTTGTTATGCTCTTTGTTATACTTCAGTAAATTTTTCTTTGTACTTTTAAACTTTAAAAACTAAGATAAACATGACATCACTAAAAATAGGAGATAAGGCTCCGGAGTTTGAAGCAAAAGACAATTTAGGAAACACCATAAAATTATCTGATTATACTGGTAAGAAATTGGTTTTATTCTTTTATCCAAAGGCAAGTACACCAGGTTGTACTAATGAAGCTTGTGATTTAAGAGATAATTATCAATCTTTTTTAGCTAAAGGATATGATGTTTTGGGCGTAAGTGCAGATTCTGCTAAAAGACAACAAAATTTCATTAACAAAAACGAATTACCTTTTCCGTTGTTAGCAGATGAAGATAAAGCTGTTATTGAAGCTTTTGGTGTTTGGGGACCAAAGAAATTTATGGGTAAAGAATATGATGGAATTCATAGAACTACTTTTGTAATTGATGAAAATGGAGTAATAGAAGATGTTATTGCAAAAGTAAAAACAAAAGCACACGCTGCTCAGATTTTAGATTAAACAACTATTAAAGATTTTTGAATTCCGAATTTGATTAATTCTGGAGTGCTTTTAGTATTTGTAATTTCAAAAAGCTCTCTTTTATGAGATTTTAAAGAACTTTCTGTAATATGTAATATTGCCGAAAGTTCTTTTTCATTTTTATCAGAATGCTTAAATAAAGCTTGTAATATTTCTAGCTTTCGTTTTGTAAATGTGTAATTATCTATAATAATTTTTGATGAGGTTTTATCTTTTTTAACAGTTTTATCTGTTAAACAATTTAGTATCATTGTCTTAAAATTAGCCAGATTTCCGTCTTTTCCTACAAAAACATCCACACCATTTTTTATCGCTTTTTCTTTAATAAAATTATTATTCATTGTTGTTAAAGCAATAATTTTAAAATTGTTATTTACTTTCTTTATTTCATCAATAAAATCTAAAGAATTTTGACCATTAAAATTTACATCTAATATTAAAACGTCTAAATTACAACTGTTTGTATATTGAATCAATTCTTTTAATGTAGTAAAAGTATGGGTTACATTTAATTCAGTATGAGCATTTAAACTATCTTTTAGAGCGTCACAAAAAAAGCGATTATCATCTGCAATAACAATTTTTATTGGGGGGTTAATCATTGGTTATAGGTATTTTTATTTCAAAATTAGAACCTTTTTTACTTGTGTCTATTTTTAAAGTTCCTTCTATTTGTTCTACTCTTTTTTTTACGCTTTCTAAACCAAAACCTTTTTTTAGCACTAAGTCTTCATTAAAACCAATACCATTATCGGTAACGTTAAGTATTATGAGTTGGTTTTTATGGGCATTCATACTAATTTTTATTTCTGATGCTTTAGAGTATTTTATTGCATTTGTAGTTAATTCTGAAATTATTCGATACAGATGCACACATTTATCTTGAGAAAGTTCGATGTTTTTAAGATTGAAGTTGTAGCTAATTTTGTGTTTTGTTAAATTATCAATTTTAGAACAGAACTCTATTAAACTATCTATAAAATTATCAGAATTAATTTTGGGGGCATATAAACTGTTTAGTAAATATCTGTAATCGTTATAAAAAGCATCTAAAATTTCTTTTACTTTTTCTGGTGATTTTTCATCGTTTTGTAATAAACGAAGTTTTAAAGCTTCTAAATAACCACCAAAAGTATCATGTACATTGTTTACTAAATTATTTCTTTCTGCGTGCTGAAATGCTAAGGTTTTATTTTGAAAATTATATTTTAATTCATCGCTTATTTTTTTAAGTTTAAAATATTTAAACTGAGTTTCTATGACAGATCCAAAAATAAACCGAGTAAAAAGTAAAATTTCTAAAGATAAAGCGATGTAGTAAATTGCCGGACCACTAAATTTTATGGCTAGCGGATTGTAGACACTCGGATTCATAATTTGCCCATTTATTACGGCTAGTATAGGTAGTATAAAAGCGATAACCAAGTATATTGGTAGTTGTTTTGTAATGGTTAAATACAAGTGGTTTAAAACCCAAATAAAAATTATTATTTTTAAGATAGTCCAAACATAAAGGTATAAAGTAATAAGTCCACCAAAGAAAAATTTATACAAATAGAATAATAGGAGAGTTAAAGCAATATAAGTACCAATCTTAAAAAGTAATTTAGGAATTATTTGAGATTTGTTTAGTTTGTAAAATTTTAAATAAAAATATCCAATAGCTGCCACTCCAATTGTTTGGCTAAGGCTTCTAATATTATTAATTGCAAATTCGCTACCAGACCAAAAATATTGCACTCCAATTGCTTTACCAGCTAAAAATTCTATTAATACCGTAAAAATATATAAGGCGTAAAATAAAACGGCATATTCTTTTTTTATAACGGCAAAAAACACCAAAATAAAAGCCATGGAAATTAGAAAGGCTATAAACAAGCCAAATGAAAAATACTCGGTTTCTACACGTTTTAAAAATTGATTTTCAGTCTCTAAAAAGTAAGATAATCGGGTTCTAGTGTCTGTATTTTTAATTTTTAAAAAAACATCTGTAGTTTTAACAGTATCTATAGGTAATTTCCAAACAGGGTATCTGTAAAATATATTTTTATGAGGAAATTCTTTGTTATTAGAAACTTTATAAAGAGAGTCAATTTTATCACCTATTTTTAAATATATTTTTCCGTAAGGTAAATATGGGTCGGCAATTGTAAAATATTTGTAGTCATTTTTTATGGTAGATGGCTGCAATTCAAAATGATTCCACAAAGTGTTTTCTTCTATTTTTTTATAAATTTTCGGGTTTTTTTCTACTTGAAATTTTCCTTCTTTGTGGTTTTTAATAATTTTAGTAAAAGAAACAGTGTCTTTGGTAGGGTGTTTAAAGTATGAAATAGATTTATAAACAGAAGGTGCTTCTTTTTGTGAAAAAGAACATAAAGCAAAGAAAAATAAGAGTAGGGGGAGTTTAATTTTCACATTTAGTATTTAAAGACCCGACTAAAGTATGGTTTTTTTTTTATGAGTACAACCTAATTTTGCTTATGAAAAATGATTTATGCTATGGAAGTTAAAAAATTGTATGAGTATAACGAGTTAAAATCGATTGATAATAAATATCAAATTAGCGATAAAGAAATACCTATAAATCTTATTGAAGATTTTTTGCGTTTTTATAATCTAGGGTTGCAAGACCTTTCATATCTTAAAAAGTTTTCTAAAAATTTACAAGAAGAAAAGCGTTTTAAAAAATTGAATAAAGCTAAATTTTATTCGTTAACTAAAAAAGAAAGCCAAATTTTTGAGTTGGTTGTTTTAGGGAAATCAACCAAAGAAATTGCAACACAACTTTTTATAGAACCGACAACTGTTAGTACTCATAGAAAAAATATAAAACAAAAATTAGAGTTAGAATCTATATTTGATTTGTATAAATATGCCAACGCATTTAATGTTTTAGATAAAATATAAAAAGGAGAAGTAAATTTGTTTGAATGAAGAAAGTGAGCAAATTAAAACCTGTTCGCTTTTTTTATTAAAAAAGAATGTATTAATTATTTAAATTTAAATAAGATGAACAAAACAACAAAATTATTTATTATTGGTGTAATGTTTATAGCACAAAACATCAATTCACAAGCAATTACTAATGTTAAAACGTTATTAGAAGAAAATGAATATGGTAATGCTAGATTAATTGTTACACCAAATTCTTATGATATGAAAGCTAAAAAGCCAACTAAAAGTTCGGGTGTTTATGGTTTGTTAGTATGTTATAGATACAAAGGTGTTCAAAAAGCACTGCATCAAGACTTAACTTATGATTTTGCTAGAAAAGGGAAAAAGGAGTTGTTTTTAGGCATGTCTGCAAAAAAATCTAATATCTCTGTAGGTAAAGTATTATTTTATAGAAGAGATTTATTAAGCTCTAACAAGTATCCTAAAAAATCAGATTGTTTTAGATAATAATTTAAAACTTCATACCAACTTTAAAGTTTAATACACGCCCTGTCATAAAGTTAGGAATACCAAATTGGGTTTTAGAATACACATCTCTAACCCAAGTATTGGTAATAGAGTTTTGAATATCAAACATATTAAAGAGTTCTAAACCTGCGGATAATTCTTTAAATTTAGACATCCAACCTGTTGTATATTGTTTATTTGCATCTACAAAAATATACGATACTCCTAAATCGGCACGTTTATAATCTCTTAAACGGTTTTGAAAATTATAAACATCTGCATAGGATGGAGAACCACCTGGAACTCCAGTGTTGTATACCAAGTTTAAATAGGCTTTTAGGTTTGGTAAATTCGGTACGTAATCTTGAAAAAGAATTCCGAATTTAATTCGTTGATCAGAAGGTCTTGCAATAGCACCTTTGTTATCAATATTTTCTTCTGTTTTTAAATATCCTAAACTAACCCAACTTTCACTACCAGGAACAAACTCTCCATTTAATCGCATATCTAATCCGGTTGCATAGGCTGTAGTTACATTGTCTGCTCTATAACGTATTCTAACATTGTCTATAGAATAGGCATTTACATCAGATAAATCTTTAAAATACAATTCTGTTGTTAGCTTAAAAGGTCTCTCCCACATTTGAAAACTATAATCCATTCCTGCCACCATGTGAATCGATTTTTGAGCTTTAACATCTACATTAATATCTCCATTAAAGTCTCTTAACTCTCTATAAGAAGGTGGTTGAGAATACCATCCACCAGAAACACGAAACAACATGTCTTTGTCCCAATTAGGTTTGATGGCAAATTGACCTCTAGGACTAATAATGGTTTGGTTTTTAGATGCAATACCATTTCCTGTTACTGACCAACTTTGAGATCTAATTCCTAAGTTATAAAAAACCTCATGCTCATTCCAAAAAGAACGTTGGTTAAATTGCACAAAACCAGAAACTCTATTGATAGCAACATTATTGTCTTTTCTAATGTTTTGATATGGGGTTATTTCGCCTTCAAAAGGCTGATAAGGTTGATTGTTAGAACTATGGAAAGGCGGTCTTATAGCAAAGCCTAAAGAGTCTATAACTTCCCACTCTCTAATACGATCTCTAATATCTTCTTTTTGATATTTAGCTCCAAAGTTCCATTGAATGTCACCTTTTTTAATGGTTCCTTTTATTTGCAGATTGGTTATTAACGCATCTAAATCGTTACGGGCATGATTTAATTGAGAACCAATTCCTTGAGAAAAATCTACTTCGCCAAAATTTTCTGAACCAATATTTGCATCAATTTCACCTAAATTATACGCAGCTGCAATATCAAAATGTTCTTCTTCTTGTGTATTGTATCTAGATGCGGTTGCTGTTAAAGTAAAATTATCACTTACTTTATAATCGGCAGACAAAGCACCAAACATTGTTAAGTATTTATCTTGTTCTTGACCAGAATAAAAAACAATTAACTCTAAAGGATTTGCAACAGTACCAAAACGTGTTCTTCTAGATAGTGGTTGATAATTGTAATCATTTAAAGAAAAGTTACCTAAGAAATTTAATGAGAATTTTTCTGAAAACTCATAAGATAAATAGGTTTGTACATCTGTAAATTTTGGTTTAAAATTGGTTTCAATTTGTTTGCTATTTACAAACAAGCTGTTATCTCTATATCTAATACCTGTAATTGTACTTAATTTTTTATTTAAAAACTGCCCTTCAAAAGTAGCACTAGCACCTAATAAACTAGCATCAATAGTGGTGGCTGTTTCAGTTGGCTTTTTATATGTAATGTCTAAAACAGAGGATAATTTATCGCCATATTTGGCCTGAAAACCACCTGCAGAAAAATTAATGTTTTGCACCATGTTTGAGTTGATAAAACTCAACCCTTCTTGTTGACCAGATCTAATTAAAAAAGGTCTGTAGATTTCAATACCATTTACATAGACCAGGTTTTCATCAAAATTACCACCTCTAACATTGTATTGAGTACTTAATTCGTTGTTATTACTAACACCAGGTAAGGTCATTAAAACGTTTTCTACACCAGCATTTGGTCCAATAACATTTTTAACAACTGCAATGTCAATTTTCTTTACACCCTGTGCATTTCTAATGTTATCTTTAATAACTATTTCTTTTAATTCTTCTGTTTTAGAAGTAAGTGTAACAGAGTAACGAACTCCATTTCTACTATTTGCAATATATTTTTTAGTATAAGTTCTGTAAGATAAATGACTAAAAACTAGTATGATTTCTTCTCTGTAAGGAATTCTAATTTGGTAATTACCATTTTTATCTGTGGTTGTACCCACGTTGTTATATTTTATGGATACTTTTTCTATAGGTTGCTTGTTTTTATCTTTAACAGTTCCCTTTAGAATAGTCATTTTTTGAGCAAATGAGCAAACAGGTAGCAATAATAAAATTAGAAATACTTTTTTTAGATACATATTAGTTTACTTGTTTCTTAAAGAACGTTGCAGAAAGTGTATTCGTATTTCCAACATTGTCCGAGACTACAATTTTAAAGATATGTTTGCTACCAACCAATTTATTATCACTAAAATTATAGGTTAATATTCTTTTTTTATGATTGTACTCCATTAGTATCCATTTTCCATCAATGGTAGCTCTGTAATTTTTAATACCAGAACCACTATCAGAAATTTTTACTTTAATGGTTTTACTTTTAGAAATCCATTGGTTATTTTTAAAATACAATAAACTTATTTTTGGTTTATGAGTATCACTAACTAAAGCATATTTGCCCAACGTTTTTGTTGTAGTGTAAAAAGTACTGTCCTTTTTTCTGGTGTATTGGTACCACGGATATTTTGCGTTTTCTACATTAGCAATATAAAGTTGTTGTTTTTCTGTTTCAGAATATTTAGAAACATTAAAAGTTAAAGTAAAACTTTTATCTAAAGGAAGGGTAGGTGTATGGATTTTAGCAACGCCTTTATCCACTTTAAAATCTAAATAAAGATCTTCATAAAAGGTGTTTTTAGGAAAAGCAACGGTTACATTTTTTTGCGTAAATTTATAAAAGTTTTTAGCTACAATTTTATAAGCAGTTGTATCTTTTTGTTGAGTAAAAATAGCATTACTTTCTTTTCCTACTATAGGTATTTTAAGTGAACTAAGGTTGCCTTTGTAATCTTTAGCAATAATTTCTATGTTGTAATTCAATCCGTTTTTTATGTTTATTTTCCCATTATTAATCAATCCTTCGTAAGTAGAAAGCTTGTTTGCCGTTTCCTTATATGTTTTTTGATATTTTTTCTTGTATTTTTTATAATGTGGATAATCGATGTGTAAGTTAATAAACTTACTTTCTGCAAAAGAAAAAGTTTCTACATCATGATGGTAAAAACGTTTTCCGTTTACAAACATTTCTAAACTATAAATTCCGTTTTTATTATTTGCTTTATCTAGTCTATCAAAAACATTTACACCAAAACCAATTATTCCAGAAGCAGCAATTTTATTCACTGAATAACTGCCTTTTTTTATACTTTTTAAAGGAAGAACCAAGCTTTTATTTTTATTATTAATTCTTGCGTTGTTGTTAAGCGGATATATTTTTAATGCTAGAAAAAGAGGAGAGGTTGTATCTTCTGGTTTTAATCCAAAAAACAATGGGTTAATTACGTGTTCTGTTTTAGTATCTCTCACTTCAAAATGTAAATGTGGTCCTCCAGAACTACCTGTGTCTCCAGAATACGCAATAACTTCTCCTTTTTTTACAGGAAATTTATCTTCTTTAAAAAATAAATTACCAGTTTCATAGTTCTCTTTCTTATACTGAAGTTCTTTTATATATTCTTGAATTTTATCAGCATATTTACTTAAGTGCCCATATACGGTAGTAAATCCATTTGGATGTGTAATATAAAGAGCTTTACCATAACCATATTGTGCTACTTTTATTCTAGAGACATATCCATCTGCAGGTGCATAAACTTTTAAACCTTCCCTTCCTTGAGTTTTAATATCCACTCCAGAATGAAAGTGGTTGCTCCTTAATTCGCCAAAAGTACCCGCTAAAACAGTAGAAATGTCTAAAGGGTTTCTAAAATAGTCTTGGGGATATTTTTCTTGGGAAAAACTAAAAAAAGTAGATAAGAATGTGAATAACAATACTGTTTGTTTCAAAATGCGATTATTTTATGCAAAAATAGTAAAAATCATTTTTTGATTAAACGGTTAATCCTTAATGTATTGATAAAATAAGTAACAAAATGTTGTAAAGTTTAAAACAGAATGTTAACTTTGTAGTTATAGTTTTATTCTTAAGATTTAGATGTGTAATACAATAGAAGCAATTCATTTACTGGAAGATAAGCTACAAAGCTTATTATCTAATTATGAATTTTTAAAGAATGAAAATGAAATATTGCTTCAAAGTACAAACAAATTACAACATCAGTTAATTGAAAGTCAGCGATTATTAGCAGAACAGCAAAAAGAATATGATTTGCTTAAGATTGCAAAAACTATAGACGGCAGTAGTACAAATACAAGAGATACAAAACTCAAAATAAATACTTTAATTCGAGAAATCGATAAGTGTATTATAGAATTACACAAATAAAGTTCATTAAATTGTGGGAAAACTTAAAATTAATGTTGTTATAGCAGGTAGAACCTATCCTTTAAGTGTGAATAACACTAAAGAAGAGGAAGGCATGAGAAAAGCCGCAACTGCTATTAATAAGTTAATTTCTATGTATGAAGAAAATTATGCAGTAAGCGATAAACAAGATGTTTTAGCAATGTGTGCATTACAATTTGCTTCTAAAGTAGAAATAACATCAATAGAAAAGGATTCTACAGATAGAGAAGTAGTAGATAAAATAAAAGAGTTAACTAATTTGGTTGATTCTCATTTAAAATAAGTTCTTTAAAATATACATTAACAACACACTGCCTACGTTAGTACATTGTTTATTAAACTCAACACGATTCAATTATGAAGGATGAGTCTTAACTACTATAGCAAGCCATAGCTGCTGAATTTATTTCAGTACCAAGTGGATCCTTGAACAGTTAGTTAGTCCTATAAGTAACATATTTGGAGTTTAAAAAACCACACTAATGTAGGCTTTTTTTATATATTAAATTTAAATTATGGATGGAATGATACTTCCCATTATTGTGGGAGTTTTGATAGGAATTGCAGTCGGATTTTTAATTGCAAATGCTTTAGAAAAAGCAAAAGGGAAAAAGATACTTAGTGGAACAAGAAAAGAAGCTGCAGCAATTTTAAAAGAGGCAAAAATAGATGCAGATTCTGTAAAAAAAGAGAAAATATTACAAGCAAAAGAAAAGTTTATTGAATTAAAAGCAGAGCATGAAAAAGTAATTCTTAGTAGAGAAAAAAAGATTTCTGATGTAGAAAAACGTATTAGAGATAGAGAGTCTCAAGTAGCATCTGAAGTAGATAAAAATAAAAGATTAAATAAATCTTTAGAACATAAAGAAGGGGAGTTTAATAAAAAATTAGACTTTTTAGAAAATAAAGAAACTGAGCTAGAAAAAATGCACAAGCGTCATGTAGACATGCTAGAGCAAATTTCTGGTTTATCTGCAGAAGATGCTAAAAAAGAGTTGATTTCATCTTTAAAAGACGAAGCAAAAACAGAAGCTATGGCTTTTGTACAAACTTCTATTGAAGAAGCTAAATTAACAGCAGAACAAGAAGCTAGAAAAGTTATTTTAGGAACCATACAAAGAGTAGGTGTAGAGCAAGCCGTAGAAAACTGTGTGTCTGTATTTAACTTAGAGTCTGATGATGTTAAAGGACGAATTATTGGTAGAGAAGGACGTAATATTAGAGCTTTAGAAGCAGCAACTGGTGTAGAAATTATTGTAGATGATACTCCAGAAGCAATTATTCTTTCTTGTTTTGATCCTGTACGAAGAGAGATTGCAAGATTAGCAATGCACAAATTAGTAACGGATGGTAGAATTCATCCTGCTAGGATTGAAGAGGTTGTTAAAAAGACAGAGAACCAAATTACACAAGAAATTATAGAAGTTGGTAAAAGAACTGTTATAGATTTAGGGATTCATGGTTTACATCCAGAATTGATAAAAACCGTTGGTAGAATGAAATATCGTTCTTCTTACGGACAGAATTTATTACAACACTCGCGAGAAGTAGCTAATCTTTGTGGTATTATGGCTGCAGAAATGGGCTTAAACTCTAAAGTAGCAAAACGTGCAGGTTTATTGCATGATATTGGTAAAGTGCCAGATACAGAAAGCGAACTTCCGCATGCTTTATTAGGTATGGAATGGGCAGAAAAATATGGTGAAAAACCAGATGTTTGTAATGCTATTGGAGCACACCATGATGAAATTGAAATGAAAACGTTAATAGCGCCAATTGTACAAGTTTGTGATGCTATTTCAGGAGCAAGACCAGGGGCAAGACGTCAGGTATTAGATTCTTACATTCAGCGTTTAAAAGATTTAGAAAATATTGCATTTGGATTTGCAGGTGTTCAAAAAGCTTATGCTATTCAGGCAGGACGTGAACTACGTGTAATGGTAGAAAGTGGTAAAGTAAATGATACCAAAGCAGCAGAATTGTCTTTTAGTATTTCTCAAAAAATACAAAACGATATGACGTATCCAGGTCAGGTAAAAGTAACTGTTATTAGAGAAACTAGAGCGGTTAATGTAGCTAAGTAAAAATGCTATTACTTTCTGTTAATACAGTATAAATGTAATCGAATAGTATTATTCGATGAAAATAAATATCAAAAAAATCCTATTATAATTTATAATAGGATTTTTTTTTTGCACTATATGTATGTAATGAGATTGCAGGTTGCTTTTATTAAAAGATAATAATTAAGCTTTTGATGTTTGATAGATAAACCACTAGAATAGCTTTTGGTTGCTTATCTGTTACTATTGCTATTTATTGTTTGTAAAAAGAAAACCGTTACTATAGAGTAACGGTTTTAATAATCTATTATCAAGTGTGACAATATATCTGACTATTAATTAATTAGTTTCCCCCGAAACTAATTAAAGCAAATGTAATTAATTTGTTTAACTTAAGCTAATTATTGTTCAACAAAATTAATGTAAAATCAAAAAAAAGAGTTTCATTTATTTGAAACCCTTTTTAGTATAATTTAGATTCTCTTATTTCTGAGAAAGTAACTTCTTTTGATATCTTCCTTGTACAACATCAACAACTATTAAAATAGCCAATACAAAGTAGAATGTTGTTTTACTCATTGGTACAATTTCTTCTCCAAACAGTTTTAAATGTGCTAAATGTCCGCCTTCTGTAACCAACATAATTCCCACAATAAAAAGGATAAATAAACCAAGCACTTCGTACATTCTGTTTTTTGATAAGAAAGTAGATATTTTATCGGCCATTACAAGCATTAATAAACCACTTATTACAATAGCAATTGCCATAACGATAAAAGCGGTTGTAGCACTTTCTATTTCACTAGTAAGACCAATGGCAGCTAAAATAGAATCGAAAGAAAAAACCAAATTCATAATAACAATACTAGTAATAACGGCATTAGAAGATTTTGTACTTTGCTCTGTAGCCATGTCAGATACTTCAAGTCCTTTAGTAGAAATCATGTGCCAAATTTCTTTAATAGCGGTGTAGATGATAAAACCACCACCAAGAAGTACAATAATACTATGACCGTTAAATGCAAAATGAATAATATCTGTAATTCCTCCAGATAAAAAAGAAAAAGGTTCTTGAAAAAAATCAATAATAGAAACCAATACAAAAAGTAAAACGATTCTTAATACGATAGCGATTAAAATACCTACTTTTCTAACCCTTTTTTGATCTGCTTCTGGTGCTTTTTTAGATTCTAATGAAATATAAAGGAGGTTGTCAAAACCAAGCACAGCTTGTAATAAAACAAGCATTAATAACGTAAAAAGAATTCCTAACATTTTTTATTTTTTTTTATAGATGTTTCAAAGATATTTCGATTGTATTGATTACACAATATTATTTTTGAAAGATTGAAAGTAGGAGTTTTAAAAATTTTAATTTCTAAAGAGAATTAAATAAAAAGATATTTCCATAGAATACGTAAACTTACAAAGGCAATTAAAATGGCAGTTGCTTTTTTTAATTGAATGGGACTAAAGTAATTATGACTCATTCTGCTACCTATTTGTCCGCCGATAAAAACAGTAATTAATAATAAAGATGTTAAGTTCCAATCAATAATAAAATCTGGATTAGAATATTGCCCCAATAAACCAGCAATAGAATTTACGAGTATAAATATACTTGCCGTAGCGGCTATTTTTTTAGGAGTATCCCAGTTGGTAAGATGTAGTAAAGGAGCCAAAAAAATACCACCACCAATTCCAACCATTCCAGAAACAAAGCCTATGATTCCTCCAAAACTAGCATTTCTTATTGGTGTTGAAGAGTTGTTTTTTTCATCCGAAGAAATTATTTTTTTTGAAATCCACATGGTAATTGCTGCAAAAAGTAATGTAAGCCCTAATAGAATAAAAAAGAATTGTTGACTTATTTTTAGGTATCCACCTAAATAAGCCAAAGGAATACTAAAGGTAATTAGGGGGATCACTTTTTTCCATTGAATGGCTTTTTGTTGATGAAATAAAAATACGTTTCCTACAACCACAACAATATTACACAAAAGTGAAGTTGCTCTAATTTGAGTAAAAACAATACCTGTTAAAGCCAAAATAGCTAAATAACTAGATCCGCCACCAAATCCTACAGCCGCATATAAAATAGCAACAGTAAAAAAGAGTAATATAATGGGCCAATAAGTAAAAAGTGTGTCTATTAACAAGTTAAAAGTTTAGAAAAAAAAGAAGATATTTTAGTAATAAAAAATAAAGGTAGCATAAATAATGATAAAATTTAAGAATTAAATGATTTCTTAATATCAACTACTAAGTAATTTTATAGCTTTAGCTTTTCTTTTTATAAAGATATGGTATATTGTTGAAATATTAAATAGATAAAAAAGACCACTTTGTTATACTTAATAGCTTTTTAATTTAAAAATAAAGAACTTTCTTTAAGTGAGATTAGTGAATTAAGATCAAAAGAATTAGTACTTTTTTATTGATATATTTATGAAATCAATATAAAAAAGGGGGTAAAAATGCATGATTTTTATTTTTAATGTTAAAAAAACACTTAAATTAATCTATTACCCTTCGCAATCATAAATATAATTTATATTTTTAAGAAATAATTACAATTAACTAAATTAGTATGAGCAACTACCACATAAAACACTTAGAAGAATATTTTAAAGTTTATAGAAAATCGATAAGAGAGCCAGAAAATTTTTGGGAAGAAATTGCAGAGGAACATTTTTTATGGAGAAAACAATGGGATAAAGTTTTAGATTGGGATTTTTCGAAGCCAGAAATAAAATGGTTTCAAGGAGCTAAATTAAATATTACAGAAAATTGTATTGATAGGCATTTGGCTACACGCGGCGATAAAACGGCTATTTTGTTTGAGCCAAATGATCCCGCAGAACCCGCAGAACATATTACGTATCAGCAATTGCACGAAAGAGTAAATCAATTTGCAAATGTTTTAAAAGAACACGGCGTTAAAAAAGGAGATAGAGTTTGTATTTATGTGCCAATGATTCCTGAATTGGCAATTTCTTTGTTGGCTTGTGCAAGAATAGGAGCCATTCATTCCGTTGTATTTGCAGGGTTTTCATCAACAGCTTTAGCTACCAGAATAAATGATTCTGACTGTAAAATGGTTATTACTGCTGATGGTTCTTTTAGAGGGAAAAAATCAATAGATTTAAAAGGAATTGTAGATGAAGCATTAGAAAGTTGTCCTGGTGTAGAAAATGTGTTGGTTGCCAAAAGAACCCATGCAGATATCAACATGAAAGAAGGACGAGATACTTGGTTACAACCTTTATTAGATAACGCTTCTAAAGAATGTAAAGCAGAAATAATGGATGCAGAAGATCCGTTATTTATCTTGTATACTTCTGGGTCTACAGGAAAACCAAAAGGAATGGTACATACCACGGCAGGCTATATGGTGTACACTGCGTATACCTTTAAAAATGCATTTCAATATAGAGAAAATGATGTGTATTGGTGTACGGCAGATATTGGTTGGATAACAGGACATTCTTATATTGTTTATGGGCCTTTAGCAAACGGAGCAACTACTGTTTTGTTTGAAGGTGTACCAAGTTACCCAGATTTTGGACGCTTTTGGGATATCATCGAAAAACATAAAGTAAGCCAGTTTTATACGGCGCCAACAGCAATTAGAGCTTTGGCAAAACATGGTACAGCATTAATTGATAAATACAATTTATCTAGCCTAAAAGTGTTAGGATCAGTTGGAGAACCAATTAATGAAGAAGCTTGGCACTGGTATAATGATAATGTTGGTAAAGGAAGAAGTCCTATTATAGATTCTTGGTGGCAAACAGAAACTGGTGGAATTATGATTACTCCAATTCCGTATGTAACACCAACAAAACCCACCTATGCAACATTGCCTTTTATAGGAATTCAGCCAGCAATAATGGATGAAAACGGAGAAGAATTAAAAGGAAATCAAGTAGAAGGAAGATTGTGTATAAAATACCCTTGGCCAAGTATTGCAAGAACCATTTGGGGCAATCACGAGCGTTATAAAGAAACCTATTTTTCTGCGTTTGATAACATGTATTTTACTGGTGATGGAGCGCTTAGAGATGAGGTTGGTTATTATAGAATTACAGGTAGAGTAGATGATGTAATTATTGTTTCTGGTCATAATTTAGGAACCGCACCAATAGAAGATGCTATAAATGAACATCCTGCAATTGCAGAAAGTGCCATTGTTGGTTTTCCTCATGATATAAAAGGGAGTGCGTTGTATGGCTATATTACCTTAAAAGATGCCGGAGAATACAGAGATCATAACAATTTACAAAAAGAAATTAATCAATTAATAACAGATAGAATTGGCCCAATTGCAAAATTAGATAAAATTCAGTTTACAGAAGGATTGCCAAAAACTCGTTCAGGTAAAATTATGAGACGTATTTTACGTAAAATTGCTTGTAATGAAATGGATAATTTAGGGGATACAAGTACTTTGTTAAATCCAGAAATTGTGCAAATAATTATTGATAATAGATTGTGATATTTAACTATAAATGGAAGATTCTATTACTTTAGAAGATAAATTAAAAGAAAGAATTAAAGAACTGACTTGCTTATACCGAGTCAGTTCTTTAATTAGAAATAGTAATTTTAATAATAGAAAAGCACTATTAAATGAAATAGGCATCAGTTTAAAACAAGCAATACGTTTTCCAAAAGAAGCGTTTGTAGAAATTAAAGTTGATGAAATTACCGTTGTTACAGGTAAAAAAATAGAAGATGCTATTTTTATAATTTCTGCCATTAAAACGTTTAGTCATATAAAAGGAGCTGTAACCGTTGGGTATTCTAAACGAAAATTTTCTGAAAACGCATTTTTAAAAGAAGAGAAATTACTGTTGAAAAAAATAGCTTTAGAAATTGGCGATTTTTTAGAAAGAGAACAAATAAAAGAAAAAGAAAAAATAGCACAAAGCCAAATAGAAAGAGCTGGCAGATTAACTATTTTAGGTGAAATTACGGCGGGTATAGCACATGAATTAAATACACCATTAGCTAATATTTTAGGGTTTACAGAGTTGTTAAAAGAACGCTATAAGGATGATGAAATTGGTAGTGAAGATCTAGATAAAGTAATAGATAGTGCTATTTATTCTAGAGAAGTTGTAAAAAAATTAATGTTTTTTTCTTGTGAAATGCCACAACAAATGACCGCAATTAATATCAATACTATTATAGAAGAATCGATACGTTTGTTGAATCCTAATTTTAAGAAGAAAAATATAAGTTGCACAGTTTCTTTTTCTAGTGATGAGGTTTACTTAAAGGTAGATAAAATTCAATTAACTCAAGTTATTTTCAATTTGGTAATGAATGCTATCTATTTTTCACCTTTTAAAGGTAAAATTAATATTGAGGTAAAAGACAAACAAAAAATAGTAGAAATTAAAATTTCAGATGAAGGAGAAGGAATCTCTAAAGAAAACTCAGAAAACATTTTTAATCCATTTTTTACAACCAAACCTGTAGGCGAAGGTGCTGGTTTAGGTTTAAGCGTTGTACACGGAATTATTAAAAGTCATAAAGGAACGATTGCTCATGAAACAAATTCACCAAAAGGCACTATTTTTGTTGTTCGCTTTCCTAAAAGTTAAAAGATGCTAAATAAAGAGAATATTTTAATTGTAGATGATGATATTCATATTTTAGAACTCATTCAAAGGCATTTGCAATCCTTAAATTATCATACATACAAAGCCATTTCGGTAAAAGAAGCTTTAGAAATTTTAAAAGATACTTCTATAGATTTGTTAATAACAGATTTACAAATGCCTGGTGTAGATGGTTTAGAATTAATCAAGTATGCCTCAGAACATTATCCTAAAATACCTAAATTAGTTGTTACCGGTTTTCCGTCTATAGATGGCGCTTTAGAGGTTATGAAATCTGGAGCGGCAGATTATATTACCAAACCTTTTACAAAAGAAGAGTTAAAAACGGCCATTTTAAAATCGATGGCATCTAAACCTAAAGTAGATAAAATTACCAAGGTAAAAGCTGAAAAGGTATCAAAACCATATGGAGAATTAATAGGTACTTCTCCTGCCATGAAAAAAGTAACGGACGTAATAGAGCGTTTAAAAAATAACAAAGCAACAGTTTTTATTCATGGAGAAAGCGGAACCGGAAAAGAGTTGGTTGCACGTTCTATTCACTATATGGGTAAATATTCTTCAGCACCATTTATTGTGGTAAACTGTGGGGCCATACCAGAAAATTTGTTAGAGTCAGAGTTATTTGGGTATGTAAAAGGAGCATTTACTGGAGCAGATAAAGACAGAAAAGGTTTTTTTCAAGCAGCAAATAATGGTACTATTTTTCTTGATGAAATAGGGAACGCTCCTTTATCAACGCAATTAAGGTTATTACGTGTTTTGCAAGAAAAAGAAGTGGTAAGAGTGGGAGCTCAAAAACCAGAAAAAATTGACGTTCGCGTAATTGCCGCAACCAACATCAATCTAAAAGATTTAATAAAAAAAGAGCGCTTTAGAGAAGATTTGTATTATAGGTTAACGGTAGTACAAATAGAAGTTCCTTCTTTGGTAGCAAGAGTTACAGACATTCCGTTATTGGTAGATAAATTCCTGTTTAAATACGGAATAGAATATAAAGACCGGTTTTTAAAAATAACTCCAGAAGCTTTAGCCGTTTTAAAAAAATACAATTGGCCAGGTAATATTAGAGAGTTAGAAAATGTAATACAAAGAGCCATTATTATGTGCGATCGGTTTGTAGATGTAGAGCACTTGCCAGAACACATTAAATATCAGATAGATTTTTCTGAAAATAAAGAATTAGTATCTTTAAAAGAGTTTGAGAAAACGTATATTTTAAAAGTGCTTCAAGCAACCAATAACAACAAAACAAAAGCCGCAGAAATTCTTCAAATAGACCGGAAAACACTTCGAGAAAAATTAAAATAAATTTTTAAAAAAGCGGGTAAAAAAGTAGCAGTTGGGGAAATATTCCTCAGCTGCTTTTTTTGTGATATAAGCTATGTTTTGACTAAGTGGTTGTTTTATAGTGTTTTGAGGGGTGTTGTGTTTTTGTTCTAAAAAGGTGGCACATGGCTTGCCAATAGGTAATTGTAATTTAAAATTATATTATGATACTCAATAGTAAAAGTTTATGTAATACGTGTATTCATAAGATAGATTGCAGCTTAACATCAAATAAAAATGCAATTTGGTCTTGTAGTGAATATGAAAAAAAGAGTTTTAGTACTTCGAGTTCAACAACTACTATAGCACCCGATTTTAGTTTTACAGAAGGAGAAATAGAACTCGAAATTATGTAATAATGAAGATTTTAGAAAAAATGAAATATGGTCAATTAATTATTGAAGAAAATGAGTTTTTAATTATAGAAAAACTCTTGAATTTAAACAATGCAACAGCCTCAAAAACAGTTAAAAATCATATTTTAAAATTACAAGAAGAGCTAAGAAATGCTACAAAAGTAGTTGCGGAAAATAACATGCCTAAGGATGTTGTAAGACTAAATTCTTTGGTAACAGTTAGCTCTCAAGATGGTTTGTGGGAAAAAACATTTAAACTAGTTGTACCAGCTAATAGTAATACGTTAGATAATAAAATTTCTTTATTGTTACCTATGGGAACAGCTGTTTTGGGCTACGCAAAGGGTGATGTTATTTTATGGGATTTTCCTGGAGGTTTACAAAAATTGAATGTGTTAAATGTAGAGCAAGAATTAAAGGTAACCAAATAGGTAATTATGATGCGTGTAAAAAATAATATAAGTGAATATTCTGAAAATGAAATAATTCAAAAAAGAAGTTTAAGAGAGGTAAATAGATGGATGTTAGATCTTAATGAAATCTCGCAAGAATGTAATAATGTTGAGTTTGAAATACTTAAAAAAAAGAATTTAAGTGATGCTTTTTTTAAGATTGTAGAAGATAATAAGGTTTTACATCAGTTACTTTTAGAATATAGAAATGTCTTAGATAATTACATTGAATGTATTGATTTAGAATGTGATTTATTCTTTTACACAGAGCATAAAAAAAATAGAAATTTATATATAGAGCATTTAAATAATTATAAAAAATTAAAAAATAGTATGGTCTAATTTGCTAATTTGTTAAGTTAGTTTTTTTTGTAGGTAGCTCCAGATGAGATCTGGAGCTGCCTTTTTATGCGCTGTATTTTGGGTGTTTTAATAAACAGATACGTACTTTTGCACAGTATTTGTTTTGTTAATTTGTCATGTTATTTTATGTGGCATATAAATTGACTTCCGTATTTACTTATATTCTTAAAAAATAATATGCAACATCTTAAAGATTCAAAAAATAATAAAACCAAACCTAAAGTAACCTTAAAACAAGCTTTTAAAACAATTATTTGGCCAAGGAGAAATTTGGTGTTTTTAGGTTTAATTCTTATAATTATTAGAAGTTTATCTGGCTTTGTTTTACCCATGCAGAGTAAAATATTAATGGATGATGTAATACCTAATAAAGATTACAGTCACTTATATAACTTAGTATTTATTGTTATTGGCGCTATTTTAGTACAAGCCGTTACTTCTTTTTTATTGACAAAAGTATTGAGTATTCAGGCACAATATTTAATATCAGAATTAAGAGCGCAAGTACAAAAGAAGGTGTTGTCTTTACCTATTAGTTTTTTTGATAACACAAAATCGGGCGCATTAGTTTCTAGAATTATGACTGATGTAGAAGGGGTAAGAAACTTAATTGGTACTGGTTTGGTACAATTAATTGGTGGTTCTTTTACGGCCATTGTAACTTTGGTTATTCTGATTAAAATGAATGTTTGGATGACCGTTTTTACCTTTGTTCCTTTATCAATCTTCGGATTTATCGCCTTAAAATCATTTAAATACATACGACCTATTTTTAGAGCTAGAGGAAAAATTAATGCAGAAGTAAAAGGACGTTTAACAGAAACTTTAGGTGGAATTAGAGTTATTAAAGCTTTTAATGCAGAAGAGCAAGAAAGTAAAATATTTGAAAAAGGTGTCGCTGATATTTTTATAAATGTTAAAAAAAGTATGACTGCAACAGCTATTATGACGAGTTCATCAACACTGTTAATTGGTTTAGCAACAACTGGAGTTATGGGAATTGGTGGTTATTATATGATAGAGGGATCCATGACCTTTGGAGATTTTATTCAGTTTACATTTCTATTAGCATTTATGGTTGCTCCAATTGTGCAAATGAGTAATATTGGGAGTCAATTAACGGAAGCTTTGGCGGGTTTAGATAGAACAGAAGAGTTAATGAATATGGCTGCGGAAGAAGATGATAAAGACAGAACCATTTTTTTAGAAAATATAAAAGGAGAAATTGTTTTTGATGATGTTTCTTTTGAGTATGAAGAAGGGAAAGAGGTTTTAAATAACATCAATTTTAAAGTGCCTTCTGGTTCTGTAACGGCTTTAGTTGGGAGTTCTGGTTCTGGTAAATCTACCATTGCAGGTTTATCTGCCACTTTTTTAAACCCTAAATCGGGTAAGATTACGATTGATAATCAAGACATGTCTAAGGTTAATTTGTCTAGTTACAGAAAAAACTTAGGAGTTGTTTTACAAGACGAATTTTTGTTTGAAGGAACCATTAGACAAAACATTTTGTTTCCAAGACCAGATGCATCAGAAGAAGAATTACAAAATGCAGTGAATGCTGCGTATGTAAACGAATTTACAGATAGATTTGATGATGGTTTAGATACTTTAATAGGTGAAAGAGGGGTGAAACTTTCTGGAGGTCAGCGTCAGCGATTGGCAATTGCAAGAGCTATTTTAGCAGATCCAAAGATTATTATTTTAGATGAAGCAACGTCTAGTTTAGATACAGAAAGTGAATCTTTAATTCAGAAAAGTTTATCAAAATTAGTTAAAGACAGAACTACCATTGTAATTGCTCACAGATTGAGTACTATTAAAAAAGCAGATCAGATTTTAGTAATAGAAGCGGGGAGTATTGCAGAAAGAGGAACGCATGATGAGTTAATTGCTAAAGAAGGTAGGTATTTTGATTTATACACCTATCAATCTAAAATTTAATAGTTAAATTTTACTTTTTTTGTAAGGATTCTTTATGATAACGACCATCTAAATTATCCAATTTAAAACATAAACCTATTTATGAAAAAAGTACTTTTAGTATTAATGGTTGTATTTGCAGTTTCTTGTAAAAATGAACCAAAAAAAGAAATCAAAGAAGAAAAAATAGCAGCAGTAAAAAAAGAAAGTTTTCCAGAAGAATTAGGAAAAGTTTTTGAAGCTCATGGGGGAATTAAAGCATGGAAAAATGCAGCTGTTTTAACTTTTACAAAAGGAGAAGAAGTACATACTATAGATTTACATGCGCGTAAAAATGTAATTAATTCACCAAAATATGCTGTTGGTTTTAATGGTAAAGAGGTTTGGTTAGATGAAGTACAAGAAGGTGCTTTTAAAGGAAATCCTTCTTTTTATCATAACCTTTTCTTTTATTTTTATGCCATGCCTTTTGTTTTGTCTGATGATGGAATTTCTTATAAAAAAATAGCACCTTTAACTTTTGATGGAGTAGTGTATCCTGGGTATAAAATGTCTTTTAAAGCAAATGTAGGGAGTTCTCCTGATGATAATTATAAATTATATTACAATCCAAAAACATATCAAATGGAATGGTTGGCATATACGGCAACTTTTAGTACTAAAAAACCAAGCGATAAATTTAATGTCATTAAATATGGTAAATGGAACAACGTAAACGGATTGGTTTTACCTTCTGAAATTGCATGGTATAAAACAGATGAAACAGGTATACCAACAGAACCTGCAAGACCTGCAACGGAATTTACTTTTGCATCTATAAGTAATAAAGAACTGGCAGCTTCATTTTTTGAGAAGCCAATTAAATAAGTCTATTTGAAGTTAATGGTTCAAAAAAATAGAAATTAAATTATGAAAAAAATACTTTTAGTATTACTGGTGATAATAGCAGTTTCGTGTAAAAATGAAGCGAAAAAAGAAATTAAAAAAGAAACTATTGTAGCTGTTAAAAAAGAGGTTTTTCCTACAGAGTTAGGAAAAGTATTTGAAGCTCATGGTGGTATTGACAAATGGAGAAAAGTAAAAACGCTTTCTTTTACTAAAGAAGATGAGGTACATACTTCTGATATGAATTCACGTAAAATTTTAGTGAACTCTCCTAAATATTCTCTTGGTTTCGACGGAAATGAAATTTGGTCTTTAGAGGAAGAAAAAGGAAGTTTAAAAAGAGATCCTGCTTTTTATTATAACCTATATTTTTACTTTTATGCCATGCCTTTTGTTTTAGCTGATGATGGAATTATTTATGAAAAAGTAGCTGATTTTGTATTTGAAGGCATCAATTATCCGGGTTATAAAATTTCTTACAAAGCCAATGTAGGTACTTCTCCTGATGATAATTATATTGTGTATTACAATGCTAAAACGTATCAAATGGAATGGCTCGCGTATACCGTAACTTTTAGAACGAAATCGCCAGTTGATAACTATAAATTGATAAAATACAATGCTTGGGAAAATGTAAATGGTTTTGTTTTACCAAAACAAATTACTTGGTATGCAAAAGATAAGGATGATGTATATGGCCCTACAACTAAAATTGTAGATTTTAAATCGCCTTTAGCAAGTCAAGCACAATTAGCAGATTCGTTTTTTGATAAACCTATACAATAAGTTATTATAAAAAAGTAAGCGTCGTTTTTTACAAAACGACGACTTACCAAGTAAACTAATAAAACCAAGTATTAGTACTAATATTAGAAGTTAGCTTTCTAATAAATTTTTATTCGGAATAAGGTTGATGATTATAACTCAAAACCCTTTTTAATTTCCAAATATTATTTTCTAAAATCCAAAGGTGTGTAAAAGCTGCAATTCCAACAGTTTTTAATACACCTTTTTGTTTTTCTTGAAACGTGTGTTCTCCTTTCTGAATGGCGCCATACAAAACGCCATTGTTTTTTAGTGGATGTACTTCTAAAGAATTTGCAACCAATTGTCTAGTATTGTTTCCTGGTTTAGCACAAAGGTTCTTCTTTATAATCGTTAGAAATTGTGCTTTGTTTTGTATACCAGAAACATCATGATAAAACTCAAAATTATCAGCAATAATAGCTTCTAATTTTTCAGTTTCACAAAGGTTAAACCCTCTTTCAAAAATAATACTGTCTTTAGATTTTAATGTTTTATAGAGATCAGAATTGTCATCAACTTGAGCGTTTAAAACAAAGTTATAGAATAACATTGCAATAAAAATAATCACTTTAATAACAAAAGAATTTCTAAAAGGTTCTAAAAAAGAGTTCATAGTAGTTGTTTAGTTTGGTTGATGAATTGGTGTTATTTTTTAGAAATACTTCCGCCAGAAGACGCTTTTTTATTGATTGATTTTGGGTTTCCTTTAAAATCAATATCTCCACCACTAGTTGCATATGCTTCTAATTTTTCTGAAGCATAAATATTAATATTAGCACCACTTGTTACTTTAGCAATGGTATTTTTACTTTCTAAATCATACGCATCTATAGCGCTTCCGCTTGTAGCGTTAGAAGCATGGTTTTTTGTAGTTCCTGCAATGTTAATATCTGCGCCACTTGTTGCAATAGTTGCTACACTAGTTGCATTTACAGTAATATTAATATCGGCACCACTAGTAGCAGAAATAGAAATGTCATTCGTATTTATAACGCCTTTTCCACGAACATCACTTCCGCTTGTGGCGATTAAAAGGGTTAAGTCTATAACAGTAACATGTACTTTTTTTGCTTTTGCGCTCCAAATACCTTTTTCTACATAGACTTTTAAAATACCGCCTTCAATTTCAGTCATAATAATATCGTGTAAGTTTTCATCTGCTTCTACAACAACTTTGTTTTTTGCACCTTGCGTTATGTACAAATCAATGCCGGTGCTAACTTGAATCCCTGTAAAGTTATTCGATGTTTTTCTTACTTCCGTTGTTACATTTCTGTTTCCGGTTACTCTATTTAACATATCTACTGCACAAGAAGTAAAAAGAGTTGCTATAAATAAGATTGCGATAATTTTTGTTACTGATTTTTTCATGAGTTTTAGGTTGATTAGATTGTAAATGTCTTTTAATAGACGCTTAAAATCAAAGATTGGTTACTCAGTTGTCAATTTTTATGGGTGAATTGTATTAGATCGTCTTTTCATTACCGGTACAATCTGTACATTTTAAGGTTGTATCAGTCATTATAAAATGATGATTCGCCATATCTTTATCATAAATATCACCTTCATTATCTACATCATTCAAAAAGTTTTTTACAGAATGATCAAAATATACGGTGTTGCTTTGTGGTAGATAAATAGTAACATTAATCTCTTCGTCTTTCCACATGTTTTTAAAGTTAGACAAGTAATAAGCATCCAAAATGATGGTGTTATCTACAATTTCGAATTTATATTCAAGCTTTTCAGCATTCTTATTTGCACTACTTCTTGTTTTTCCAGCAGATTCTTTTTGTACAATAATATAGCCTTCATCAGAATTACTGCGTTTCACATTTATACTTACATCATTAGAATATGCTTTAGGCGTTCCGTCTATATCAACCTCATATTTACGAGAACTTCTTCTTAAATTATGGATATAATAGATTTCATCATCATTAATCATTTTTAGAGTGATGGTATCCTTTTCGATGATATTTAAAGAGGTTTTCTTTACAAACTGTCCGTCATTTACATGAGACGTTCCGTATTCTATTCCTGTAAAAATCATGGTTAATAAAGCAATCACCCAAATACCTAACAACGTTAATGAGGTTGGTTTGCTAATTTTTTTAATACTGCTAGATAAAATGCGTAATCCTAAAACAAATAAGATTAAAAACGGAATACCTATTAATAAAAAACCAGCTAATGTTAATGCCCATTTAGGTAAAACAGCATCGTAGAAAAACGGCGGATATTGTAAAAACTCACCATTTACATTTAAAAATTCTAAACTTCCTACAGAAAACCCACCAATTATTAGTGATAAAATAACTGCACCAGCAATAAATACTAGTAGCACTCCAATAAATTTACCAATCACTTTAAAGAGTACAAGAATAATCTTGCCTATGGTGTTGATAAAATCTTGTAGTCCGTTATTTTTTACCGGCTTTCCCGAAAAAGTTTGATTTATTTTTTCTGAAAACTCATTGGCACCGTCTTTAAACTTTTCTGATGCTTTGTTGGCAAATTCAGATACATTTTCTGAAACATTATTAAACTCTTCACGAATCTTTTTTTCGATATTATCGATGTTTACAGGTTCACCTTCCATCTGCAATTTTTCTGCAGTGGTTTTAGCTTCAGGTAATAAAATCCAAAGGATAATGTATAAGATTACTCCAAAACCAGCCCCAAAGAATAAAGCTAATAAACCAAGGCGAATCCAAATAGTATCTACATCAAAATAATGTGCAATACCTGCGGCAACTCCACCTAAAAATTTATCATCACCATCTCTAAAAAGTTTTTTTCCGGTAGAGTTATTTCTTTTATAAGAATAACTAGCATCGTTATATTCTTCTTCTGCACCAGCGTAATCTTCTGGTTGTCCCATAATTTTAATGATATCATCAATATCACCTTCATTAATAACCTGTCTTGCGTCTGTTATTTTTTCTGTTAACAATTCGCTAATACGAGCTTCTATATCTGCAATGATTTCGTTTTTTCCTTGCGGATCATCGCTTAACGATCTAGAAATAGATTCTAGGTATCGTTTTAATTTCTGATAGGCAATTTCATCTATGTGGAAGAAAAATCCGCCTAAATTTATGTTGATAGTTTTATTCATTTGTCGTTGGTTTTTTGCTGATTACTTGGTTTACTGCACTAACTAAATTACTCCATGTTTTGTCTAATTCTTTTATAAACATGCCTCCGTTTTCTGTTAAAACGTAATACTTTCTTGGTGGTCCAGAGGTTGATTCTTCCCATCTGTAGGTTAATAGTCCTGCGTTTTTTAAGCGGGTTAGTAACGGATATATGGTTCCTTCAACCACAATCATTTCTGCACCTTTTAGCGTTTTAAGAATCTCAGAAGTATAGGCATCACCATTTTTTAGAATGGATAAAATGCAATACTCTAAAACACCTTTTCGCATTTGTGCTTTTGTATTTTCTATTTTCATTTATTGTGGTTTTTAAATGATTACTTTATAAATTTTATAGTGAAAGGATACTTATAATTTTCTCCTTCTTTTGCTTTTAATGCGGCAATAATGATTAAAGCAATTTTAATAACTCCTACAATTCCTGCTAAAGAAGCAAACCCCATAAAGCCAAAAAAGCTATGTGAATCGAAATTGATACTTACCTGATTAAAGTTGTTAAAATTGTTTAAGTTTTTAAAAATAGAACCAATAAAAAGAGGGATAAAAGACAAGGTTAAAATAAAGATGTATAAAGAATAACTGATATTAAAATTAATAGCTTCTTTACCTTGTTCGTCTAAAAAGTTACTTCTGTCTTTTAATGTTTGCCATGCAATTAAAGGTGTAATAATATTACCAAAAGGAAATATAAATCCTGAAAATGCAGAAATATGAATTAAAAAGGCATTGGTGTTTTCTTTATTTTGTTTCATGATTTATAAACTATATAATACTTTCTTATGCAAATATATGTCTTAAAAAAGGTATTATGCATTGCATAGTACTATAATTAACATTTTTTTAACATTTTGTTTTTTGAAATAAAAAAATTAAAAAGGCTTGTATGTCTTGTTCTTATTGAGTTTTTGTTTCATTTATTTTAACTACCTTGTCAAGGTCAAAATATATTGATGAAATTTATTAAATCAAAAAAATGAAATTTACACCAAGAAAAGTCAATCTTTTTAACCTTGTAAAATTGCCTTTGGCGTATTTAGGAGGCGTAAGAGCACGCACAATTACAGATACAGAAGTGGTGGTTTCTATAAAACATAGTTGGATGAATCAAAACCCGTTTAAAAGTATGTTTTGGGCTGCGCAAGGTATGGCAGCAGAAATGCCAACGGGAGTTTTGGTAATGAAGGCAATAGATGATTCTAAGCGGAAAGTATCGATGCTGGTAACAAAGCAAGAAGCTGAGTTCTTTAAAAAGGCAACAGGAAAAATCCTTTTTTCTTGCAAAGGTGGAAATGAGATTAGAGAGGCAATTCAAAAATCTATAGCCACAGGAGAAGGACAAGTAATTGTTTTAACATCCGAAGGGAAAAATAAAGAAGGTGTTGTGGTTTCTAGATTTCAATTCCATTGGAGTTTACGTGTAAAGAAATAAATTAGTCCTTCTTTTTGTATAATTCTGGTCTTTCTTCGTTGTAATCACAATCTTGAAAAATACCACAAGATACACTTGTACGTGCTAACGGTTTTGATGTTTCAAATTTATTATAGAAAGCTTCTATTTCTGGAGATAAATATTTCATAATTTCTTTTTTTTATAATTTACAAATTAGCTTTTTTCTAACTACATATCAAAAGTAATATTTTTGTTTGCGCAGTAAAACAACAAGAAGTTAATTTTGTGTTATAAGTAAAGTGATCAAATTAACTTTATCATAATGTAGATGAGTATATGTGATTTTGGAAAAAAGATTAGATACTTTTTAAGAAAGTAAAATTGATTAAATTTAAAAATTAATTATTTACTGATGTAACAAAAAGAGTCTAAAATCATCTTATAATATATAAACCTTAAAAACCGAGTTATGTTTCAAGATAAAATACCACAAAATTCATCTAATAGAAATGCACACGAAATAGATTATAAAATCTTTGGCGAAGAAATGCAGTTTGTAGAAATTGAGTTAGATCCGCAAGAAGGCGTAGTTGCAGAAGCAGGTACTTTTATGATGATGGACGACAACATTAAAATGAATACTATTTTAGGTGATGGTTCTAATCAAGAAACGGGTTTGTTAGGGAAGATATTTTCTGCAGGAAAAAGAATCTTAACCGGAGAAAGTTTATTTATGACTGTTTTTACAAACGACGGAGTAGGTAAAAAACAAATTTCATTTGCATCTCCATATCCTGGAAAAATAATTCCGATTGATTTAACCCAGTTTGGTGGAAAATTCATTTGTCAGAAAGATGCTTTTTTGTGTGCAGCAAAAGGAGTTTCTATTGGTATTGAGTTTTCTAAAAAGCTAGGTAGAGGTTTGTTTGGAGGCGAAGGTTTTATCATGCAAAAGATAGAAGGTGATGGTTTAGGCTTTATTCATGCAGGAGGTACCATGGCTAAAAAAGTATTGCAACCAGGAGAAGTTTTAAAAGTAGACACAGGATGTATTGTTGGTTTTACACAAGATGTACAGTATGATATTGAGTTTGTTGGTGGTATAAAAAACACCATTTTTGGTGGCGAAGGAATGTTTTTTGCTTCTTTACGCGGACCAGGAACGGTCTATATACAATCTTTACCATTTAGTAGATTGGCAGGAAGAGTCCTTTCTATGGCACCAAGGTCTGGAAACGGAAGTAGAGGAGAAGGCAGTGTTTTAGGAGGTATAGGAGATTTGTTAGATGGAGATAATCGATTTTAGAAACAAACCTACTTTTTGGGGTTGAATCTATTTTTATTGATATTTTAAATAAGAATTTAATATAGGAATACGTATATTTCATTTTTATTATAAATAATCAAAAGATACCTTTTATGTCTACTACTGTTCAGCAGCCGTCCGAAACAAAAAATAATACACTTATTCCTATACTTATTATTGCAGGATTATTTTTTATTTTTGGGTTTGTTACTTGGATCAACGGAGCGTTAATTCCGTTTATGAAAACCATTAATGAGCTTACGGATGCACAGTCTTATTTAGTAGCATCTGCATCTTATATTTCTTTTGTGGTAATGGCTTTGCCTGCATCTTATGTAATTAACAAAATTGGTTACAAAAAAGGGATGTCTTTAGGTTTAATTGTGATGGCAATTGGTGCTTTATTGTTTATTCCGGCTGCAGAAGCAAGAACTTACTGGATGTTTTTATCGGCAATTTTTATTCAAGGAATCGGAATGACATTGTTACAAACCGCTTCTAATCCTTACATCACTATTTTAGGACCTATAGAAAGTGCTGCAAAACGTATTTCAATTATGGGAATTGCTAATAAAGTAGCAGGATCTTTAGGTTCTGTAATCTTCGGAGCAATTTTATTATCAGGCATAAAAGAAATTAAAGACAAATTAAATGTTGTAGACGAAGCTGAAAAAGCAAGTTTATTAGATACGATGGCAGATAGTGTTGTTACGCCTTATATTGTAATGGCTGTTATTTTATTTGTGTTGGGTATTTTAATTAGAAAAGCACCTTTACCACATGTAGAAGCGCAACCAATTGAAGTATCTAAATCTGGAGAAAAAACCAAAACGAGCATCTTTCAATTTCCTCATTTATGGTTGGGTGTTTTAGCATTGTTTTTATATGTAGGTGCAGAGGTTATTGCTGGTGATACAATTATTTCTTATGGAATTTCTCTAGATATTCCTGTAGAACAAGCCAAATTTTTTACCACCTATACATTAATGGCAATGGTGGCTACCTATGCTTTAGGCGCCTTTTTAATACCTAAATATATTACACAATCTTTCGCTTTAAAAGCAAGTGCAATTCTTGGTATTGTATTCTCATTTTGTATTATGTATGCAACCGGATTTACATCGGTGCTTTTTGTGGCTGCTTTAGGAATTGCAAATGCATTGGTTTGGCCTGCAATTTGGCCATTGGCATTAACAGGTTTAGGTAAGTTTACAGAAAGAGGGTCTGCTTTGTTAATTATGGCAATTTCTGGTGGCGCTATTATTCCGCCCTTGTATGGTTTTATTGTCGATAATAAAAAAGAAGATTTAATAATATCTGGCGTAAATGAAGTGAATGCATTGGCAGAAGCTTCTTCTTTTGGGTATTGGATTCTGTTACCTTGTTATATCATTATTCTTTATTATGCTTTTGGTGGACATAAAGTTGGTTTGAAAAAAGGGTAGATTGTTTGGAAAAAAGGGGGTGTACAGCATTAGGAAAGACCGATAGAATATCGGATATTTGAATTATAAAAAGAATAATATGGCAACAGTTGACAAAATAAGAACTGCATTAATTGACAAAATTCTATCGATTAACAATAAAGATTTTTTAGAAGCTCTTGATAAACTAATTTCATCAAGTAAATTTGAATTAGAAATCGTAGAATTAACGGATGAGCAAAAGTTAATGTTGGAAATGAGTGAAAATGATATAAAAACTGGAAAACTCATTTCTCAAGAAGCAATGAATAAAAGGAATCTTGAATGGCTAAACGCAATATAGTTTGGACAAGAACGGCTGACATTCAATTCGTGGGAATTTTAGAATATTGGGTTAAAAAGAATAAATCGAATAGATTTTCAAAAAAACTTTTGAAATTAGTTACTGAAAGAACCTCACAGATTTCTGAAAATCCTTTTATTTATAAGTCAACTGATTTTAAAGATGTTAGAATCGCTTCTTTAAGAAATTTTAGTATTTATTACAAAGTTACTGATGAACAAATATTAGTTACTGCCTTTTGGGATAATCGACAAAATCTGAAAAAACTTTTGAAAATTATGGAGAATGAAAAATAACGTTACATAGTACCATCTGTAGTTTATTGTTTGGTTATCGCTTATTTATGTAAATTATTACGAATTTTCTATTCTGTTTTTATTTACTAAATTAGTTGCTTAAAACACGAAACAAACCATATACAATCACATTCTACACAATTTGGTTGCGTTACCAAGATTAGGTATATTTGAATAAATTAGATTTTAAATGGGAAAAAACACATCAATATCAATCGGAAACTATTTTGAAGATTTTATTAAACAAGAAGTAAAATCAGGAAGATATAGCTCAGTAAGTGAAGTAATTCGTTCAGCATTACGTTTGCTAGAAAGTGAAGAAAATAAAGAAAGAGAATTAATTAAAGCTCTTGAAGTTGGAGAAGAAAGCGGTTTTGTTGAAAATTTCGATCCAAAGCAAAACCTAGCCGAATTACATCGTAAACATTTATGAGTATAAACAAATACAGAATAAGTGAACAAGCAATTAAGGATTTAAATGATATTTGGGTTTATACTTTTTACAAGTGGTCTAAAAAACAAGCGGATAGGTATTACGACCTAATAATCGGAGAAATTGAATTTATATCTGATAACTTTATGATTGGGAAATCGGCTGAACAAACTCGAGAAAATTACAGATATTCAAAAATTAACTCTCATCTAATTTTTTACAGAAAAGCAGAAAATGAAATTGTGGAAATTGTTAGAATTTTGGACCAGAGAATGGATCTGAAAAAACAACTGAAATAACAACTGCGTAGAACGCCGTGTATAAAAAAGTACTTATTTTTAGCTTTATCAAAATTAGCCACATTTCTGTAAACTCATCTTTTACTACATAAAGATATTTAATACAAACTAAAGAAACAACATTCTAAATATTCGCTTTTATCATTCTATCATTTCCAATAAAGTCCTTCTTTAGTTCGATATTTTTAAAACCTTGTTTCTGTAACATTTCTACAGTTTCTTTTCCTAAATATTGATTGATTTCAAAAAACAACAATCCGTTTTTAGTAAGACCTTGTTTTGCTAAAGAAGCAATCTTTTTATAGAAAATTAATGGGTTATGGTCATCAACAAACAGCGCTAAATGAGGTTCGTTTTGCAAAACATTATTATTTACTTCTACCTTTTCTAATTCTCTAACATAAGGCGGATTAGAAACAACGATATCATACTCTTGTGGTAATTTTGCTGCATCTAAAATGTCTATTTCTAAAAAAGAAATAGCGACGTTATTTAAAAGAGCATTTTGTTGTGCTACTTTTAGGGCTTCTGATGAAACATCGATTGCAGAAAGGGTTACGTTCTTTAAATTTTTAGCCAGAGAAATTGGTATGCAGCCAGTTCCGGTACCAATATCTAGAATTTTTAGTTTTTGGTCTGGGTTCTTGCTTCTTAATTTTGGTGTCTCGTTAATAACCCATTCTACCAATTCTTCAGTTTCTGGTCTCGGAATTAAAGTGTTCTCATTTACCTTAAAAGGCAATCCATAAAATTCAGTTTCACCTAAAATATATTGTATAGGTTCTTCTGTTTTTAATCTTTTAACAATCACTTTTAATTCTGATAAAGCTTCATCAATAATTAAAAAATCGGGTTTCATTACAGTATCAATTCTTTGTAAATTGAGTTTTGCCTCAATCAACAAAAAAAAGAAAGCATCAATTTCTGTCTTTGGATAGATTTCTGAAAGTGCTTCTGTAAAATAAAGTCTAAAATCTTTTAATATCATAATTTTTTTAGCATCCAAACTGGGCAAGAATAGTGTCCGGTATTTCCCATGGGTTTATCAAGATTTATAAAACCATTTTTCTTATACAATGCTTGTGCAGCATCCATATAAGGCATCGTTTCTAAATAACAATTTTCAAAACCAATCGATTTTGCTTTTTCTAAACAAGTTTCAATTAATTTAGAACCTAAACCTTTTCCTCTAGTAATTGGCAAGAAATACATTTTTTGAAGTTCGCAAGTTTTACCTTCAAAATTATCTAATTGAGCAATTCCTGCACCACCCACAACCTTGTTTTTGTGTTCTATAACATAATAAAAAGAGGTTGGTTTCTCAAAGTTTTCAAACATTTTATCGGTAGCTTTATCTTCGTAAGCAGTGCCAATTTTTGGAGCGCCCATCTCTAAAAGAACCTCTCTAATTACCATTGCTATTTGTGCATTGTCCTTAGGTAGAATTTCTCTAATGATAAAATCTTTACTTGTCATTTATTACTGTATTTTTGCAAGAGCAATTTACCTAATTTTTTAATGAATTAAGATGAAAAATCATTTATATTTTATACTTTTATTTCTTGTTTTTACAAGCTGTTCTGTAAGTGAAAAGCCTATTTTTATTAAGGTAGATAATGTAAAAGTTTCTAGTTTTACAGGAGATACAATCCGTTTAAAAGCCAATGCTTTTTTTACAAACCCAAATGATGTTGGTGGTAAAATTGCAACCGATGAAATTAAAGTAATTGTAAATGGAGTAGAGGTTGCACAGGTTTCTTCGGATGAGTTTGAAGTACCTGCAAGAAAGGAATTTACGATACCACTAAAAGTGGCAATTCCTGCTAAAAAAGTATTTGATAATAATAAAAATGGTGTTCTAGGAGGCTTGTTAAATTCGTTTTTAAAGAAATCTATAGAGGTTCAATTTAAAGGTGATTTAAAATATAAAGTTTTTGGTTTTTCTAGCGAATATCCAATAGATGAAATACAGAATATTAAATTTTAATTTAGAGTTATCAACCATAAAAAATACATAGAACGCTGTTTGCAAATTGCCCAAAACGGCATTGGGGCTTCTCGTCCTAATCCTTCTGTGGGTGCGGTTGTTGTTTATCAGGATACAATTATTGGAGAAGGTTTTACATCGCCTTATGGGGGCAATCATGCAGAGGTAAATGCAATTGGTGCTGTAAAAGACAAATCGCTTTTAAAAAAGGCTACAATTTATGTAACCCTAGAACCTTGTTCTCACTTTGGAAAAACACCACCTTGTGCAGATTTAATTGTAAAAAACAAACTTAAAAATGTAGTTATTGGTTGCGTAGATTCTAATAGTTTGGTAGCTGGTAAAGGAATTGAGCGTCTTATAAATGCAGGAATAAATGTTATAGTTGGTGTTTTAGAAGACGAATGTAGAGCACGTCACAAACGATTTTTTACGGTTCAAGATAAAAAAAGACCTTATATTATTTTAAAATGGGCACAAACTAAAAATGGTTTTGTGGCTCCGTTAACAAAAGATGCCCAGAAACCTGTTTGGATTTCTAACCAATATTCGCAACAATTGGTACATAAATGGAGAAGTGAAGAACACGCAATTTTAGTAGGGACAAATACGGTAATTGCAGACAATCCTAAATTAAATGTAAGGAGTTGGTCTGGTAAAAACCCTGTAAGAATTGTTTTAGATCGTACTTTAAGAGCACCAAAAAACCTTAGTGTTTTTGATGGAAGTGTTAAAACGATAGTGATTACAGAAAAGCAAGAATGTTTGTTTGACGGTAGTGGAGAACTATTTATAGAAACTATAAAATTCTCTAATAATCTAGCAGGACAAATTTGTGAAGTTTTACAAAAACATAAAATTCAATCTGTAATTATAGAAGGAGGTACGCAAACCTTACAAACTTTTATTGATGAAGATTTGTGGGATGAAGCACGTGTTTTTGTTGGTAAAGTAGCATTTAAAGAAGGTGTAAAAGCACCATTTTTTAATAAGGCAATTAAAGAAAAAATAAACATCAAAACAGATGTTTTAAAAATATATACTAATGATTAAAAACATCATTTTCGATTTTGGCGATATTTTTATCAACCTAGATAAAAAAAAGTTTGCAAAAGAATTACAAAATCTTGGAATTTCGCAAGAATCTGAAGCAAATTTACCTATTCTAAATGACTATGAAATGGGATTAATTTCTACAGAAGAATTTGTTGCCTTTTTTGAAGCCAAATTTAATGTACCTAAAGAGAAATTAATAAAAGCTTGGAATTCTATTCTGTTAGATTTTCCTGAAAAAAGATTAAAATTTATTCAAGAACTTTCAGAAAGTAATAAATACCGATTATTTTTATTAAGTAATACCAATGATTTACATATTTCTTGGGTTAAAAATGATTGGAAGTTAGCTTTGTATACTGCATTTAAAGGTTGTTTTGAGCAATTTTATTTAACACATGAAATACATTTAAGAAAACCGAATCTTAATATTTATGAGTTTGTATTAAATGAAAATAATTTAATTGCAGAAGAAACCCTTTTTATAGATGATACAAAAGAAAATACAGATGCAGCAAACTCTTTAGGTATTCATGTTTGGAATTTAATTCCTGGTCAAGAAGATGTAACGGAGTTATTTGTTAAAAAAGAATTTTTATTTTGATTTACTTACTTTTTAGTATTCTTTTTTCAACCTCATTATTTGTTATTTTTAAATATTTCGACATTTATAAAATAGACACATTAAAAGCCATTGTAGTAAATTACTTGGTTGCTTTTGGTTTAGGTTTTGGACTGTCTGAAATTACATTTTCTATTACAGAAATCCCTGAGAAATCATGGTTTTTTGGGGCTATTATTTTAGGTGCTTTATTTGTTTCTATTTTCTTTGTAATGGCAAATACAGCGCAACAAAATGGTGTTTCTGTAGCTTCTGTTGCAGGAAAAATGTCGGTAGTTATTCCGGTACTTTTTGGTGTTTTATTATATGATGAATCGGTTACTTTTTTTAAAATTGTAGGTATTTTAATCGCTTTAGTATCTGTTTATTTGGCCTCTGTAAAAGAAAAAGAAAGTAATTTACAAAAAGCAGGATTATTGTTTCCTATTTTACTCTTTTTTGGTTCTGGCGCCATAGATACAATTCTTAAATATGTAGAAGTTAATTTTGTGCCAGCAAATGAAGTAGCCCTTTTTTCTGGAAGTTTATTTGGTTTTGCAGCTATTTTTGGCTTGCTAATATTATTGGTAAAAACAATTCAGAAAAGAGAACCATTTGGATTTAAAAACGTTATGGCAGGTATTATTTTAGGAGTACCAAACTACTTTACTATTGTTTTTTTAATTAAAGCTTTACAAACTTCTGGTTTTGAAAGTTCAACTTTGTTTACTATAAATAACGTGTCTGTAGTGGTGGTGTCTACCTTAATAGGATTACTTTTATTTAAAGAAAAATTTAGTTTAAAAAATAAAATAGGAGTTGCTTTGGCAATTATAGGTATTGTATTAGTAACCATTGCATAATATGTTAGAAGACGTTTATAAAACAATAGAAAAACCATCTGAAGAAACACTGTTTAAAGAAAAAGGGTCTAAATTTTTTGGGTATGCTTTTCCTGTTTTATCAGAAGATGATGTAAAAGAACATTTAGAAGACTTAAAAAAGAAACATCACGCAGCACGTCATTTTTGTTATGCATATCAATTAGGTATCGAAAAAATTAAATTTAGAGCAAATGATGATGGGGAGCCTAATAATTCTGCAGGTTTACCAATCTACGGCCAAATTCAGTCTTTTGAAGTAACCAATATTTTAATTGTTTCAGTACGATATTTTGGAGGTACAAAATTAGGTGTAGGCGGTTTAATTTCAGCATATAAAACATCAGCACAAATTACTTTAGAGGCGGCAGATATTTTAGTAAAAACCATTAATGTTTTTTATAAATTGACCTTTAATTATGATATGATGAATGCTGTGCAAAGAATCATCAAAGAAAAAAACATTGAAATTACCAATCAGACTTTAGAAATGAATTGCGAGTATATTATTTCAGTTAGAAAAAAAGATGCAGCTGCTATCTTTACTATTTTTGATAATTTATATAAAGTAGCCGTAAAGGAGGTTTCCTAAAAGAGCATATCAAAACAAAGATTAAAATTGAAGTCAATAAAACTTACTCATAATTTTATTGATAATTTATGTGAATTGACGGTTGAGGTATTCTACTAAAATTAATTTGATTCTAAATAAAATATAGTGTAACTTTATAAAAAAAGTTAAAATAGCTATGTTAAACTTTAATTACACTTATTTATGAAATTACGTCGTATTGCCTACACTAGTAAGGCTACTGTAGAGTTTACTAAGCGTGATTTATTAGATTTACTTCACGATTCTAGAGCCTATAATACCTTAGATAATATTAGCGGAGTGCTAATTCATAAAGAGGGATATTTTCTTCAGATTTTAGAAGGAGAACCTAAAGACCTTAATGATCTTTTAGCTCGCCTTCGTAAAGATACTAGACATACCGAATTTAAAATTATTGATGATCGTTTGGTAGATAAACGAATGTTTTTAAACTGGGCCATGGGTTGTGCAGATTTTGACGATCCTTCTTTAAGCATGATTCCCGGAGTTCGTAGTGGTTTAACAAACCCAGAAGTTATGGAAAGCCTTATTAACAGGCTACCAGAAGTTGCCACTTATTTACATGACAATTTAACCTATCAACAAATAAATGGTGTAGAAACAACAGAAAATAATTAAGATTCTTTTTAAAAAGTGAAATAGAATTTTTTATGTTTCTATTTAATATCCTAAACTTTTTAATAAATAATCCGGACAACGAGTTGGTTTCATCGTTTTAGAATTCATAAAAGCTAAAACAGAACTGCCTGTGCAAATAATTTCATTATTCTGGTTTACAATTTCATATTCAAATTCAATTTTAACCATTGGCTTTTTTCTTAAATAAGTTTTTATAGTTAAAACATCGTCATAGAATGCAGATTTAATAAAATTAAAGTTTATCGAAATTACAGGAAGCATTATACCACTTATTTCCATATCTTTGTATGTAACCCCCAAGGAACGTAACCATTCTGTACGCCCGAGTTCAAAAAATTGAGCATAATTTCCGTGATAGACAACGCCCATTTGGTCGGTTTCTGAATAACGAATTCGTGTTTTAGTTGATGAATTTTTCAAAATGTGTGAACAATTAGTTTTTTACCATTTTACGTAAAAAATAGTTAATAATCAATAGCAAATTGATTTTTTTATACTGAATTTTATTCACATTTTTGTACCACCCTAAAATGGATGTTGAAACCCATTTTTAAATGCTATTGTAATAACAAAAAATTCGCTAAAATTAA